>DAOTXC010000106.1:0-16889 GCA_034435555.1 Anaerolineae bacterium
GCTGAGATGAAGCCTTCGGCCAGCGCACCCAGGGCCACCACCGCCGCGACGCCCACCGCGATGCCGAAGGTCGTCAGCAAGGTACGCGTCTTGCGCCGGAAGAGGTTCTTGAAAATCATTCGCCGTTACTCGATGCTGATGTCGGGATATAATCATCCAGGGCGACCGCCAACGGCACTGGCGTCGCAGCCGTGCATCCCGCCAGCAAGAGCGCTATCACCAAACCATACCTGCACCAAGATTTCATCTCATCACCTCCACAGCGCCCTACGGCGCACCAAAGCCTCCCTGGATTCTATACCAGATCGCCCAAACTGCGACTCGCTGAGCAGTTACGGGTATAGGACAAATTATTGGGAAACGCTCGGGCCGGTCTCCGACCGTGCCCGTTAAGGACTGTGGCACGGTCGGAGACCGGCCACAGCAGGGTTTTATCAGACGATTTTCGTACTTTTCCCTACAATTTGTCTATACTCAGCAGTTACGACTTTTTTTCCGAAGAACGCGGTTGACATTTTTCACGACCTGGATATAATGAGCTTAGTTAATCTTTTTATAGGAGGTAGTGCTGTGACAAACATCAAGTTCTTCTTCAGCATTCGCACGCGCCAGGCTGACAATAGCGTTCAGCTGGTGCTGCCTTGTCGCAGTGCGCCTCTCGGAAGGTTGACATAACATAAATGTCTTCCCAAGGCCGTGGGCGATTGCGATGCCCACGGCCTTTTTGATTCCAGGACTTTTCCTGCTCAGGCTGTGGGCCATCCCCCAGCCTGTTTTTTTGTTCCGCGAAAAGGAGGAAATGGATGACAAGGCGGAAGGACAACCGGGCATTTCTCAATCATTCGGCGGCGGATATAGCGGGCTAAGGCCCTTTCAAATGGAACACCTATTATTGAGGTTAAATACATGGCACAGAATAGCGCACAACTAAAACTTATCGCGCACAATAGAGACGGCAGTCGCACGCAGGGACACACCTTTGATCTGAAGCAAACGGTCGTCGAGAACCGCCTGTTGGGACTGTGGCGGATGATGACCGGCTTCCGGCGAGTCTATCTGGGCGCACTGCTCGCCGTTGCTCTGGGCGCCGCCGCGCGCACGGCGACCTATCTCCTCCTGCAATACGTGGTGGATGCGATACTCACGCAGGGACAAGACCTGCACCGCCTGCCGCTCTTTGCGCTAGGCTTTGTGGGATTGGCCGCCCTGGAGGGTCTCTTCGCCTACCTGCGCGGGAACTGGGCCGCGCGCACGGCGGAGGGCATCACGTTGCGCTTGCGCAACTATCTCTACGACCACCTGCAACGGCTCTCCTTCACCTACCACGATCACGCCAAGACCGGCGAGCTAATCCAGCGGGCCACTTCCGATGTTGACGCGCTGCGCCGCTTCTACGCGGATCAGGCCATCGGCATCGGACGGATCGTGGCGCTCTTCGCCATCAACTTCGGCATGATGCTGCACATGAACGCGCGCCTGGCCTGGCTCTCCATCGTGGTGATGCCCATCGTCATCATCATGTCCTACTTCTTCTTCGGCAAGGTCTCCAAAGCTTACGAACGTTACCAGGAGCAGGAGGGCAAGGTCTCCACGACGCTTCAGGAGAATCTGAGCGGCGTCCGTGTGGTGCGCGCCTTCGCGCAACAGAACCACGAGATCGCCAAGTTCGAGACCGACAACTGGGAACAGTACCGACGCGGCAAGCGCCTGCTGGTGATGCACTCGCTCTACTGGCCCATCTCCGACATCCTCTGCTCCGCGCAGACGCTGCTGGTGATGGCGCTGGGCGCGCTGATGGCGATCCGTGGCGAGATCACGGTGGGGACCTTCCTGGCGATCAGCGGGATGGTCGTCTGGATCGTCTGGCCGCTCCGCAACCTGGGCCGGCTCATCGTCCAGGTCTCAACCGGGCTGGTCTCCTACCGGCGCGTTGCCGACATCATCGCCGAGGACCGCGAGGACATTGAGGCCGGCGATCCGGCGCTGGCGGAGCACCGGCTGCAAGGCAACATCAGCTTCGACCACGTCGGCTTCGCCTACACACCTGCGCCGCCGGAGGAGAAGGAAGAGGATAAAAAGAACGGTAAGGCCGCGGCACCCGCGCCGCCGGAACCGATCCAGGTCTTGCACGACATCTCCTTCCACGTCAGCCCAGGGCAGACCATCGCGCTGCTCGGCTCGACCGGTTCGGGGAAGACCAGCGTAGTCAACCTGCTGCTCCGCTTCTACGATTACCAGCAGGGACGCATCCTGCTCGACGGGCGGGAGCTGCGCGAGTATCCGCGCGCGACGCTGCGCCGTCAGATCGGCATCGTGGAGCAGGAGCCGTTCCTCTTCTCGCGCTCGATCCGCGAGAACATCTCCTACGGCGTGGGCCGCGAGGTGAGCGAGGCGGAAATCATCGAGGCCGCAGAGGCCGCAGCCATCCACGACGTCATCCTGACGTTCCCGGAGGGCTACGACACCATCGTCGGCGAGAAGGGCGTGACGCTCTCCGGCGGGCAACGACAGCGCGTCGCCATCGCGCGGACGCTGCTCAAGAACCCGCGCCTGCTGATCATGGATGATGCCACCTCGTCGGTGGACACAGAGACCGAGATGCAGATCGAGGCCGCGTTGGAGCGGCTGATGGAAAATCGCACCAGCTTCGTCATCGCGCACCGCATCCAGACCGTGATGCGCGCCGATTGGATTCTGGTGCTGGACAAGGGCCGTATCGTGCAACAGGGCACGCACGCGGACCTGATCGAAGAGGCGGGCCTCTACCGCAAGATCTACGAGATTCAGGCGCAGATCGAGGCGGAAGTGGAAAAAGAGGTCGCGCTGGTCGCTTAAAGCGATTCTGGGGCGGGCAACGCCTGGGATTGCCCGCCCAACAATGGAGCAAGAAAGATGTCTTATGAGAGTTTTCAAGAAGAAGAATTTACAACACAGTTCAACGGACAGATTGTCCTACGGGTCTTTAAGCAGGTCAAGCCCTACTGGTACTGGGTGCTCGGCTTCGTGGTGATGATCGCCGGCACCTCGACGCTCGATTCGTACTTCACCTACCTGAGCAAGCGCATCATTGACGAGGGCATCGTGGCCGGAAACAGCGCGCAGCTGTTGGCGCTGCTACGCACCTACGGCTTGCTGGCCGTGATCCAGGCGCTCACCGTCTTCGGCTTCATCTACCTGGCGGGCGTGCTGGGCGAGCGGGTGCAATACGATATCCGCCGCAAGGTCTTCAACCACCTGCAGGCGCTCTCCTTCTCCTACTTCGACAAGACCCCCGTGGGCTGGATCATGTCACGCGCCACCTCCGACTCGCGCCGCATCGCGGAGCTCGTCACCTGGGGCATCGTGGATGTGACCTGGGGGGCGCTCAACATCGTCACGGCGCTGATCTTCATGTTCACCATCAACTGGCAGCTGACGCTGATGGTCGCGGTGATCCTGCCGGTCATGGGCGTCATCACCTTCTGGTTCAAAAAACGCATTTTGATCGAGTATCGCCAGGTGCGCAAGATCAACTCGGAGCTGACCGGAGCCTACAACGAGAGTATCTCCGGCGTGCGGGTGGTCAAGGCGCTGGTGCGTGAGAAGGAGAACCTGATGGAGTTCGACGAGAAGGCCTCCACACTCTACAACTCGGCGTACCGGGCGGCCTGGCTCTCGGCGCTCTTCCTGCCGCTGGTGCAGCTGGTGGGCGCGTTCGGCGTCGGCGCGGTGATCTGGTACGGGGGCCTGCAAATACAGGTCGCCGGGATCACCATCGGCGGCATCCAGGCCTTCCTCTCCTACCTCACCTTCATGCTCTGGCCGATCCAGGACCTGGCGCGCGTCTACGCTGAAATGCAGCAGTCGGTCGCCTCCGCTGAGCGGGTCTTCTCGCTCATTGATGCGGAGCCGGATGTGGTAGATTGCGAGGACGCGATCACGCCGGAGACGCTGCGGACGGAGATCGTCTTCGAGGATGTGGGCTTCCACTACGAGAAGGGCAAAGATGTGTTGCAGGACTTTAACTTGCGCGTGCGCCCCGGCGAGCACATCGCCCTGGTCGGGCCGACAGGCGGCGGCAAATCCACCATCGTGAACCTGGTCTGCCGCTTCTACGAACCCACCAACGGGCGGATCACTATCGGCGGGCGCGATTATACAGAGCTGACCCAACAGGGCATCCAGAGCCGCGTCGGCATCGTGCTGCAGACGCCGCACCTCTTCTCCGGCACCATCCGCGACAACATCCGCTACGGGCGATTGAAGGCCACCGACGAGGAGGTCATCGCGGCGGCGAAGCTGGCCCACGCGCACGAGTTCATCTCGGCGCTCGAAAAGGGCTACGATGAAGAAGTCGGCGAGGGCGGCGTGTTGCTCTCTGTGGGGCAGAAGCAGCTCATCAGCCTGGCGCGCGCGGTGCTGGCCGACCCGGACGTGTTGATCATGGACGAGGCGACGAGCTCGGTTGATACACTGACCGAGGCGCACATCCAGCAGGGCATGGAGGCGGTGATGGCGGGACGGACGAGTTTCGTCATCGCGCACCGGCTCTCCACCATCAAGCGCGCCGACCGCATCCTGGTCATCCAGGCCGGGCGGATCGCGGAGATGGGCACGCACACGGAGCTGATTCGCAAGCGCGGCCACTACTACGATCTGTACACCCGCCAATTCCGCCAGGCGCTCGAGGCAGCCTACGATCCCTACCAGCGGACAGCCACACAACCAGCTGCCGCATAAAAGAAGTTGCATGATGAGTAAGAAGAAGAAAGAACATCAGACCTTTGAGCAGCAACGCAAGCCGCAACAGATCAAGAAACCGTGGGTGACGCCGCCGACACAACAGCGGCGACCTAACAATCACAAACAGCAGGTCCGCAAAGGCTGATTCCCTAGCCGGTTCGTGTAAAGACCTGACAGATTTAATAAGCCTGTCAGGTCTAGCTTAGTTCTCACCTAAAGGCGGTTTGCCTTTTTGCAGAATCCCTCGTATAATCAGCTCAACCCCCTTTGATAAAAAAGAGGATATGAGGATGCCAGAACAGCAAGCTGATTCTGAAACACCACCAGCCGATCGTGATGATCGGCTGGAAACCCGGCGCATTCGGGGGCTGTCAAAGCGCCTGAAGAAACCGCTCTCTTTAGAGGCCCACGTTTCTTTGGCGGAGTCCGTTGAGACCGAGGATGCGTTGCAAACGCATCACATCGGAGAAACGCCCGCAGCGCCCGAGCCAGCCGCCATCGAGGAGCCGCTGGCGACGCGACGCGTTGTCCCGAAGCCGCAGCAACCCGCGCAGCCCCCGGCGCATCGCGAGAACTTGTTGCGTGAGGCGACCCATCTGCAAAACCGCTACAAGATCTTAGCGGTCGTGGGTGTGGGCGGCATGGGCGCGGTCTATCGCGCCCAGGACTTGCGCTTCCCCAATGTGATGCGCGTGTGCGCCGTCAAGGAGATGATCAATACCGCGACCGATCCGCAGGTGCGTGAGATGATCGTCCGCAACTTCGAGCGCGAGGCCAGCATTTTGGCGACGCTTAACCATCCCGCCATCCCCCAGGTCTATGACTATTTCACGCAGGATAACCGCAGCTATTTGGTGTTGGAATTCGTGAATGGGCAGGACCTTGAGGCGCTGCTGGCCGATTGGGATGGCTTCCTGCCGGAGCATCAGGTAGTGGATTGGGCATTGCAACTATGCGATGTGCTGACATTTCTGCACAACCACAAACCCCGCCCCATCGTCTTCCGCGATCTCAAGCCCTCCAACATCATGCTGGACGATCACAAACGCATCCGCCTGGTGGACTTTGGTATCGCCAAGCTCTTCGAGAGCGGGGCCAAGGGCACGATGATTGGGACGGAGGGGTACTCGCCGCCGGAGCAATACCGGGGCGTCGCTGAGCCACGCGGGGATGTCTACGCGCTGGCAGCGACGATGCACCATCTGCTCAGCAAGCAAGACCCCCGGCTGGAGCCGCCCTTCTCTTTCCATGAACGCCCCATCCACAAGACCAATCCGACCGTCTCACGCGATCTGGTGGACATACTCGACAAGGCGCTCGAATACGACATCAACAAGCGATGGGGTTCAGCGGAGGAATTCCGGCGGGCGTTGCTCTCGGTGTCAGGCAGCGGACGTGGGACGCAGGGGGCTGGGTCTTCCGGGACGGTCTCGTTTGCCTCCGGTGCTGTCAAACCGATGTGGCGCTTTGCCTGCGAGGATGAGGTCCGCGCCTCGGTGGTGGTCTCCGAGGATGTCGTCTACGTGCCCGCCTATGATCACAACGTGTACGCCCTGGAGGCCGACTCCGGCAAGTTCATCTGGAAATATCCAACTGAAGGCGGGATCGGCTCGACGCCGTGGGTGAACGAGGAGCTAGTGGTCTTCGGCTCGACCGATGGGGTGGTCTACGCGGTGGACAAGCGCAGCGGACGCCTTTCGTGGACCAAACCCACAAAGGGCAAGGTCTACTCCTCACCCGTAGGGGAATTCGGCCACATCTTCATTGGCTCCGATGATGCCAACCTGTACACGCTGCATCTGGCAAGCGGGCGTGAGGCCTGGACTTTCAAGGCCGATGGGCCAATCCGCACGCGCCCCTTGATCGCCGAAAATATGATTATCATCGCCTGCCAGGCCGGGATGGTCTACGCGCTCAATCTCAACCGGGATGTGCGGTGGCGGTTTCGCTCACGCCGTGGTATTCTTTCCTCACCGGTAGCGGATAAGGGCTTCGTCTTCGTAGGTTCGCTGGATTGGAACTTTTACGCGCTGGACGTGCGCTCCGGCTGGGCCGCCTGGCGCTATCGCACGGGCGGGGCAATCGTCTCGACGCCAGCCGCTTGGGAGAATCTGGTCTTCTTCGGCTCAACTGATGGCTATTTCTACGCCCTGGATGCCGATGCAGGACGGATGGTCTGGCGGCATCAGCTGAAGGATCAAATCACCGGATCACCCCTGGTACATGGCGAAAATGTCTATTTTGGCGGGGTGGATGGGAATATCTATTGTATGGACGCTCGCGCCGGTAAGGTGCGTTGGAACTATCAGACCGATGGCCCGATTACGGGGACACCGGTAACTGATGGCAATCTGCTCTACGTAGGCTCTGCCGACCATTACGTCTACGCATTGCCTGCATAATGAGACAACAGAGGTGCTAATATGCCATTGAAAGATTTCTTTAACAAGCTGTTGGGTAGTAGTGAGCCGGCCTCAGGGCCTAACTCAGTAGCAACCGTACCTGCGGGGCCGCCACCTGCGCCGCCCCAACAAGCAGCGCCGAACATCGCGCCTGTTACCGAGGCCGCTTCGCCGGCTGAGGCCACCAAGACCTTGCCCGATACGGCCCCGCTCTCCGCCCCAGCGGCGCGAAAGGCCACGTGTGGCAGTATCTTCTGCGTAGGTCGCGCCAGTGATGTGGGAAGGGTGCGCAGTCACAACGAAGATGCCATCTTCATCTTCCTCAGCGACCAGGAGGGCGATGGGGCGCTGGCGCCCTTTGGGCTGTTCATTCTGGCCGATGGGATGGGCGGCCATCAAGCCGGAGAGATGGCAAGCGCCCTGGCCTGTCGCGTGGTAGCGCACTATCTGTTGCAGAACATCTACCTGCCGATGCTCAACGGTGCAGAGCGCCACTCGACCCAGGCGTCGCTACAGGACTTGATCGTCGCAGCAATTACCCACGCCAATCAAGAGGTGGCGCGGGCTTTCCCCGGCAGCGGCACGACCTTGACCTGTGGGCTGCTGATGGGCGAGCGTTTGCTGGTGGGGCACGTTGGCGATAGCCGGGCGTATCTGTTGCGCGAGGACAAGGAGCCGCAGCTCCTCACCAAAGATCACTCGTTGGTCAGCCGGCTGGTGGAGATGGGGCAGCTCACGGTAGAAGAAGCTGCCGTCCACCCGCAGCGCAACGTACTCTATCGCGCTGTGGGACAGGGCGGCCCGCTGGATGTGGATATTTCCACCTACCCCCTGAGCACTGGGGATCGTTTGTTGCTCTGCTGTGACGGATTGTGGGGCTTGTTGTCCGAAACGCAATTATGGCAAATCATTGACGAAGCGCCCAGCCCGCATGCGGCCTGCGAACAACTGGTGCAGGCCGCAAACGCCGCCGGCGGCAACGATAATATCAGCGTGGTATTGGCACAAATCCACTAAAATTCGCCGAGACACCTTTGTGAAACATCCAGTCATTGATCCTGAGAAAGATTACTATGGGGTTTTGGAAATCCCCATTGACGCCGATGAGGAGCGCATCAAGCGCGCCTATCGGCAACAGGCGCGCCGCCATCACCCCGATAGCGGCAGCGGGGATGTGGCTGCGTTCCGGCTGGTGCAGGAAGCCTATGATATTCTGCGCGATACGGTTTTGCGTCAGGCCTATGATCGGCAACGCACGGCGCGAGGGCTAACCGAACAGGGGCCGTTACAATGGACCTTTACACTGAGCCGCTTACATCTTGAGGCCCTGGATTCGCCACAACTGTTGTATGTGTTGATTGACATCCGCGCCAGTAAGGAAAAGGAGCCGCAGGCAAGCCGGTTGCCGCTCAATCTGGCACTGGTCATTGATCGCAGTAACTCCATGCGCGGGGTGCGTATGGAGAACGTAAAGCTCGCGGCGCTGGATATGTTGGAATATCTGGCGCCTCAAGACCGACTGGCAGTGGTGGCCTTCAGTGATCGCGCTGAGGTGTTTGCCCCTTCAACTTTGGCGACGGACCGGGCTACGTTGCGGTCGGCCATCACCGCACTGACGCCGGGAGGCGGAACAGAGATCAACCAGGGATTGTTAAAGGGGCTGGACGAAATTCGGAACCACCATTCGCCCAATCACATCAGCCACATCTTCCTACTGACCGATGGACGCACCTACGGTGATGAGGAGAAAGTGTTGGATGTGGCCGAAGAGGCCTATACGCAGGGCATTGGCATATCGGCGCTGGGCATCGGTGAGGATTGGAATGATTTGCTGTTGGATGAAGCAGCGCGGCGCGGCGGCGGGTTTTGTAAGTACATCGAGTCGCCATCGCAGGTGCGGCAAATTCTACGAGATCACATCCACGGCTTGAGCGACGTCGTCGCGCAAGACCTATCACTAAGCGTGCAACTAGCGGACGATTCGCGGATCCAATCGTTCCACCGCATCATGCCGCACATGGAGCACTTAGGCGCGCACACGGCACGCCCCTATCTCCTGGGGCCTTTGCAAGCCGAAAAGGGACTTTCGTTGTTGATGGAGCTGATTGTGAAGCAGGCCGAGCCAGGCTGGAAGCGGGTCGCGCGCTTCGATCTGAGCAGCAAATTGCTCAAGACCGCGCAACCGTTGCAGCTACATCGCGATGTGGAGCTGCGTTTTGTGCGGGAACTGGATGAGCAGCCGCAGGTATCCAGCCGGTTGCTGAATTACCTATCCCGCCTGAGCATCTTTCGGTTACAGGAACGCGCGTGGCTGGCGCTGGAAGCCGGTGAAACCAACCAGGCAACGAGCCTATTGCAAGCGGCAGCTACCCGTTTGTTCGATATGGGATATCGTGATTTAGCTCAGGCGGCAATGTTGGAGGCGGGCCGCGTCTCTCAAGGCGGGCCGCCAACGATGCTGGGGCGTAAAAAGTTACGCTATGGTACGCGCAGTTTGACTTTGCCCACCAAGTGAGGAGAGGATTACATGGTCGAAAAGAGCAGCAACAAGGTTATCTGCCCATCGTGTGGCGCTGAGAATCTTCCCGGCACACTCTTCTGCGTGCAGTGCGGGACTTATCTACCCTCCGGTGGGCCTTTGCGCACCGAACCTCTGACCGAGCAGGCGGAACGTCGCCAATCAGAGGACGAACAGCTCGGCGCGGGGACTGCCAATGGCAAGGCTGTCAGCATCGAGGTGGACATCCTCAACACCGGGCGCAAAGTGTTGCTGTCGGCGGAGTGGGAAATCCTGGTGGGGCGTTTGGACGCCGCGCACGGGGTCTTCCCGGAGCTGGATCTGACTGCCGATGGCGGCCTGGAGCACGGCGTTTCACGGCGTCACGCACGCATCTACAACCGGGAAGGGGCCTGTTTTGTGGAGGATTTAGATAGCACCAACGGGACCTTCCTCAACGGAGAGCGGCTGACTTCGTACCTCCCCTTCAAATTCCAGGATGGGGACGTACTGAGCATGGGAACGATGCAACTCAAGGTGCATATCTACACCGGCAAGCAATAACCTATCGAGAGGGAGAGACCAGATCATGGCCTATACAATTTTGATTCACGTACTAAACGAAGATGCTATTTTGGGCGAGATAGAAGAGCTGCCCGATCCAGCCGACCAATTTCTGGTGATTAACAGCCCCCGCTTGCGCGATGGGCGCGACGTGACCTATTTCCTGGCGGAGACAAATACGGTAATCCTACCCTGGCATCGCGTGCATAGCATCGAGATCATGCCGACCGAGGAAGAGGAAGAAATTGTTACCTTCGTTCGCGAGTAATTCTCAGACCACGCCATCCCCGCTGGTGCTCGTGGTGGATGATGAACCGCGCATCATTCGTTTCGTGCGGGTCAACCTGGAGATGGAGGGGTTCCGCGTCATCGAGGCCGGGGACGGGCTGGCGGCAGTCGTGCAGGTACGGGAGCAGATGCCCGACATCGTCCTGCTGGACGTGATGATGCCGGAGATGGACGGCTTCGAGACGCTGCGGATGATCCGCGAGCTCTCGGAAGTCCCCGTCATCATGCTCACGGTGCGTAACACCGAGGAAGATAAGGTTCGGGGATTGGACTTGGGAGCCGATGATTACATCACCAAGCCCTTCAGCCCACGGGAATTGGTCAGCCGGGTGCGGGCCGTATTGCGACGCAGCGATGCGGGCCTCTCCCCAGAAGCCTCTGTGATCACCATTGACGATCGGCTCGCGGTGGACTTCAACACCAGCGAGTTGATCGTCGAGGGGGAGCGCATCAAGATGCGCCCGCTCGAGCATCGCCTGCTGCGCCATCTGATCGAAAATGCCGGTTGGACGTTGCCCTACAGCACCCTACTCTCCAAAGTGTGGGGCTATGAATACAGCGACGCCATCGAGTATCTGCGGTTGTACATCAGTTACCTGCGTCAGAAAATCGAGCCGGACCCCCGCAAACCGCGTTACATCTTCACAGAACGCGGTCTGGGATATCGGTTTGTTGACTTCGATAGACGCTCTGAGAGCGCAGCTGAAAAGCAATAAGGAGGTCGTATGAAACAGTGTAAAGTGATTGTGACGGGTGCATTCAATGCCGGCAAGACCGAATTCGTGCGTCAGGCCAGCGAGATTGAAATTGTGACCACCGAACGTCGGATCACAGATCCGCAGACGGCTGGGGTCAAAGAAGAGACAACGGTAGCAATGGACTATGGGCAGGCGCGGATCAACAAAGTACTCGTGCATCTCTACGGCACGCCGGGACAGTCGCGCTTCGAGTTCATGTGGGACATCCTCAGCCGCGAGATGGACGCCTTTGTGTTGCTCGTTGACAGCACAGATCAGGCCAGCTTCATGGACGCGATACAGTTGATTCGATTGCTACGCAAGAAGGGCAAAACGCCCTACCTCGTCGCTGCGAACAAGCAAGACCTGCCGGCGGCGCTCCCCCCCGACGAGATCAAGCAGCTCTTGGGACTGACCGACTCTGTGCCCGTCGTTCCCTGCGTCGCTCCCGATGTCAAGAGCGTGCAGGCGGTGCTCCGCGCGGTGTTGGAGATCCTGGACTAGAGTCGCAATGCGTCGGCGCGCTCTGTGCAGAACCCAACCGCAATGAAAATCATGGTTGAAGCGAGTGAAATGAGTGATGAACAAAAGGAGTAACCATGGCTCTTCAACAGATTACAATTGAAGTACCTGATAAGGTGCTTCTTGCGGAAAAGACTGACGCAGAATCTTTTGGGCGCGAAATCCGTATGTTGGCGGCTGTCAAGTTGTACGAAATGGGCAGACTTTCCTCCGGGCGGGCATCCGAACTTGCGGGAATGTCCAGAGTTGAATTCCTGCTTAATCTGAATCGCTACAAGGTCTTCCCTTTCGCCGCAGAACTCGACGACTTAGAAAACGCCCATGCTTGAAGCCATCAGTAATACATCACCGCTTCTTTATCTTTATCGCATTGGCGGTATTGAGTGGCTCCCCCAATTGTTTGATAAAGTCTGGACACCAGAAGCTGTCAGAAACGAATTACAAGCAGGGCGCGCAAAGGGTTATGATGTTCCCAATCCCGATGATTATGCGTGCCTGAATGTGGTCAATCCACAATCTACGCCATCCGAGTGGCTAGCTTTAGATTTAGGCGTAGGTGAAGTTGCCGCAATGGCTTTGGCGTTGGAAAACCCGGACAAGATCGTTTTACTCGACGACATGCTTGCTCGCCGAACTGCCCAAGTTGCTGGTTTGCAAGTCTGGGGAACCTTAAAGGTGTTGTTAGAAGCAAAATCATACGGCATCATTAGCAAGGTTGAGCCGTATGTATCGAAATTAAGCGATTCTGGTATGTGGATTTCTACCGAAATCAAAGAGCGGATTCTAAAACTTGCAAGTGAGTTTTAAGGTCAAAAAGTATTAACCAAGCAGACACCTGACTGGCGGTGCTCCGCGCGGTGTTGGAGATCCTGGACTAGAGTCGCCAAAGGGCGTTTGTATATGTTTCTCTCATAATTGACTGTTATAATGCTAGAAACAATTCAACGGTGAGTTAGGAGGAACTATGTTCTACTGGGATCCAATGTACTTCGTCTTTGCTTTGCCCGCTTTGTTGCTGGGCCTTTACGCGCAGTTCAGAGTCAAAAGCGCCTACAACAAATATCTGAACGTGCCTAATACAGCGCGGATCACCGGTGTGCAGGCTGCGCAACAGTTGATGCGCACATCGGGGTTGCAGCTCCGGTTGGAAGGGACCCCGGGCGAGCTAAGCGATCACTACGATCCGCGCAACAATATCCTGCGGCTCTCTCAAGGGGTGGCGCAATCCTCCTCGGTGGCCGCCGTGGCGATTGTCGCGCACGAGATGGGCCACGCCTTGCAGGACGCGCAAGCCTACGTACCGCTGCGCATCCGCTCCGGGCTGGTGCCGATCGTCAACTTCACCTCGTGGCTGGGGCCGCTCCTCTTCCTGGTCGGGATGCTCTTCAACGCCCCTGCGCTCGCCCAGTTGGGCGTCTTCGCCTTTGCGGGCGCGGCAGTCTTCGCGCTCGTCACCCTGCCGGTGGAACTGAACGCCAGCAAGCGCGCGATGGCGCTCTTGAAGCAGAGTAACATCCTCAGTGGATCATCGGAGGTCAAAGGCGCGCGCAAAGTTTTGAACGCCGCCGCGCTCACCTACATCGCCGCCCTGATTCAATCCATCTCCACATTGCTCTACTACATCTTCTTGCTCGGCGGGCGTCGCAGCCGCCGCTGATGCTTATGTGATACCGTATCTCTGCGCAGGACTCCGCCTGGGGGCCTGCGCTTGTCTTTTGCGCCAAATCGGATAAGCTATAAATCGTTCGTCACCCTAACCTTTTGGGAGGTAGTCTTTATGAAGCTTATGATTCCCGGGCCGGTGGACATCAGCGAAGAGGTCCGCCAGGCCATGTCCGTCCCCTCGATGCCACATTACGGACCAGACTGGATGCGGCTCTTCGGCGAGACGCAAGAGCTCCTGCGGCAGGTCTTCCAAACGCACCACGATCTCTACATCATGGCCGGGCCTGGCACGATGGCATTGGAGGCGGCGCTGGGCAGCGCCCTGGAGCCTGGCGCAAAAGTGGCCCTCCCCTACAACGGCTTCTTCGCCGAACGGCTGGAATCCATCCTCCTGGGGCTGGAGCTGATCCCCGTTAAGATTCCCGCGCCGCCGGGACAGCCGGTCATGGGGGAAGCGCTCGCCGCCGTCCTGGCGAAACATCCCGACATCGAGGCGCTGGCAGTCGTCCATCACGAGACGGCGACCGCTGTGCTCAATCCGCTGGAGGAGCTGACCGCCGTCGCGCGCGAGCACGGGCTGTTCATCGTGGTGGATGCGGTCTCTTCGCTGGGGGGCGTCCCGTTGCCGGTGGACGCGTGGGGCATTGATGTCTGCGTCTCAGTGGCGAACAAGGCACTGGAGACGCCGCCGGCGTTGGCGCTCCTCTCCATCAGCCCGCGCACCTGGGAGCTGGTGGAGGCCCGGCAGGCCAAGCGCGGCTGGTATCTCGATCTCAAGACCTGGCGCTGGTACGCCGTCCATTGGGGCGATTGGCACCCTACCCCCGTCACCATGCCCACCAGCAACCTCTACGCGCTGCACCAGAGCCTCCTGCTCCTCTTCGATGAGGGCCTGGAGCAACGATACGCGGCTTACCAGGCAGCAATGTTTGCCGTGCGGCGCGGCCTGGAGGCGCTCGGCTTCGAGATGTTCGTCCCCGATGAGCGCTACGCCTCCCCGCTGACCACGGCCTTCTGCCCCGGCGAGGGCCGCGACGCCGACGCCATGCAGGCCTGGCTCAAGGCCCAGGGCGGCGTGATGATCTCCGGCGGCATTGGCGCTCTGCACGGCAAGATTTTGCGCGTGGGTCACATCGGACTGGCCCGCCAGCGCGATTACGTCATCAGCTTCTTGCTCGCTGTGGAAGCCTATCTGCGCGAGCAGGGCGAATCGGTCCCCGTGGGTCAGAGCCTCGTGGCGATTGATCGCCTCTCAATATAACCCAAAATCTGTGGAGGATTTTATACATGGACATTCGTCAGCAACGATTGGCAAAGGTATTGGTGGACTATTCGACGCATGTGCAGCCTGGCGACCGGGTGGGCATCTTCAGCTCGCCGGAGGCGGCCCCACTGGTGCGCGCCGTCTACGAGCGCGTGCTGGAGCGCGGCGGACACCCTGTGCTCAACGTCTCGCTGCCCGGCATCGCCGAGATCTACTTCCGCACCGCCAACGATGCGCAGCTACAATTCATTGACCCGGTACGCAAGCTGATTATTGATGAGTTCGAAGCCTTGATCAGCATCCGGGCCGAGACCAACACCCGCGAACTTAACGGGATTGACCCGGCGCGGCAGG
This sequence comes from Anaerolineae bacterium, assembly GCA_034435555.1. Taxonomy (GTDB): domain Bacteria; phylum Chloroflexota; class Anaerolineae; order B4-G1; family SLSP01; genus DAOTXC01. The sequence goes on from DAOTXC010000106.1 coordinate 15,016, forward strand.
CGTTACAGCGCAAGGCCAACACGCCCATCATGCAGCGGTACATGGAGCGCGGCGCGAGCGGCGAGCTCAAGTGGGTGGGCACGCTCTTCCCCACCGCCGCCTATGCGCAAGAGGCCGATATGAGCCTGCGCGATTATGAGGATTTCGTCTACGGGGCGTGTCACTGCAACAAAGAGGACCCCATCGCCGAGTGGATTCGCATCCACAAGGAGCAACAGCGGGTCGTTGACTGGCTCAAGGGCAAGGATCAGGTCGTCATCAAAGGCCCCAACGCCGATGTCACCCTCTCGATTGCCGGGCGCACCTTTGTCAACTCCGACGGGCATCACAACATGCCCAGCGGCGAGGTCTTCACCGGCCCCGTCGAGGAGAGCGTCAACGGTTGGGTGCGCTTCACCTACCCCGCCATCACCGATGGGCGCGTGGTCGAGGGGATCGAGCTCTGGTTCGAGGAGGGCAAGGTCGTCAAGGCGCAGGCCAAGAAGAACGAGCCATATCTACTGCAAACGCTCGATACGGACGAGGGCGCGCGCTACCTCGGCGAGTTTGCCATCGGCACCAACTACGGCATCCAGAAATTCACCAAGAACATCCTCTTCGATGAGAAGATCGGCGGCAGCTTCCACATGGCCGTGGGCGCCGGCTATCCCGAGACGGGCAGCAAGAACCGCTCCGCGGTCCACTGGGATATGATCTGCGACATGCGCGATGGCAGTGAGATTCTCGTGGATAGCGAACTGCTCTACAAGGATGGGAAGTTCGTTATCTAGCGGCGCAGATTTGCAACTTCACAGCCGGGCAGGGAGATCCATCCTCTGCCCGGTTTGGCGTCAGGGGATGGGCGTGGCTTGCTGGCTGGGAATCCAGGGCGTCCAGGTGGGCGTGGGCGTCTGGCAGATGATGGCCGCTTCGACCAGCGGCCCCAAGTGCGGATAGGGCGTGGTCAACTGGCGCAACAGCGGCTCGGCCTCGGCGCACCGTCTGGCGGCGAGGTAAGCCTCGCCCAACGCCAGACTGAGCGCGCTGGCGGGGGCATCGCTGGCGAGCGTGAGCGAGAGATCGCCCTGCGCCACGAGGTCTTGGGCGACCTCCAGGGAGATGGCGGCCTCCTCCGTTGCGCCCAGGCGCAGATAGGCGCGGCCCAGCGTGTACCAGAGCACGGCGGGGGCATCCCCATCCTGCATCCGCATCAGCAAAAGCTCGAGCGCCGTCTCCACTTGATCCAGCGCCAGCAGCGCCTCGGCGCGGTAGTAAAGTGCTAACGGATCTCCAGGATGGGCAAGGGTGTAGCTGCGTGCCAGCAGCTCCAGCGTGGCGACATCACCAGCCTGTCGCGCCATCTGCCAGCGGGTGTTGAAGAGCGTCTCTTGCAATTGGGGATCGAGGGATTGGGCCACCGCCAACGTCTGTTGCGCCAGGAGCGGCTCCCCTTGGGCCTGCAAAATCAGGCTCAGGATGACCCAGGCGAGCGAATCGTCCGGCTGTTGGGTGACGGCTTCCCAGGCGCGCTCGGCGGCGAGTTCCAGCTCCCCGTTGAGCAACGCCAGCCGCGCCCCCTCGCGCAACACCGTGGGATTATCGGGACTGACGGCGCGCGCCTGCTCCCACGCGAAGGCTGCCGCTTCCGACTCGCCCCGCAGCAGCGAGAGGCGCATCTGGTCGAGCAGGCCGCCCGCCGGCGAAGTTGGTGTGGGAGTGGGATAACGGGTGGGCAACGGCCCCCAGGTGGGCGGCGGTGGCGTGGGCGGCGGCTCAATGGCAACACGACAACTGTTGAGCAGCAACACAGCCAGCAGCCCCAACAGGCCCCAGCTCCACAAATTCCTGCGCATCCTCATCCCCCCTGGTGCGCCCGGCCCCGGAAGATCCCCCAC
>DAOTXC010000107.1:0-17053 GCA_034435555.1 Anaerolineae bacterium
TCCTGTCCCGGAAACTGGTTGGCGGGCCTGGTGGGTGGAGATCTTCTATCTGCCGCCCGATTGACCCGGTGGACTCGCCGATTTTTGCTTGACATCGTTTCTAAATTGTGATATTCTAGAAAGTGCATCGCAACCTACTTTACGTCTCCATGTATCTCATCATCTGCGATGTACCAATCCAACCGGCGCAAGATACTAGGGGAAGATCAACACTTCAATGGCTTATATACTTGTATCTCAAGCTGTAGCTCTGGCTATATCAACTACTAAGCGCCATTGTATCTGTTTGCTGATAGGAACTTTCTCCCATCAGCCTTGCGCCAAGTCTCTTGTACCCCATCAAAAGATGGTTTTACCCCGCTGTGCGTTGCAACGGCCGGCAATCAAGAGGAGGTGATGCAACCCCGTGATATAAAAATCCCAACTTCGATGTATTTTTGCCATAGGAAACTGAGCCTTGCGCTCGCAGAATTTCTGTCAAGTAAGTTCCTTGTTAATTCCTAGGAGGAAATTTGTTATGCGTACCAAATGGTTGAATATTATGGTGTTGGCGGCGATGCTGCTGGGGATGATCCCCATGACGGTAAGCGCCGCACCTGAGAACCGCGGCTTGATGACCATTGCAGGCTCAAACGTCACTTTCGACGACGGCTTGCGCGGCTATGACGAAGGGTTCATCCCCGGCGACACCCACACCTTCTGCTTCCTGGCCGAGAGCTATACCACCGACTGGGAGTGGCTCAACTACATGTGGCTGCGCTTTCCCAGTGACTGGACGGTGACCGGCGTCTGGGACGATGGCCCGAACACTTGTGCAAGTGGCGGCTCTTTTGGCGCGTTCTCGTGGAACTCGCACGCAGGTAACCTCTACGAAGTCCGAATCAGCCAGACGCGCCGTCACACAAATCCTTCCGATCACTGCTGGACCTACTATTGCGTGGACGTGGTAGCCGGCGCGACCCCGCTCGACGCGGATGTCTCCTGGTTTTTCCGTGGAGACGGCTGGGGGGCTACCCCCCACTATGTGTGCAGCAGTGACAACTATACCCCCAGCGGTGAACCTGCCTGCCAGCAGGCTGTCGACCCGCCGGCCGTGGTGCCTGTTATGACGGACTTGGTGTTTACGCCAGGGCGGCAGCAGAGCGCGAGCTGCCTGGAGACCGACATCGTCTACACCTTTGAGCTGCTCAACCGGAGTGGCATCACGGATACCGTCGAACTGAGCGTCGCTGGGAACGACTGGCCGACGATCGTGGAGCCGATCACCGTCACACTGGCGCACGACGAGACGGCGCCGGTGACGGTGACGGTCTCGATCCCCGGCTATGCCTTTGACGGCGACGTGGACGTGGCGACGATCAACGCTGTCCTGCAGAGCGCTATCGGTGGTTGGGCGATCGTCGAGACCACGGCCGGCAACGTCTGGTTAGAGGGGCCCAGGAACAATCCCACCCTCTGGCCCGCCTTTGCCGGCGACGGCGACGCGCTGTTCTACTTTGACGGACGGAACCAGGCCGGCACGCCCACCGATCAGGTCCAGGTCTTCGACCTGGCCAATGGGTGGACCACCGGGCATGGTCTCGGCGGCTTCTACGGCGGTGTGGCCGGCTACAATGGTCTCGGCGGCTTCTACGGCGGTGTGGCCGGCTACAAAGGCAACACCGGTGAGTTCTACTATGCTCCTGGCTTTGCTGCGGGAATGATGGCCACCGATGCCTTCGCTACCTACGATCCAGCTGGGGATAGTTGGACCGTCTTGGCCTCCCGCCCAGCAGCGCTCGGTCTGGGCGCGGGCGGCGTGACCGGCGACGGCGACACCTTCGTCTGGGCCGGCGGCAGCCCCAACGCGGGCCTGTTGGGCTATACCCCCGTTTATACTTATGACATTGGCACCGACACCTGGTACACAGCTACTACTCTTGCCGATGTGGGCTTCACCGCCCCCGGCTATGTCATGGTAGGGGATGACCTCTACGTCGGCGGCAGCTACTTCAGCAGCAATCTCTTCTACGTCTACAATGTGACCGCCGATGTCTGGACGCAGTTGGCCGATTTGCCGACAGGCTTGATCTCCCCGCTCTTTATTCATGAGGGCGACTACATCTATGCCATCGGCGGCGGCGATAGCCCCACCCACGCGCTCAACTATACCTGGATCTACGACATCACCGCCAATGCGTGGATGCCCTTCGCCCCGCTGAATACCGCAACTCTGGGCAACGGCGGCGGTGTGATTGATGGCATCCTCTTCACCTACGGCGGTGGCGCGGGCGTCAACGCGGCGCGCACCCCGGCTTCCCACGAGTACAACCTCCCGCTGTGCAGCGCGCTGCCCATGGCCGTGCTCGAAGGCTACGTCACCAACGGTGTGACTGGCGATCCCATCGAAGGGGCGCTGGTCGAGGTGGTGGGCACGGGGTATAATACACTCATGGCGACGCCGATGGCCTACACCGATGCGGATGGCTACTACATGCTGGAGCTCTTCCCAGCGACCTACGACGTCACCGCCTCCTTCGGCGATTTCGATCCGCAGATGGTCAACATCCCGGTGGCTGGCACGACCCAGCAGGACTTCGTCCTGGGGCCGGCGGCTGTAGAAGCCGATCCGCTGAGCTTTGCCGAGACGCTCTACTATGGCGAGACGCGCGACGTCACCATGACCGTCACCAACACCGGCTATTCTGAGCTAGCGCTGGAGCTGCTGGAATACAATGGCGGCTTTACACCTGCTGCGGTGCAGGTGACTGGTGTGACCGTCCCGGCGCGTGATCGGCGCGACTACACAACCCAACCGTTGAACTTTGAGCTCCTTGATCGCGACAAGCCGTTCCAGCCTGAACTGGCACAGGAAACAGTAGATGTCACGCCGCCATCGGTAATTGAGGCGTCTGAGCCTTCAGCCATTGGCGCAGCTTCTACACCTTTCGCGGTCCTCAATGCTCTGTGGGATAATGGCCCTCTGGTCACCCATCCCGGCGGCGGCGCAGGCGGCAACGACGCCAGCGCACTCCAGACCGCCATGCTGGGTATCTACGGCTTTGGCAACCAGTTCAGCGCTGGCAATCGCATCGCTGATGATTTCACCGTCCCGGCCGGCGGCTGGACTCTTGACCAGATCACCTTCTTCGCTTACCAAAGTTTTGCCGGCCCCCCCTCAACCATCACCGGCGTCTACTACCAGATCTGGGATGGTCCGCCCAACGACCCGTCCAGCACGGTCGTCTTTGGCGACCTCACCACCAACCGGTTGATCAACACAGTGTGGATGAACGCCTATCGCGTGCTGGACACGAACCTGACCAACACGGACCGGCCGATTATGGCCAATACCGCCAGCGCGGGTGTGTTCCTGCCGGCGGGCGATTATTGGCTCGACTGGATGACGGATGGCTCAGCGGCTTCTGGGCCGTGGGCGCCGCCAATCAGCATCCTGGGGCAGCCAGCGACGGGCAACGGCATGCAGTACACTGGTGCCTGGGCGCCGGCGGATGATACGGGCTACCAGCAGGGCTTCCCCTTCATCATCGAGGGCGCAGGCGGTGCAGCCAGCATTCCCATCCCCTGGCTGACCGAGACCCCCACCCAGACCGTACTCCTCCCCGGCGAGTCGGCCATCATCACCCTCACCTTTGACGCCGGCGTGGTGGACGCGCTGGGCATCTACACCGGCAACCTGGTGCTGGCGGGCGGCTATATGCCGATCACCGTCCCCGTCCAGATGACGGTGATGGACAACTTCGCGGTGGACCCGGATGTGCTCGAGAAGACCGTGGAATGGGGCAGCACCGATATTGATCCGGTGGCTCTCATCAACCACGGGCCGCTGGATGTGGGTTATGGAATTTACCTGTGGAACCTGGCCTTCTACGAGGACTTCGAGGGCAGCTTCCCGCCCGCGGGGTGGACGGTGGTGGATAACACCTCTGGAAGCACCGTGTGGCAGGCTGGCAGTGTTTGCGGCTATGGCAACTCGACGCCTGGCACGGGTGAATTTGCCGATGCCAATAGTGACTGCGTGTGGCTCGGCCCTGAGATGAATACCGAATTGCGCACACCGAGCATTGACATGTCCTCCTTCTCCGGGGCAGTAGAACTGTGGTTTGCTGCTTATCACTGGAACTGGACCGGCGAGCACACTCGCGTTTGGGCTAGTGGTGATGGTGGCGCAACCTGGGACCTGTTGTTTGATATAAACACTGGCTACTCTGGTTGGGTAGGCCTGGATCTTTCAGCGTATGCGGGCCGATCTGCTGTGCAGATTAGCTTCCAGTATGATGATACGGGCACGGGTGGATGGACGGGCTACTGGCAGATTGACGATGTCGAGATCTGGACCTATCCCTCCTGGCTCGAAGTCGCGCCCGACACGGGCACGGTGCTTGGTGAGGAGACCGATGTGGTCACCTTCACCTACCGCGCTGACTGGGTAGAACAGCCGGGCGACTACCACACTACGGCCTGGCTCTACGGCAACCCCATCATCCCCGATGTGCGGCCCATTGATGTGACGCTGCACGTTGTTCCACCCGCGGACGCCTTCTTGCTCGAAGGCACCGTCACCGGCAACCGCACCCCTGATGGCGACGGAATGCCGTTGGAGGGCGTCGAGATCACAGTCGAAGGGCCGTTTATGGGGATGCTCCATACGGATGCGGTTGGCGAGTATGCCTGGTGGTTCATGGGCGCTAATGCCGGCGTCTACACGCTCACTTACGCCGCCCCCAACTATCTGACGCAGGTCATCACCCGCGATATGACAATCACGGGCACCACCTACGTGGTGGACGTCGAGTTGATTCTCGACTCCTCATTCCTCCAGGCGGATCCTGAGGCGCTCTCCGACACCCTGACCTGGGGTGAGACCGCTGACCACACTGTGATCTTCGAGAATGCTGATCCGGCGCAACGTGTGTTGGACCTGCAAGTCATCGAGCTCATGGGTGGCTTTACGCCGATGGCGGTGCAGACGGTGCAGGTTCAAATTCCAGCCTTCACCGCGACAGGGTTGAACAGCGATGTCCAACTGAACGCCTTTGCACCGCAAGCTGGGCGCGCCGCGCAAACACTCGGTATCGAACTCAACAACTTGGCGCTGGGCAAGATCAAAGTCTTGATCGTCAGCTCCGACTGGCCTGCGGCGGGTGACCTGGGCGGCATGGATGCCATCCTGGGTGCTTACCCCGACCTTCAGGTCGACATCTACCCGATGGATCGCGAGCCCACGCTGGCCGAGCTGCTGGAGTATGACGTCGTCATCGTCGGTAGCCAGTACACCTGGGAAGCCGCCTATGATCACAACTTACTGGGCGACGTGATGGCCGACTATGTCGACGCTGGCGGCGGTGTGATCCAGGCCTTCGGCACCATGCACGGCACGCCGAGTGGCTCGTACTACTGGGCGTTGGGTGGACGGTGGCAGGTCGAGGAGTACTCCCCCATGACTTACTCCACCTTCTACAACCTCTGGCAGACTCGCGTGCTTGGCGTTCACCAGGCCGGGCATCCGCTGATGCGGGGCGTGACCACCATCACGGACTACTTCGTCTACGGTGCCGACCTGATGGTGCGCCCTGACGCTGAGGCTGTAGCGTACTACGACAACGGCGTACCCTATCTGGCCACCTACCCCGGCAGCATCGTGGCCCTCAACCAGGCCATCTTCAACGGCGCGAACTGGGCCGGTGACCTGCCTACCTTGCTCCACAACGCCATCCTCTACGTCGCACCCACGGATGTCCCATGGCTCTCCGAGACCCCGGTCGAGTTCACCCTCGGCGTGGGCTACACCGCCACCATGACCGTTTCCCTGGATGCGGGGGCCGTGGATCAACCGGGGACCTACACCGCCTGGCTGTGGCTCGATAACAACGACCTGCTCCAACGCGGCGCATACATCCCCGTCGAACTGACCGTCTTGCCCACTCCCGATATGGCGCGACTGGAAGGCATTGTGATGTCTGACCGCCTGCAAGCGCCCATGGAAGGCGCGATGGTGATGATGGACATGACCACACCGATGTACATGTTCACTGATGAGGCAGGACACTTCTCGCATTGGTTCATGCCTTCCGAGGTTGGGACCTATGATCTTGTCGCCTCCATGCCTGGCTACATCTCCGAAACCATCAGCATCGACATCACCTCCGGCACGACAACCACAGTCGACATCGAACTGAAGATGGATGCGCCGTGGCTGCAATACACTGAGCCGGTGCTGGACGTTCGACTGCCTGTGGACACTCTGCTAACCCAGACTATGGTGTTAGAGAACGCGGGACAACGCCCGCTCGAGTTTGAGTGGTTGGAAATCCCACCGACGGTGACGGTGCCGTTAGCAAATCTGGTACTGGGGCAGGCGCCGGTCATCCTGGATGAAACGCCGCTGTCCATTGATCCGCTGGTTACAGCTGACCTAGCGGCTGATGGCACGGTTGACTTCTGGGTTCGCCTGCGGCAGGGTGTGGATCTGAGCGGTGCTGCAGCCCTTTCTGACAAGACTGCACGCGGTACCTACGTCTACAACAACCTGCGCGCCGTAGCTGATCAGAGTCAGCGTAATGTCGTAGCCTATCTGGAAAGTCAAGGTCTGGCCTACGAGCAGTATTGGATTGTCAATGCTGTGCTGGTATATGATGCTACAGAAGCTGATATGCAAGCATTGTCAGCGATGCCTGAGGTTGCTGAAATCAAGGGGCGCTTCTACGGTCAACTCCACAATGATCCAGCGCCTACCTTTGGAGGCTACTACAGCTCGCTGGCAGCGTTACAACGCCCTGCGGCCAACCCTGATTGGGAAGGTACCGCTTGGGGTCTCATCTTCACGCGCGCCGATCAGGTCTGGGATCAATTCGGAATCACGGGCGAGGGCATTGTTGTCGGTAACATTGACACCGGTGTCCAATGGGACCACCCGGCGCTTGTGAATCAGTACCGTGGCGGCGACGGCGATCATGACTACCATTGGTATCCACCTACTGCAGCGGCCCAGAGCGCCTGCCCTGGCGCATCAACCGCGCCCTGTGATTGGTCTGGTCATGGGTCTCACACGATGGGGACTATGGTCGGCAACGACGGTGTAGCTGGTCCGACAGGACATCGTACTGGCATGGCGCCGGGCGCGACCTGGATGGCCTGCATGGGCTGCGATCTCCCACCAAACTCTTGCTCGGACGCTGCGCTGACAGGCTGCGCGGAGTGGTTCCTAGCTCCAACCGATCTGGCAGGCAACAACCCCGATCCCTCCATGGCCCCCGACATCATCAACAACTCCTGGGGCGGTGGCGGTGGTGATACCTGGTACCGCATATATGTGCAAAACTGGGTGGCGGCGGGCATCTTCCCGGCCTTCTCGGCGGGTAACAGCGGCCCTGGCTGCTCCACCACCGGCTCGCCGGGCGACTATGCCGAATCCTTTGCTGTGGGCGCTGTCGATAGCAGCGGTGGCATTGCTTCCTTCTCTAGCCGTGGCCCAGGGCTGGTATTGGGCGCTACACAGAAGCCAGAAATTTCTGCTCCGGGTGTGGCGGTATGCTCTACCGTTCCTGGTAATGGTTACAGCTGTGGCTATAGTGGTACATCAATGGCATCGCCACATGTAGCTGGTGCGGTGGCCCTTGTATGGGCTGCTAATCCTGCACTACAGGGCGACATTGACGCTACGCGACAACTGCTTATCGAAACAGTTGATCCTAATGTTCCTGATGAGGGTAATTGTGGGAAGCCCCCTGGTACGCCAGGCCTGGTCCCCAACTACACTTATGGGTTCGGCTATCTGGACGCGTTCGCTGCAGTTGACGCTGTCATGTTAGTATATGATGTCCCGTGGTTGTCAACGGATCCGGTCACTGGTACGATCCCTGTTATGGAACTTCAGGATGCTTCCATAATCTTCAATGCTACCGACATGGAGCCTGGCATCTATACGGCCACCCTCATGCTGAATCACAACGATCCTATGATCGGACGCGTAGCCATGCCGGTCACCATGACCGTGTTCGCGCCGCAAGAGCTGCTGGTCACGGTGGTGGGCAGTGGTACGGTCACACAAGACCCGTTACCGCCCTATGCCATCGGTGATGTTGTCACTCTCACGGCGACCGCCGATGCCCACTGGACGTTCGTGGGCTGGAGCGGTGATGTCGTCACGACGACGAACCCGCTGGTGATCGAGATCACCGGCGATACCCTCATCACCGCCACCTTCATGCTGGATGAGTACATGCTCGATGTGGACATCGTTGGTGAGGGCACGGTGGACGTTGATCCTGAGCAGGCCACCTATCACTACGGTGACGTGGTCACGCTCACGGCGACCGCCGACCTCGGCTGGACGTTCGCGGGCTGGAGCGGCGACGTTACCGGCACGGACGAGGTCATCACCGTCACCATCATGGGCGATCACGTCATCACCGCGACCTTCATCCAGGATGCCTATATGCTCGACGTGAACATCGTCGGCGAGGGTACGGTGGACATTGATCCCGATCAGGCCGCCTACAGCTACGGCGACACCATCACCCTCACGGCGACACCCGCCGAGGGCTGGCAGTTCGTGGGCTGGAGCGGCGACTTCACTGGCACGGATGAGGAACTCGTCATCACCATCACCGCCGACACTTCAATCACCGCCACCTTCGAGCTCATCCCCGCCCCCGACACATACGTCATCTTCCTCCCCCTCGTCACCCAAGCCCTCTCCATCCCCTAACCTGAGTCTTCTCAGGTAACCCAGAGGCCGCCGGGAATCCCCGGCGGCCTCTCTTCATGTAACGCGAGGCGTCTGCTTCGCGCGTTCAATGTTGGAATTGCCATTGGCAGCGCATCGAGTATAATAAAGACAAACCAGTACTTTCTAGTGAAATGGAGGAGTATGATGCGCAAAGCGTTAGCCTTTATTGCAGGGATGATGGCAGGTATGGTTACGGGAGGGGTGCTCACCTTACTGTTAGCGCCGCAACCCGGTGCAGAACTGCGCGGTGATATCGAATCGCGCATCAATCAGCTCATCGAAGAGGGCAAGATGGCCGCCGAGACCCGCCGCCAGGAACTGGAAACGCAGTTGGAAGCGTTCCGCCAGGGCCATCCCATCAGCCTCACGCCGGCGGAGGAGCCGGAGAGCGCGGCTTAAGCAGCTCGGTTGTGTGGTAACCTACCAGCGGGAAGCTTAAAGCTTCCCGCTGAGTTGTTTTGTAGTAACGTGGCTTAACTTGTATGAGCGGCGGCAGCGGCGATGAAGGCCGCGAAAAGCGGCCACATGGTCGCCTCTTGAGGAACCATTGCCTCAGGGTGCCACTGCACGCTGAGGCAGAAAGGGTGCGCTGGATGCTCAGTGGCCTCGACGACGCCATCGGGGGCGTGGGCTACGATGCGCAACCCCGCGCCGGGATGTTGCACCGCCTGATGGTGGGCGCTGTTGACCGCCAACCGGGTCGCGCCGAGGATCTCGGCCAGGCGGCTATCTTCCGCCAGGGTGACATCATGGACGATCTGCTCGATGCGTCGCCCCGGCACCAGCGCGTGTTCGAGCGCGTCGGGCAGATGGGCGTGGAGGTCCTGATAGAGCGTCCCGCCCAGGCCCACGTTGAGCGCCTGATGGCCGCGACAGATGCCCAATAGCGGTAGCCCGTACTCCAGGAGGAGGGGAATCAGCCCCAACTCAGCATCGTCGCGCTCCGTATCCACGCCGCCCAGCCAGGATTCAGGCTGTTGCCCGTAGCGGTTGGGTTGGATGTCCTCGCCGCCGGAGAGCAGCAGGCCATCGAGGCGCGCCAGGAGCAGCGGCCAATCGGCTGCCGTCATCACCGGCGGGAGGATAACCGGCGTGCCGCCGACGTGGTGAATGGCGCGCACGTAGGTCTCCCCTACCGAGTGCATCGGGCTGTTAAGCAAGCGAGCGGAAGTATCCTTCCGCCCGGTGATACCGATAAGTGGACGCCTCATCTTGGCGTTAGCGCCGGCGCTCCTTGAGACGTGCTGCCTTGCCACGACGGTCGCGCAAGAAGTAGAGTTGCGCCCGGCGTACTTTGGCGCGCCGCAGCACTTCCACTTTGCTGATGCGCGGCGAGTGCAGCAAGAAGGTCCGTTCCACACCCACGCCGTGCGAGGCGATGCGCCGCACGGTAAAGTTGGCGTTCGCGCCCCCTTTGCGCAGGCGGATCACCGTCCCCTGGAAGATCTGGATGCGTTCGCGTTCCCCTTCGACCACACGCAGATGTACCTTGACTGTGTCTCCCGGACTGAGCTGCGGGATATTCTCATTTGGTGTTAGCTGGCGCTCTAATGATTCAACCAGATTCATGCTATCATCTCCCAGACTTAGATACTATTAACAGCAAGGCATTATACCATACTCTTAGCGGAGCGCAACGCGACGGCCGACGAGGTCGGGCGCAGCGCGCTACTTCACGCGGATGCGCCAGCCTTCTTGCATGTAATCGGAGTCGCGCGGGAGGCCCCGGCTATCCCAGAGATGCCCGTTCCACTCCCAGAACTTCTGCTTGGTCAAGCCGTATTTGTTGATGATGCTCCAGAGCGTATCGCCAGGGTTGAGGGTGATGTAGACCGGCTGCGGAATGTAGCTGCTGGCCTCCCGTGGCGGCTCGGCGGTCTCCTGTTGGCAGGCAACGGTGGTCGCTTGCAGCAGGGGCCACAGCGCCTTTTCGGTGCTGGCGGCGTGGTAGATGCTGAAGAAATCCACGCCATGGCGCATGACGCCCTCCATCCAGGGGACGAATTCCTCCGGGAGCAACGCCTGGCTTGTGCCAAGTTTCTGCAAAGGCGAGAGCACGGGGTAAACAGGCGGTGACATCTCCCACAGCAGGCTGAGGTCGCTTAGCGATTGGTAGACCTCACGATCAATCACGTCGGCGGCGTTCCCCCACTCGGCAAAGCAGAGCGGCAGCCAGCCCCCCTTGCACAAGGGCGCTAACAGCTCCATCACGCGCCGGTCGGGCAGCTGCGCTAAGGGCGGGGAGGCCACCAGCAGTTGCTCGCGCGGCAGCTCCAGCGCGGTCAGCGCCTTTGTCAAAGGCTGAATCTGGTCGCGGGTGATGAGTGTGCGGCCCAGGTATAGGATGACTGCTTCATATCCTAGTGCGAGGGCCTGCGTGATGGCAACGTGCGCCTCTTGCGGTAAACGATCAGTGATCTCCACCCATGCAAGCGGATGAAATCCCAGGTTACGGATGCGCGGCCCCAAGCGCCGCGCCGTTTCGGGGAAGTAGTGCGGCCCATGGCCCACCTTCAAAATCAGGCGCGTGGCCCCCACACTGGTCGCCATCTCGATGGCGCGCTGTAAATCGTAAGCGTGCGCAATCCAGATGCCTTTTCCGCAGAGTGCTGTCATACTAACTCCTTTGTTTGCATGGTCTCCATTATAACATATTTGCGCTTGATTTCCGTGCTCGACACAGAAAGACAGGGCACAGCATAGGGGCTGTGCCCTGTATGGTTACGTGTGCAGGCGTTAGGCCGTGCGCAATCTGCGCGCTACAAAGAGCACGCCTATCAAGAGCAGGCCAGCGACTACCAGGATGACTTCGCCCATGCCCGTCTCTGCGAGCTCACCGTTATCATCGGTTCCGGTTGCTGGGGCGCTAGGGGTGCGTGTGGCAGTGGGGGTGCGCGTAGGTGTAGCCGTGCGTCGTGGCTCTGCCGTCTCTGGCCCCTCATCATCGTCGGGTGGTTGCTCGCCATTGCCGTTCTCAGGCGGCTCAAGAGGTTCAGGTGTAGATGTGGGTGTGGCTGTGGGCGCGATGACCGGGGTGGCCGTCGCTGTGGGGGTGGGCGTATTCTCCGGCTCCTCCGGCAAGGGAGTCGCCGTGGGCATCGCATCCGCAGTGGCCGTCGCATCCAGCGCGATTTGCACGGCTTGATTGGTCGCTATAATCGCCTGATTTTGCACGTCGCGGTCGGCCTGCATCCTGGGATTTAAGACAGCGGCCCAGAGCACAAAAGCGATAATTGCGATCAGCAGCAGCCCGCCCAGCACGGCTACCCCGATCAGGAACATCTTATTTTGGCCTTCTCCTTCGACCTCATCCCCGAATTCATCTTCGGGATCTACGAAGATGTCGTCGCCAAAGGCGTCGCGTAGGTCATCCGCCATCTCTCATCCTCCTTGATGCGTCGTTTGAAACGTGACAGGTTCAAACCTTACTTAAAATATACCATAGCTGAAAAAAATAGCCAAATCTTGTTATCTGCTATTGCCGATTTTCTTTACAACAAGCGCTCCAGATTGACAAAGGGGACAAAGGCCACCTCACCGCCGAAGTTGACTTGCGCCCCAGGAAGCCGCGCGCCCGTTTCCAGATGGATCAGTCCGGTGGGCAGATCGCTGATTTCACCGGAGCTGCCCAGGTTGGGCGCGCGCAGCGCCCGGACGCGCGTGCCGATTTGCAAGGGGCTTTCGGGATCAATGGGCGACCCCTTCTGCGCCGGCATCGGCACGACAATGTAGGGCCGTAGCGCGCCCCAGCGCGTGCGCAGCTGGCCGCAGATCGCCGCCTCGCGCCCATCTAGCGAGCGCAGCAGCTTGAAGGTCACATCCGACATCGGAATGTTGCCGATGCCCTCCGTGGCGATGATGGGGAAGTCCACCTCGCTCAGCCGGGGGAGTAGCGCCGGGGGGATGCCGCCCACGATGATGCCGCGCACTTGCATCTCGATAGCCTGGGTCAGCGTCTCCTCATCCAGCCGCGCGCCACCCACGACGATAGCGCCTTGCACGGAGGCGTCAATGTGCTTAGGGCGGATAGGATGGCGCGCGGCGCGCACCACCACCCGCAAGACGCCGTAGCTCTCCTTTCCGTTGCCCCAGATCCCTTCGATGAAAGCCCCAAGGGTCTCGATAATAGCGCCCTTGTTGGGCAACACTTGCGTGACCCGCCCCGGCACGAGTGCGGTGAGGTTCAGCATTTGCGGCTGAGCTTCGAGCAACAGCCGCCCGCGACCAAAACCGGTGATAGTGCCGTTGAAGGGCGCAGTACACACGCGATTGCTCAGCCCGCCGCGCGCGGCGACGACATGCCCTTTGCGGACGACATCTCCCACCTCGACTTTGAGGGCCTGCTTGACCTTCTTGGGCGGGACGGCGAGCTCTTGGGCGATGTTGATGACGCTGAAATTCGGCGGCAGCGTGGTCTGGGCCACGATGTGCAGCGGCTCCAGGGTGTCGCCTTCCATCACAGAGACCTGGCCCGGACGGGGCAACTCGCGCACGATACGCACCAAAGTTAGTGGATTGACGATACTGTATGGTAGGAACATTTACCCTCCCACATCCCAAATCCAGCGCCGCAGCCGCTTGCGCCGTTGTTCGAGATCATCCGGCAGGTCGAGCGGGCGACCGCGGCCATCCACGACCAGGCCGACCAGCCCGCCCAACGCTTCGACCTTGCCGCCACGGCCAGGGCCAAGCCCCACATCGAAGCGGCGTTGGGGCCTGATCTCCAGTTTGGCGCGTTGCCCTGGCAGCAGCGGCCAGATTTCGATTTCGCCGTAGCGTGCCTCGACGTCCAGCGTGCTGCTGTCCTCGTAGGTGATCTTCATCCGCATGATCGGTTCGCCTTGCCGGGCTTTCCCCACGGGCGAGATGATCGTCCCCAGTGAGACCAGCGCGCCCGCTTCCAATGCCGAGGTCGCTGCCAGCGGCTTGAGTTTGGCGATAGCGCCCAGGGCTGGCGCGGTGCGGTTCACATCCAGGAAGACGGTGGAAATCCCCACCGGCTCCAGGCCGTCTAATACGGTGAGCAGGGTTTGGCCGGGGCGCGGCAGGTGGACGATGCCGCCGCCGGAGACGAGGATGGGGTCGAGTTGGGGCATGAGGCCCGGCACCTGCCGCACGCCGCGCACGTCCCAGGTGGCGCTGGCGCTCTTGAGGGCGCTGCGCAACGTCTCGCGGATGATCGCTTGCTCCACCCAGAGCTCATGCGGTTCCTGGGGAATCGTCCAGGGGCGCAGCTCGCGGTTGTAGAGCAGGGCCAGCACGTCATCCTCTTCCATCTCTTCCGGCAGCCAGCGCATCAGCCCGGCGATGCCCTCCTGCTCGACGCGCAGACGCGGCCCGTAGGCCGTCCCATGTTCGCCATGGACGGAGACAAAGAGCCGCCCCTGGAAGGTGGCCGCTACGGTCGTGCTGGCTGCACCTACATCAACGCCCAAAGCGCCGCGTTCGGGGTTCCCCTCTCGCGTCCAGAGATACTCGATCACATCGCCGAAGGCTTTGGCCGTGGGGGTGAGCGGCATCCGACTCCAGGTTGTAAGCAGCTCCACGCCCGGCGTCGCACTCAGCCGCTCATCAATATAAATGCGTTCCAGCGTCTCCTGGGCTGGCCCCAGATGCTCGGTGTCTGCGTCGGGATGGACATTGTCCACGACCACTACCCCCGTAATTTCTCCCAGCAATTTGGTGATATGGGGGCGTAACTTGTCATTCCCGGCATAGAGGATGTGGGGGCGGCGGGACTCTTCCATCATCGAAGTGCCCAATGCAATCGCGTCGGCCAGCTCCATCACCGGACGGGTTGCGCCGCCGTCAACGCCTCCGACCAGGAAGATCACATCGGGGGCCAGATCGCGCACCGTCCGCGCCCAGGTCTCCTCAGGGGATTGCAGGCGGCCCTCGCGGGAGAGCACGGCCTCGATGCGGCTGTAGGTGGCGATGGCGGCGCGGCGAGCGCTTTCCAGGCTCACCTCCCGCACCAGACCGGCCAATATCAGCCGCAACGGCTCCGGGGCGCTGAGGATGACGACGAAGGCATCTACGCCGGTAAGTCCCTCGCGTGGGGTAATCAAATTGCTGCCAGACAACAAGGTGCGCCCGGTGACCTGCTCGATCTCCTCGATGGCTTCAATCACGCCGACGCTGACATCGCCCCACGGCGGGTTGATGGTGGTGAGGGTTTCGGCCTGAGCTACAAAACGGTAGCTCGTCTCGACGCGCTCCAAAAGGAGCAGCTTAGTCACTACCGTGCCGCAATCTGCAACCAGGATGGATTCAATCGGTCGTGTCTCATCCATAGCCTAGCTCCCTACCCAGGTGCTCAAGATGACCCAAACCCGCTGTACCAATAGCGTCAGCCCAGAGGTGACAGCCCCCGCGAAGGCGACTGCAAGCGCGATGACGACGAAGGCGCGCCCCAAACGTTGGAGCCAGACCAGCAGGGGGCGCGGTAGGCCATCTTTCTCCCGTGGCATGGGGGAGAAGGCCAGTAGCGCCGCCAGGGTGCCAATAAAGGTGAGGAGGCCCTGGAGAAAGCCAGCGAATCCCTCGTTGAAGTTCAGCGCCGCCCCGCTGCTGTAGGTTTGGGGGATGATCGTCCCCAGAATCGCGCCGGAAAGCGCCACGGCTGCGCCCACGCCGATGAGGAAGCCCATCGAAAGATTGCCGACAACGGCCAATTTGGGGAACCCTTTGAGCAATAACAGCAATCCTAAAATCAAGGGGATGATGTAAAAGACCCGCAATCCCACGCTGCCGCTGCCCACTATGATGTTGCCCAGCCATTGGAGCAGCACGTAGCGAATCGCTATCCCCAACATATAACCAGCTCCTGAGCCGACCAGCAATCCCAAGGCCCAGCGGTACAGGATGTTATCTCCCAGCAGGTTGCTGAAAATCAACAGCGTCATCACTGTGCCCACGATCAGGCCAATATCATCCAAGCCCATGCGTTAGCCTACCTTTTCCTTTTGTTGCCGGCTGCGAATCCATAGAATGCCCCTAACACGAGCAGCACAACAGCCATCCATTGAGTGAGCATCAAGGCGTCCAGGCGCGCCAACAAGGTCGCGTCAGGGACGTTGCCCAACCGTTGGCTATATGCGATTGCGCCCGGCAGGCCCACCAGCCAGCCCTGGAAATCTCGCGTTTGCAGATAGGGGATGACTTGCGGTGCAGCATTGGCGCTCAATGTTGCGGCCATCGGGCGTGGCGCGGCAGTTTGCAAAGCGGCAGTCGCCGCGACATTCTGCTCCGCCCACCAGCGCAGCCGCTCAGGCCGCGCCGCCAGCACCAGGATGAGGTCGGTCTGTGCCAGCTGGCCGTCGAACTGGAAGAAGTTGGCGATGCCGTTGACGTCGCCGGGCAGATACTCGACAGTGATGGTCAGCGGGCTGGCGGGCGGCGGGAAGACGCCCAGGGCCTCCGGCAGTGAGCTGACCGCGATGAGGTTGACCTGGCGATCGCGCAGGTCTTTCAAGACGATCTCGGTGATCGTGTCCATCTCACCCGACTCCGCAAAGCCGTACTCTACCGCCAGGATAACCGTATCACCCGGATTTAGGCTGCTCATGGCATTGTAGAAGGCGCCCAACCCCACTTCCTGGACGGGCGGCTGCGCCAATCGCTCGCCCAGTTGGCCGGGGACGAGGCCGTAAATGGCTGCAACTGCGACGGCAATGAGTAGTAGTGTCACAACAATGCGTGTAATGACTTCACCCCAGCCAGGGGCTGAACGCGGCTGAGCAACGGGACGCTCGGCGCCGCGCGGGCTTTGCAGCAATGCCTGCCATAATTTTGCGCGATCCAGGATCTCTTCGGGAATCTCCGGGCGCGGCGTTGGCTTGAAATCCTCCGGCAAGTCAATGATGGCGGTGGCCGGCAAAATCCTCTCCAGCCCCACCAGCGGGCCTTCCTGCTCCGTGGCACGCGCTTGTAGCGCCTCCTCAAGGGACATACCGCCTTCCCCTGTGGGGCGCATCGCCTGCACCCATTCGGGGAGCTCCGCAGGGGCCAGCCCGGCGGCTTCGGCTGCCGCGACATCGGGTTCTTGCATGTCAGGGCCGCTGCCTTCCGGACGTAGTTGTCGCAGCCAATCGGGCATGTCGGCCTGCGGAACGTCGGGCGGTGGGGTTGCCGCTTCGGCGGCTGGTGGCGTGGGTAGCCCCCCGGGCGGTGGCGTGAGCTCGCGCAACCATTCAGGGATGGATTCTGGCGTGGCAGGCGCTTCGACTTCGGCTTTGACCTCCGCGATGAGGGGCCGCTCTTCATCGCTCCCTTCGACCTTGAAGGCAGGCTGTGTTGGCGGAGGTGTATCGCCTTTCTTCT
>DAOTXC010000108.1:0-31480 GCA_034435555.1 Anaerolineae bacterium
ACGCTCGGCAGGCGTCTCCGCATCGAGCCGCCAGAGCTCGGCCTGCGCCGGTTCCTGGCCTTCCACCACGAGCGGCTTGGTGATGGCCTCGTCGCTCAGGTTGATGAGCATGATGGTGAGCGCGCCATCATCGCGGCGAGCGGCATAGAGGCCCACGCGCGCCTCATCGGAGGCGGCATGGACGCGCTGGCTGCCGAACTGCCGGTAGAGGCGGTAGACGTAGTACGTGGGACGCGGCTCGGAGCGGGCGAAGAGGCCGTAGCCGCCGATGCTCGGATGGCTTTGGAGCGAGAAGTAGTTGACGATGGCGACATCCTGACGGATCATGCGGCCCAGCGCGTCGGCCCACCAGATGGCGTTGTAGAAGGAATCGGGCGTCGCCTCGCCGCTGATAGCATTCGACCAGTGGGAGTTGACCTCGGTGACGGCGATGGGCAGGTCGCGCCCGGTGGTCTCCTGAATCAACCCGCGCAGGTAGGGGATGATGGCGTCCCACTCGGCGGAGGTCGTGCTGAGTTCGGCGATGGTCGCCGCGCGCCCGCCCCGCCCCTGTGGGAAGGGGTAACGGTGGATGGAAACGATGTCCACCAGATCACCGTTGGCTTTGAGGAACTCCGTCATCCAGTCCAGGCCGAAGGGGTCCTTGGGGGTGCTGGCGAGATCGGGGCCGAACTGGTGCAGTTCCGGGCCGATGAGCAGGATATCGGGGTCTACGGCGCGCATCGCCTCAGCAATGGCGCGCCACTCGGCGTTGAAGCGCGCTACGCCATATTCCGGGTCGCCGCGCGAGGTGGCGAATAAGGTCGGCTCGTTGCCAATGCCCCAGTAGCGGAAGCCATACCCTTGCTCAAGATTGACATAGCGCACCAGCTCTGCGGCCTGCTCTGGCGTGCCATTGTGCAGCCGCACATTGAGGCTGACCTCCGCGCCGAGCTGCTCCGCTAAAAGTGCGAACTGGTCTATGTGATAGGGTTGAAGATTGTTCTCGTCGCCCCAGTTGCCGCCGGGGAAGCGCAACATGGTGATACCGGCTTCCTGGGCCAGGGGCAGCGTCCGCTCGGTGATGACCGCCCAAGGTCCATGATTAACACCGTAGACGAGCGGATTGACTGCCCCCAGCTCCAGATTGGCGTCCACCGTCCACTGTCCAAGAACGGGTTCCGGAGTAGGTATAGTTGTAGGTTGCGCCGTAGATGAAGCACAAGCAGAAAGGGCAGGAAGCAACAAACTCCCTATCCATAAAAAAGCAAGCAAGGAGGCGCGAATGCGTGGCATGGTATCTCCCCAGGATAATTCAATGTTACAAAGGGGCGCTTTGAGAGCGCCCCTCCAAAAGCCTATTTACTTCTCCACACCGGTGACAACCACACCCTGCATAAAGACCCGCTGCGCAAAGAAGAAAACGATCAAAGGCAGCACCGCCGAGATCAACGCTGAGGCCTGGATCAGATTGGTGGCCTGGGAATAGAGGCTGTTGAACGCCGTGAGACCCACGGTAATGGGGAACTTCGTAGGATGGCCAGCGAGATAGATCAACGGCCCGAAGAAATCATTCCATGACCAGAAGAAGTGAAAGAGCGCTACTGCGGTGAGCGCGGGCACAGACTGCGGGAGGATGATGGCCCAGAAGATGCGGAAGGGGCCGGCGCCGTCAATCATTGCAGCTTCATCCAATTCCCGTGGGAGGCCGAGGAAGAACTGGCGGAGCAGAAAGACGTTGGTCCCCCAGGAGAAGAAAGCCGGTATGATCAGCGGCATCCATGTGCCCACCAGGCCCAGGCGCAGCCACACAAAGTAGGTGGGGATTAGCGTCACCGCGCCGGGGAGGATGACGGTGGAGAGCATCAGCATGAACAGCACATTCTTATAGGGGATGCGGAAACGTGCGAAGCCATAGGCCACCAGCGAAGCCGATAGGACCGCGCCTATGGTGGTGATCCCAGAGTACATTAGTGTGTTGCCCAGGAGCACGGGGAAGTTGATGGTGTTCCAGGCCCTCACGAAGTTATCCCATTGCGGATCCAACTTCCAGGTGCGCTCCAACGAGCGCCAGGCCCCTTCCCACTCGATCAAGCCGACCTCTGGATTATCAGGGTCAACGAAATAGCTGATGGCGCGGCCCTTGGTCACCAGGGCGAGATCGCGTATCTCTCCATCAATGGGTACCTGATAGATATCGTAGCTCTCGCCTTCATATTCGTATTGGCCTTCGGTGGCCGGCCACCAGGGGGCGCCAACTTTGGAGAACTGACTATCGGTTTTCAGCGCGGTGACGATGCCATAGACCATCGGGAGCAGAAAGGCAAACAGCACTACCAGGGCCAGACCGGTGACGGCTACAGATTGCAGACCCTCGCGCCACTTGCGTGACATACCTTTGCGAGGCAGGTCCTTGCGTTGGGATTCAGGTTTGTGTGCCATGTTAGAGCTCCTCCGATGCGTAGTACACCCAATATTTGGCAGTGCCAAAGAGAATAACCGTGATAATTAAGGCCACAATGAACATCAGCCAGGCCAGGGTCGCACCGTAACCCATATTGAAGAAAGAGAAAGATTGCTTGTAGAAGTAGACCATATAAAAACGCGTCATCCCTTGCGGGAAGCCGGTGCCCTGGTTCAGCACGAAGGGCGCCAGGAAGTATTGGAGGGAACCGATCACCCCCAACACCAGCTGGTAGAAGATGACCGAGGTAATCATCGGGATAGTGATTTTGAACAGGCGTTGCAGCCAATTCGCCCCGTCAATCTCCGCCGCCTCGTAGAGCTCGGTGGGTACCCCCTGCAATCCAGCCAGGAATATAATCATCGCATTGCCCACCCCCCACAGGCCAAACATCGTATAGGCGAAGTAAACCAGTTTTGGATCAGCAAGCCAGCGCAAGCCTTGCGTCCCGGTCGCCTGAATGCCAGTTAGCCTCTCGATGAAAACGTTGATCCAGCCAGTCTGCTCGTTCAGCACACCATTCCAAATCAGTACAGAAGCTACCAGGGGGATCATGGTGGGCATGTAGAAGAGAGTGCGATAGAGGTTTTTCCCAATCACGTTCTTGGAGTTCAGCAGAATAGCGAGAAAAAGCGAGAAAGACAAACCAATCGGGAGCGAAATAGCTGCAAAGTGCAAAGTACGTATGAAGGACAGCCGCACTTCGGTATCATCGAATAGCGCCCGTCGCCAGTTTGCGAACCCGATAAAAGTGGCCTGATCGGGTACCGCAGGGTTGAAGTCCATCAAAGAGAAACCAAAAGAAGCGATCATAGGTAGCAAGTAGAAAGCCAGGAAACCGATGATCCACGGGCTAAGAAACAACAGCCCCCACAACGCCTCTTTTTTCTGGCGCTTGGTCAACTTCAATCTGCGTGGGCTATCCTTTTTCCGGAGCTGAATGTTATTGATCATAGTGGCACCTCGAATTTAAGTTTCGGCCTGGCCCATATGGGCCAGGCCGAAGACTGGGATAGATTACTGCGCCGCGTCGAAGATACGCTGCAGCGCTGTCTGAAGCTCCGCAACTTCTGCGTCGAAGTCCAGGCCAGGGGTGTTCGCCAGGTAGTTCCAGAATTCGTTATAGCGGTCGGTGGTCTCCAGGAACGAAGGCATCCAGCTCTCGTGGTTGGGATTGTCGGCGTAAGCCATCGCGTCCACCACCACATCCCAGTTGATGTTCTTGCCGGGGAAGTTCTCCGCGCCGTAGGTGTCGAAGTAATCATCCTGCATGGAGAGGCGCGCGGGCATTCCACCGTAGATGTTGAGCAGTTGGGCGGAGGTCTCCGGGCTGAGCAAGTAGGTCAACACCTCGAAGGCTGCTTCGGGGTTGCGGCTGTATCGCATGATCCCAAAGGTGTCTGCGTGCATCTTGGCGGTGATCTGACCGTTGTAAGCGGGCGTAGCAGCCAAGTTCCAGTCGAAGGGTACATCACCCAGCGCCCAGGGCGCTACGTACCACATGTGCAGGTGTACCATCGCCAGGTTGCCGGAGGAGAAGGGGCCGCCAGGCCCCTGGAGGAAATCGGCGCCACCGTAAGGGCCGTTGGGGATGAAGTAGTCTTCCCACCAACCCTGATACGTCCACTCCCAGGCAGCATACCAGGGATCGGGGATCTGAGCATTGCCATCTTCGTCCACCAGCGAACCAGCACCGAAGAAGGTGCCGATACCGCGCGGGTCGGTCCACTGGTTCATGAAACCGAACTGCACGATATTCTCAGGGTCGAAGTCTGCGCTGGTGGCGTCATTACCATTGGCATCCACGGTGAGGAACATCGCCAGATCACGCAGGGTGTCCATGTCCCACGGACGCTCATTGCCATCAGCATCCACGTAGGGCGCGCCATGCTCGGTGGGCGGGTAGGCCAGGCCGGCCTCGTCAAAGAGATCCACATTGTAGATGACGAAGGAGGGGAAGATGGCGAAGGGGATACCCAGCTGGCCCTCTTCCTGCACCCGGTAGAAATCCACCATGGCGGGGTCGAAGTCGCTCAGGTCGTAGTTGTTCTCATCGATTAAGGGTTGCAGGTCAAGCCAGGCGCCCTTGAAGCTATCGCGCCCACGGATACCTACCGGGCCAACGATGTCAGGAGCATTGCCGGCGGCAATCTGCGTCGCCAGTGTATCGTAGGCCACATCATTGTCCACGATTTCCAGGACAAGCTCGATCTCATTCTGGGAAGCGTTGAACGCATCTACCACAGCTTGCTGTGGCGCAAAGGTCGGCTCATCCGAGCCAGCGCCAAGGCCCACAAACCAGCGAATGCGGGTGGGGGCGCCAGTAGCAGGAGGCGCTTCAGTAGCAGGCGCCTCAGTAGCGGGCGCTTCAGTAGCAGGCGCCTCAGTGGCCGGCCCATCAACTGTGGGGGCCTCCGTCGCAGGGCTTCCACAAGCACTCAAGAACATACTGAATACCAACACCAAACTCAACAGGGCTAAAACTGACTTACGCATTTCATTTCCTCCTTATGGAAATTAAACTAACTTGAAGCTACAAGGTTGAGATTGTAACCGCTAACCACATAAAAGATATCTCTATACGCACGACCTCCTTGAAAGCTAAAACACTAAACCAAATGTGCCCCACACGACTCCCGGATCATCAACTGCGTCGGGAGGATCACACGTTGCGGCCCCATCTCGGGGTGCTCCAACAACTCCAACAAAGTCTTGACCGCTGTCTCCCCCATCTGATGAATCGGCTGACGGATGGTAGTGAGGGAGGGCACCAGCCGCTCCGCAAAGGGCAGATCATCGAAGCCCACCACCGCGATATCGTCGGGGATGTGCAAACCGGCGGCCTGAATGACGCGCATCGCTCCCAGCGCCATCGCATCACTGGCCGCGAAGACGGCCTGGGGCTGGCGGGGGAGCAACCGCTGCATCGCCAATGCGGCCCCATCTTGAGTAAAATCACTCTCAACGATCAGTTGCGGATCCACAGCCACGCCGCGCGAACGCAACGCGGCCAGATACCCCTCGTGCCGATCCAAACCACTGACAATATTCAACGGCCCTGAAATATGGGCGATCCGCTGATACCCCAAGCGCAGTAGATGCGTAACGACATCCTGCGCGCCCTTGCGGTTATCCACATCCACATAGCTCACGTCGGATTTATTAGGATGGCGACCTACCATCACAAAGGGAAATTTAGAATCCAGAAGCGCTTCAACCAGCGGGTCATCCAACAACATCGAGGCGATAACCACCCCGCCAATAAAGCCATTGCTAAGCACCTGACGGATGGTTTGCCGCTCATACTCCGGTTCCGCCAACCACAACATGACCGAGTAATCCTGCGCGGTGGTCTCCATTGTGACCCCCTGAATCAGCAAGGGGAAGTAAGGATCGGTGAAGAGGGAGGAGACTCCGGTGGGGATGACCAGTCCCACGATATTCTTGCGATTAGATGCGAGGCTGCGAGCGGCCATATTGGGATGATAATTAAGGTCTTGCACAATTTTCAGGACGCGAAGGCGGGTCTCCTCTTTGACGTGAGGATCGTCATTGATAACGCGGGAAACGGTGGAACGAGAAACCCCGCTGAGTTGAGCGATTTCTTCTAGAGTTGACATGGCTGCCTTCGCATAATTATGGGAGCGCTCTCATTTCAGAATCTTAAAAAAAGCCTCAAGGCTGGCTTTTACGGACAAAATCTCTGTTTGTAAACGAATAATCCGGTTAAAATGCTTCAAAAGCGCCTTTTGCGTCTCGTTTCATGGGAGCGCTCTCAATTAAATTATATCCGATTTCTACAGGGTTGTCAAGAGCTTTTCAGGGATTTTCGGATGAATTTTGGGGAAAAGATACCAACTCGGCGGCGCTGCCAGGTTTTTTTCGGGTAGATGGCCGAGAGAGCGGCAAAACGCCTTCCAAAACAGCGTAGGACAGGTTGGCAACCTGTCTTACGACGGCTATTTTCTACGGAGGTAAACCATCCACGAATCGGATCACGAATAGACGAATGTAGGCGCTCCGTTAGACTCAATCGCCACGACAGACGGCATCCCCGTGCAAAATGCTTGCGGCCGGCGCACCCCCTGAACACTAGACTTGTTTCTGAATAAGCCTTGAGCAGCTATTGGACGCAGATTCACGCTGATTTCCACTGATTTTTAAGAACTATCGTATCTACTCAGGCTCTAGCCGAATCGCCAGATCCGGCGTGGAGGCACAAGCAAATTCCAGGCTGCTATACAATGTAGTCCTGGATAATTTTGACTTGACGGGGATCTGACGATCCCCTCGGAGCCAGGGTGAGTAGTTACGAACTATCAGCGTGAATCCGCGAAAATCTGCATCCTAATCCCGATTGGCATTATTACGGAACGCCTCTACTTACTACCCGCGCTACTTCACTGTCACCGTGGCCTGCGCCCGAATGTCCCATGACGAGGTCCCTACCAGCAACTCGAAGTCACCCGGCTCCACCACCCACGCGCGCTCGTAGGGATCATAGAACGCGAAGGCCCGCCGATCCAGCGCGAATGCGACCGTCCGGCTCTCCCCAGGTTGGAGTGCGACTTTTGCAAAGCCCTTGAGCTCCTTCTGCGGGCGCATCAGACTGGCAGCCACATCGCGCACGTAGAGCTGCACCACCTCAGCGCCGGGACGCGAGCCGATGTTCGTCACAGTGACGGCAACCTCTACCGGCGTCTCGTCGAGTGCAGCAATCTCCGCCATCTTCGGCGCGACGAGCGCGCTCAGCGCAAAGCGCGTGTACGAAAGCCCATGCCCAAAGGGAAAGAGCGGCGCGATGCCCTTGGTATCATAATAGCGATAGCCCACCAGCAGCCCTTCGCCATAACGGACATCCCGCCCACCTGGATAGTGACCGTAGCTGGGATTATCTTCATACCGCACCGGGAAGGTAACGGGTAGCTTGCCGGAGGGGTTGACTTGCCCGGTGAGCACCCGCGCGACCGCATGGCCGCCCTCCATGCCGGGATAGTAAGCCAACACCACTGCCGCGACCGCGTCCACCCACGGCATAGCGACCGGCGCGCCGGCATTGACCACCACCACCGTCTTGGGATTCGCTGCCGCCACCGCCGCGATCAGCTCGTCCTGGCGATTGGGTAGCCCCATGTGGGGGCGATCGCCCCCCTCCGACTCGTAGCCGGTAGCGAACCCGGCGAAGATCACCGCGACCTCCGCCTCCCGCGCCAGCGCCACGGCGCGCGCAATGCGATCATCCGCCTCCGGCGGCGGCGCGTAGGCAAATTGGAGATAGAGCGCGCTGAAATCCATGGCGCTAGGCTTGCTGTAGTCCACGCGCAGATCATAGCTGCGCCCCGCCTCCAGCGTGACGTACACCTGTGCTCCCACCTGTGGGCCGAGCGCACTATGGCCCAGCGGCGGCGCTTCGTTTTCCAAAATCAGTTCACCGTCGAGATAAAGGCGCGCCACGCTGCTGTTGAGCAGGCGGAAAATGTGCCGCCCGCTCTGCTCCGCGGTCAACGTGGCGGTGTAACGGACGCCAAACTCATCCCGCGACATCCCTTCCGGCAGCGGCAACCACCAAAAAGCCAGCGCCTCCTCGACCTTGCTGGCGACCGGGTCGCCGGCAAAGGCGGCGTTGTCGAAGTATTCGACATAGAAACCCTGCCCCTCACCCTGAGTCGGCGTGACCAGCGCCGAGCGGAGGATGGGCGGATCCTCCCAATTGTCGCTGCCCTGCTCGTAGGCGAGCTGCACCTCCGCACCAAAGACGGCGCGCAAGCCCTCCAGCGGGCCGACGCTGTACGGCGGGACCACGTGAGAGCTCCCGCCCCCGGATGGCGTCTCCAGCGCGTTCGGCCCGATGACCGCCACCGAGCGCACGCCCTCCAACGGCAACAGATCGCCCTCGTTCTTCAGCAACGTGATGGCGTTTTCCGCCAGCTCCCGCGCCAGCGCCTGATGTTCCGGCGTGTTGACCGCCCCCTCATGCGGGCTATCCTCGGCCTCGAGCTTGCCCGTCCGGGCGATCAGCTGCAGCATCCGCCGCGCGGCATCGTCCACCCACTGCGGATCAATCTGCCAGGTGAGCACAGCCTCTTGCAATAACTGCCCGTAATATTTCGCCGGGCCGGGCATCTCCAGGTCCAGCCCGCCTGCAACGGACTCGAAAACCGTGTGATTCGCGCCCCAATCGGAGATCACCGCGCCCTCGTAGCCCCACTCGCCCTTGAGAATATCGCGCAGCAGATAGGTATGCTGGCTGGCGTAGACGCCATTGATGCGGTTGTACGAGCACATCACCGTCCAGGGCTGCGCCTCCTTGACCACCATCTCAAATTGCGCCAGGTAAATCTCACGCAACGTCCGCTCATCGAGCACAGAATCCCCTCGGAGCCGTTCAAATTCCTGGTTGTTGCAGGCGTAATGCTTGAGCGAGGCCCCCACCCCCTTGCTTTGCAGGCCCTTGACCCACGCCACACCGATTCGACCCGCCAGATAAGGGTCTTCCGCATAACTCTCGAAATTGCGACCCGCCAGCGGCACCCGCACAATGTTCACGCACGGGCCGAGGAGCACATCGCAGCCCAGGGCGCGGGTCTCCTCCGCCAGCGCCATCGCCACCCGCTCGATCAGCGCCGGGTCCCAGCTCGCCGCCATCGAGATCCCCGTGGGGAAGGCCGTTGCCGGGCCAACCGGGCGATAATCGCTCGTCGCCTCCGTGCGCACCCCGTGGGGGCCATCGGTCATCACCACCGAGCGGATGCCCAGATGCGGGATCGCCGCCGTGCGCCAGTTATCAATGCCGGAAAGCAGCGCCACTTTTTCCTTCAGCGTCATCTGCGCCAGCAGTTCGTTGATCCGTCGTTCCATATCTATATTGTTCACGTGTGCCTCCTGAAAATAGCTATCAGTGTCATTCCGAACAAAATGAGGCATCTCGTTCATGGGAAACGAGAGCCTTCGCTCAGGGTGTAACGCGAACTGACAGTTCGCGTTACACTTCCTCAAATGGCGGCATTATACTTACAGTGAGGGGAAAATCAAGAGCGCCACAGCGGCATTTGCCTCACACCGCACAACCCCTATAATAACGCCAGCAAATCAGCAAGAGAACGAACAAGGGAGAAAGTATGGAACGGATTTTAGCCATTGATGTCGGTGCGGGGACGCAGGATATTCTCCTGTACGATCCCACGCAACCTCTGGAAAACAACGTGAAGCTGGTACTGCCCTCGTGGACGACGGTGCTGGCCGGGCGCATCGAGCGCGCCACCCGTGAGGGGCGGCCCATCTTCCTCACCGGCAACATCATGGGCGGCGGCCCCTGCGTCAGCGCGATGAAGCGCCACGTCAAGGCGGGCTATCCCGTCTACGCAACGCCCAAAGCGGCGCGCACCATCCGCGACAACCCCGACGAGGTGCGCGCACGCGGCATCGAGATCGTAGACGCGCCCCCCGCCCTCCCCGACCTGCTCACGCTCGAAACGCACGATGTCAATCTGGAGGCGCTGGCGCACGGCCTCGCTCCCTTCGACGTCACCCTGCCGGAACGCTACGCCATCGCCGTGCAGGATCACGGCGACGACACCGGCGAGAGCCAGCGCAAGAGCCGCTTCCGCCTGTGGGAGGATTTCCTCCACCAGGAACGCGGCGACATCACCCGCCTCATCTACACCAACCCGCCCTGCAACCTCAACCGGATGTGCGCGGTACAAGAGGATCTGCCCGGCGCGCTCCTCATGGACACCGGCGCTGCGGCCATCTGGGGCATCCTCCAGGACCCTATACCGGCCCAGTATCAGGAGGAGGGCTTTATCGCGGTCAATGTGGGCAACAAACATATCCTGGGGATGCTGGTGCAGGGCGAGCGCATCCTGGGCCTCTTCGAGTATCACACCGTCCTCTGCGATACGGAGCAGCTCGCTGCGCTGGTGAACGCTCTGCGCGCTGGCGCGCTCGATAACGACGCCGTGCGCACCAGCGGCGGCCACGGCGCGGCCTACCAGCCCGACTATCGCCCCGGCGCCGGCTTCGACTTCGTCGCTGTGACCGGGCCGCAGCGCGCGATGGCGCACGGGTTGGATTACACCTTCGCCGCCCCCTACGGCGATATGATGCTCACCGGCTGCTTCGGGCTGGTCGCCGCCGCCCAACGCCTGTTGGAGGGCGCTTGACCGCCTACCATCCCGCCACCATCGTCGCCGTGACGCCGGGGAGCGCCGCCGCCAGAGCCGGGATACGGCCCGGCGACCACCTGCTCGCGCTCAACGGCCAACCAGTGCGCGACGTAATTGATGTGCAGATCTACGCCGCCGAGCCGGAGCTCGTCTTCACCCTCGAGCGGGACGGACGGCGCGTACAGCGCACAATCCAGCGGCGCTACGGCCAACCGCTGGGGCTGGAGTTCACCGAGGAGCTCTTCGACGGCCCGCTGCACGTCTGCCGCAACGCCTGCGACTTCTGCTTCGTCGCGCAGATGCCGCCGGGGTTGCGCCCCTCGCTCTACGTGAAAGATGATGACTATCGGCTCTCCTTCCTGCATGGAAACTACGTCACGCTCACCAACCTGGCCGAGCAGGATTGGACGCGCATCGCAGAGCAGTTCCTCAGCCCGCTCTACATCTCCGTCCACGCGACCGAGCCGGAGGTGCGCGTGGGCCTGCTGCGCAACCCGCGCGCAGGGGAGATTTTGGCGCAATTGACCCGGCTGGTGGAGGCGGGCATCGAGCTGCACACGCAGGCCGTCCTCATCCCAGGTCGCAATGACGGCGAGCACCTCGACCGCACCATCGCCGACCTCGCTGCGCTCTATCCCGGTGTGGCCTCGCTCACCGTCGTCCCCGTCGGCCTCACCCGCGAACGCGACCCTGGGCTACGCCCCTACACCGATGCCGAAGCTGCTGCCGTGCTGATGCAGACGCTCGATTGGCAGCGCCGCCTCCGGGCAGAGCTGGGCGTGGGCTTCGTCTATCCCTCCGACGAATGGTACATCCGCACGGGCCGGCCAGTTCCCCCGCTGGCGGCTTACGATGGCCTGCACGACGCGCTCATCGAGAACGGCGTGGGGATGGTGCGCCACTTCCTGGATGCGTGGCCGGAGCGCCAGGCGGAACTGGCGACGCTGGGCGGGCCGCACCAGGTCTGGATCACGGGCGCGCTCTTCGCACCGTTGTTGGCGGAATGCGCAGCGGCCTTCAGCCAGACGACCGGCATCCGCGCCGAGGTCTTACCCGTTCCCAATCGCTTCTTCGGAGAAACCGTCACCGTTGCCGGCCTGCTCACCGTGGAGGACATTCTCACCGCACTGGACGAAACCCCGTCAACGGCTATAATAGTTGCGCCGAACGTGATCTTTCGCGGCCCGGAGGGGCGCTCGCTGGACGGACACACGCCAGCGGACTTAGCGCGCAGGGTGTATGTGGTTCGTGAGACGTGAGTGTGGGACAGGTTGGCAACCTGTCCCACACTGAGGCTGTTTTCGAAGAAGGAGGTGCAACGCACAGATTCCAATCAACGGGGAAGAGAGCGCCAGGCCCGGATTTCCGGGTGACGAGGTGGCAGTGATCGAGTCATCGGCGGATGCTGCCAGGGGTACGCCCGCCCCTTGTCTTCCCCTCCTGAGACAATACAAGTTGTCGCACAAAACCGTCGAGCAATTGATGGGCCAAAAGCGCAACGGGGCATAACCATTGACCTAGTCCAAAGGAGGGCTTTGCTATGTGTGGTATCGTTGGTTACGTCGGGCCGCAAGAGGCCGCGACGGTGATTTTACACGGTTTACAGCGCCTCGAATATCGAGGCTACGACTCGGCGGGCATCGCCGTGGTCAACGGCGGGAACGCCATCGTGGCGCGTCGCGCCGTCGGAAAACTCCAGAATTTGACGGAGCGGTTGCAATCGGAGCCGCTGCCGGGCCACATCGGCATCGGGCACACGCGCTGGGCCACCCACGGCAGCGTCACCGAGCAGAACGCCCACCCCCACCTGGGGATGAACGGGCGCGTGGCTGTCGTCCACAACGGCATCATCGAAAACTACGCCCCATTGCGTCAGGATATGGAGGCCGAAGGGATCGCCTTCGCCTCCGAGACCGACACGGAAGTGATGGCCCATCTGGTGGCAGGCTACCTGGCGGGCGGTGCGGAGCTCCTCTCCGCCGTGCGCCAGGCGCTCCCCCAGCTGCAAGGGGCCAGCGCCTTCGTCTTCGTGGATGCGCGCCAGCCGGATCGGCTCGTCGCAGCGCGGTTGGGCAACGCGGGCGGCATCGTCATCGGCCTGGGCGAAGGCGAGAACTTCATCGCTTCCGACATCCCCGCGATCCTACAACACACGCGCCGCGTCATCTTCCTGGAGAACCAACAGCTGGCTGTGCTCACCGGCGAGGGCGTGCAAATCTATGATGTTCAGGGGCGCCCCCTGGAGCCGCAGGTTCACACGATCTCCTGGGACCCCGTCGCGGCGGAGAAGGGGACCTACCGCCACTTCATGCAGAAAGAGATCGCCGAGCAGCCCCGCGCTATCACCGACACCATTCGCGGGCGCGCTGACTTCCACGGCGGGCGCATCCATCTGGAGACGCTGGGCCTCACCGAAGCGGCGGCGCAGCAGTTGCAGAAGGTCATCATCACCGCTTGCGGCACCTCGTACCACGCGGGTCTGGTGGGGAAATTCATGTTGGAGACGCTGGCGCGCATCCCGGTAGAGGTGGATTACGGCTCGGAGTTCCGCTACCGCGACCCGCTCATCGGGCCGCAGACGGCGGTGCTGGCGATCACCCAATCGGGCGAGACGGTGGACACGCTGGCGGCGATGGAGGAGGCCCGCGACAAGGGCGCGCGCCTGTGGGCCATCGTCAACGTGCTGGGCAGCCAGGCGCAGCGCATCGCCGATGGCTACATCCTCATGCAGGCCGGGCCGGAGATCGGCGTCGCTTCCACCAAGGCCTTCACCACCAGCCTGGTCAATCTCTACCAGCTGGGAGTCTACCTGGGGCAGCTGCGCGGCACGCTGAGCGGCGCGGCCCTCCGCCAGGCCGTGGACGCGCTCGCCCGGCTCCCCGAACTGGTGGGGCAGGTCGCCGAGGAGGACGCACGTTACCATGAGCTCGCCGAAATCTACCACCGCCGCGAACACTTTCTCTTCCTGGGACGGGGGATCAACTACCCGGTCGCGCTGGAGGGGGCGCTCAAGCTGAAGGAGATCTCCTACATCCACGCGGAGGGCTATCCCGCCGGCGAGATGAAACACGGCCCCATCGCGCTGATTGACCGGCTGATGCCCGTGGTGACAATCGCCCCCCGCGACGGCGTCTACGACAAGATGCTGAGCCAGATGGAGCAGGTGAAGGCGCGCGGCGGGACGGTCATCGCGCTGGTGCAGCGCGGCGACACCGAGGCGCGCGCCCGCGCGGATCACCTGCTGGAGGCGCCCCCCACGCCCGCGCTGCTCGCCCCCGTCGTCAACACCATCCCGCTGCAATGGCTGGCCTACGCCTTCGCCGTGCGGCGCGGCGCGGACGTGGATCAGCCGCGCAATCTCGCCAAAAGCGTCACTGTGGAATAAACTTGTTCCCGAATGAGCCTGGAGCTGGTATTGGACGCAGATTCACGCTGATTTTTAAGAATTATCTGCGTGGATAGCCATCTTGTTAAATATTTTTGAGCAATAAGGTGGAAGTTGCCACGAATTTCACGAATTGACCTAATTTTATCCCTGTTTTTGTGAAAATTAGTGTTAATTCGTGGCTATAATAGCGCCGGCGACAGGCGCATTACACGCACTGGCCCCGGCGCTCCCGGTTATCCTCGAGGTAACGATTACGGCTGCGGTTGGCCCAACGGCTGCATGATGATATAGTCGAAGCCATTCATGCGCACGTGTTCCACCAGGCCGTAATGCTGCCCAATCGCCGCCAGGACGGGCGGCGGGTAGAACTGTGCCCGCATCAGCACCAGCCCGAAGGCCTCCTGCCGAATCAGCTGCTCGATCTCGGTGGTGTCGAGCAGCTG
Organism: Anaerolineae bacterium; assembly: GCA_034435555.1. GTDB lineage: Bacteria > Chloroflexota > Anaerolineae > B4-G1 > SLSP01 > DAOTXC01. The sequence goes on from DAOTXC010000108.1 coordinate 14,440, forward strand.
GTTGTTGTAGAGGTTGAGCAGCTGGGTGGGATTGGTGACGACGGGCTTCCCCGCCAGCAAGGTGAACGTCGCCTCCTCGCTGAAGACCGGCCCTTCGGCCTCGCGGATGTAGGCCATGATGCGTTCGCCCGCTTCGTAATCCTCGGCGGACATCAAATGGCCGACCTGGGTGTAGCCCACCGCGTCGTAGTAAGGATAATCAGCGTAGGCGGAACGCCCCTGCACGCCCAACGCGCGCGCCAGCGTCCCCCAGAACGGCCCTTCGGTGGGCAGATGGACCATCCGCGTCGCCTGAATAATGAACAGCAAGGGGAGCACCAGCCCGGCGGCCTGTTGCCAGCGCACGCCCCGGCGCACGGCCCAATCCAGCACGGCGCTGAGCGCGAAGCCGGAGAGCACCAGCGCGGCAGCCACCGACGTGTTCCAGTAAGCCTCGCCCGCGCCCCACTTGCCGGAGAGCAGCCCGGTGCCCACCGCGCAGGCGAACCACAGCCCGTAGACTGAAAGTCGCCCCCAATAGACCTCATAGGCGAGATAGGCGAATGCTAACAGCAACACCACGGTGTGGATTTTGAACCACGAGCGCGTCAGGGCGATGAGCTGCTGAAAGTCGTAGGCATTCACGTTGGCTGCGATGGTATTGAGCCACCACTGCCCCTTGGTTGCCAGGTTGATCCCCCAGAAGATGAGGAGGAAGACGGCGGCAAAGCCCACCCCCAACGCGATGGCGCGCTTGGGATTGAGGAGGAAAAGGTAGATGAAGACCGCAAAGGCGGTGAAGATTGCCAGCTGCTTGGTGTAGCCGGCCACGACCAGCAGCCCCAGCCCGATCAGCGTGTTGCGCCCCGCGCCCTGCTCCTCTCCGGCGCGGGCGATGAAAAGCACGACCAGCGTCTCGAAGAGCACCATCGTCATCTGTTGACGGCAGAGCGGCCCCACGTGATAGACGAAGTTGGAGGCCAGGAAGCCCAGCCCGCTCATCAGGGCGATGTAGGGACGCGCGGTGTGCCGCCAGACGATCCAACCGATCAACGCCGCGTTGATAAGCGTCGCCGTGAAAGAGAGTACCCGTCCCGCCAGCAGCATCTGTCCGAAGAGCGGGAAGAGAGGGATCATCAGCAGGTGAAAGACCGGCGGATAGTTCGAGGCGTAGAAGGGGAAGGTGCTGGTATCCCGATAGGGCCACTCGCCCTGGCTGTGCAGGATCGCATCGTAGAGCTCGAAGCCCTCGCCCTGGTCGTAATCATAGGGCCAGCGGAAGAGATCGAAGGCATAGGTAAGGTAGACGGCAAAGTAGAGGAGGTAGAGGATCAGCGCCACCACCGCCAGACCGCGCCCGACCACGCGCAAGAGATGTCCCCAACGCTCCGTGGGCGCGACGGTCGTGCGCGCGGGCGGTGCAGGGAGCCGCGTCGCAGCCGCGGGCAGCGCCCTCAACCGCCAGAGAGGGATGCCCGCCAATCCCAGCGCCATCGTCGCAGCCAGCGCCGTCATCTCCACGGGGCCGACGCCCCGCCAATTGCTGAGGCCCAGCCGCCCGGCGACAAATATCGCCACCATCGCGCCCCAGCCAACTACCATCAAACCGATACCCAGTTGTCTTTTCGTAATCATGGGGGGCATTATACCGACAGTGAGGGGAAAATCAAGAGCGGTGTTATGCCCATTGCAGTTGTACTTTATTCACAAACCTGTATAATAAGAATAGGAAACAGATCAAGGAGGTACCCCCATGACGCAGCAAGGTATTGATCTCAACAGCGTGTTCAATATGGCGTTACAAGCGATGTCGGAACATCGAGAAGAGGTCAACCAACTCGACGGATACAACGGTAATCACGGCGATAACATGGTGCAGAACCTGCAGCTCATCCTGAATGCGGTGCAGGACAGGCCGCAGAGCGCCCCCGCAGAAGCCCTGCGTCACGCGAGCGCACGCTTGCGCGAGGCGGGACGCGGCAGCACGAGTCAGTATTATGCGCAAGGGCTACAGCAGGCGTCGCAGCAGTTGCAGGGGCGACAGCAGCTCGGTCAGGATGACGTGGTGCAGCTCTTGCAATCATTGCTAGGGGCAATCCCCAGCGAGGGCCACACCGAACCGCAGCCGCAAGCGCCCAACAGTGTGTTGGGCCAGCTGCTGGGCGGGCTGACCCAACAAGCAGCGCCGCAACAGCAGCCGCAGACGCAACCTCAGGCCAGTGGCGGGATGTTGGGGCAGCTCTTAGGGGGGCTGACGCAAGCGACACAGCAACCACAGGCCCAACCTCAGCCCCAGGCGCAGGACGGAAAGATGGATATGGGCGGTATGGTGGATGCCCTGTTGCCCGCGGGCCTGGCCTTCTTACAGGCCAAACGCTCTGGGGCGGATAACATGTCCGCTGCGGGACAGGCATTGACACAGGCGTTGTTCAATCAACCCAGCACACCCTCTTCCAATACGACACCGCGCGTGGCTGCTGGGACGATCATTGCACAGAGTGTGTTGAAGAATCTCTTAGGTGGTTAAGTTAGTTTAAGCAAAGGAGCAAACGAAATGGCGAAGAAAGAAGATAAGAAGAAGGGACTGTTGGGGCGCGCGATTGACGCCGTGACCTCCCGCGATGAGAAGGAAGCTGCCGAGCAGTCCGCGAAGGAAGCAGAAGAGGCCAAAACCCAAGCTGCACAAGAGGCTGCTGCGCGTCGCGCCGCGGAGGTGAAGGCGGAGAGCGAGGCTCGCCGCGCCAAGGCCGCTGAGGAGCGGGCGAAAGAGGCCGAGAAAGCCGCTGAGGAGGCCGCCCGCGAGGCGCGCCGCCAGGCAGCCGAGGCCGCCCGCGAGAAGCTCCACGCTGAGCGTGAAGCAAAAGCTGCCGCCGCAGAGGCTGAGCAGACCTACGTCGTGAAGTCGGGCGATAGCCTGAGCAAGATCGCCAAGGAGCTTCTGGGTGATGCCAGCCGCTGGCCGGAGATCTTCGAGGCCAACAAAGAGACCATCAAGGACCCCAACCTCATCCGCGTGGGGCAGGAATTGCGCATCCCGAAAGAGTAAGACCGGCGCAAGCTACAACGGCGCGAGCTTCCTACCGGAAGCCCGCGCCGTTTTGTGTGGGAACACTACCGATGTGGCGCTACTTGCCGCCAATCAGTTTGACGTAATTGGCGCGCTCGAATGCAGTCGGGTTGGGGCTGTTCCGGTGGCTCAGGATGCCCCGCATCCTCTTCACGGAGGGATGGTCATGCCCCGACATGAAGATCGCCACATCTGCTAACAGCTCTTTGATCTTACCCACGCCCTCCTCGAGCAGCACCGAGCAGACGTTGACCACGTCCGCGCCGGCCATGATAGCCTTGACGACATCCTCCCACGTATGCACGCCGGTGGTCAGCGCTAGCGAAGCGTTGACCTGCCCGTGGAGGATGGCGACCCAGCGCAGCGGAAGCAACATCTCTTCGGAGGTGCTCAACACCAGACGGCGTTTGGCTTCCAGCGCCTTGATATCGAGATCGGGCTGGTAGAAGCGATTGAAGAGCACCAACCCATCCGCGCCAGCAGCGTCGAGGCGCTGCGCAAAATTTGCCAGCGCGCTGAAGTATGGCCCCAGTTTCACCGCCACAGGGATGGTGACCTCGCGCTTGACCTCACGCAGGGTCTCAATGTACATCTCCTCGACGATTTGGCTGGTGATGGTTGGATGGGTCGGGATGTAGTAGATGTTGAGCTCGATGGCGGATGCGCCGGCCTCCTCAAAAAGCCTCGCGTAGCGCGTCCAGCCGCCAGGGCTGTACCCGTTGAGGCTGGCGATTATCGGGACGGTGACTGCGGCCCGCGCCTTCTGAATCAGGTTGAGATAAGCCTCCTCGTCGCGGCGATAGGTCTCCAGCGGGGGAAAGAAATCGAGGGATTCGGCGTACCGATATTTGGTATCCTCGATGGTATCATCTAACATGCGGGCCTCGCGGTCCACCTGCTCCTCGAATAGCGAATAGAGCGTGATCGCGCCGGCTCCGGCATCCTCCAATCTTTTAATCCCATCAAGGTCGTGGGTGAGGGGCGAGGCGGAGGGCACGATAGGATTGGTCAGGGGCAAACCCATATAGGTGGTAGATAGATCAACCATAGCTCAGGCTCCTTTCAGCTGCGAATAGTTGTAATTATAATAACAAACTTATGAAAAAATAGCAAGTAAGCCAGTGCCAAAACGCCGCCCCCGGCAAGCCAGGGGCGGCGTAACTGAATATGGAAAGCCTCGGACGACTACTCGGCTAACGCCCAGCTGTAATCCATCTCGGCCATCTGCTTGTACTGGTTCCAGCGGGCCTTCACGTCCTCGCGGGCCAGGTTGAGCAACATCTCGGCGCGGTCCGGATCGGACTGCATCAGCGTGCGGAAGCGCACCTCGTTGTACATGAACTCCTTGATGTCAGCCTTCGGCTCTTTGCAGTCGAGCTGCAACGGGTTCTTGCCCTCGGCGATGCGACGCGGGTCGTAGCGGTAGAGCAGCCACGCGCCCGAATCAACGGCGAGCTGTTGCTGCTGGAAGCCGTACTTCATCGCGGGGATGCCGTGGGCGATACAGTGGCTGTAGGCGATGATGAGGCTGGGGCCGTCGTAGGACTCGGCCTCGCGGAACGCCTTGAGCGTCTGCATATCGTTCGCACCCATGGCGATCTGCGCCACGTAGATGTTGCCGTAGGTCATGGTGATCAGGCCCAGGTCCTTCTTGGGCAGCGAGCGCCCGGCAGCGGCGAACTTCGCCACCGCGCCGCGCGGCGTCGCCTTCGACATCTGCCCGCCGGTGTTGGAATAGACCTGGGTATCGAGCACCAGGACGTTGACATCGCGCCCCTGGGCCAGGACGTGATCCAGGCCACCATAGCCGATATCGTAGGCCCAGCCATCGCCGCCGACAATCCAGACGGAGCGGCGGACGAGAACATCGGCCAGGCTCAGCAGATCCTTGGCCTCGCGGCTCTCATCTTCGGCCAGGCGGATGCGCAACTGGGCCACGCGCTCGCGCTGCGCGGCGTAGTCGCTCTCCTCGGCGTGCGGGTTGTTGAGCAGGCCATCGGCCAGCTCGTCGCCCAGCGCGCCACGAAAGTGCTCGACCAGCTCGCGGGCATATTCCTGCTGCTTGTCCAGCGTCAGCCGGAAGCCGAAGCCGAACTCCGCGTTGTCCTCGAAGAGGCTGTTGGACCAGGCGGGGCCGCGCCCCTCTTTGTCCTGGGCGTAGGGGGTGGTGGGCATGTTGCCACCGTAGATCGAGGAGCAGCCGGTCGCATTGGCGATGACGGCGCGGTCGCCGTAGAGCTGTGTGAGCAAGCGCACGTAGGGCGTCTCGCCACAGCCGGCGCAAGCGCCGGAGAACTCGAAGAGCGGGCGCAGCAGCTGCGATCCCTTGATCGTATTCAAGTTCAGCTCGGTGCGGTTGTAGTCGGGGATCTGCTCGAAGAAGAACTTCCAGTAGCCGCGCTCGCGCTCGCGGATGGGCGGCTGCGGGGTCATGTTGATGGCCTTGCGCTGCGGGTTCTCCTTGTCCTTGGCCGGGCAGGTCTCCACACAGAGGCCACAGCCGGTGCAATCTTCGGGAGCCACCTGGATGGTGAATTTCTTGCCGGCAAACTCGCGGCCCTTGGCGTCGGTGTAGCGGAAGCCTTCGGGCGCATCCGCCAAGACCTCTTCATCGTAGACCTTGAGGCGGATGACCGCGTGCGGGCAGGCCATGGCGCACTTGGCGCACTGGATACAGATGTCGGGTTCCCAGACAGGAATCTCCATCGCAACGTTGCGCTTCTCCCACTGCGTAGTAGCGGTGGGATAGGTGCCATCTGCCGGCAGCGCGGAGACGGGCAAGTCGTCACCCTTGCGGGCAATCATCGCCGCGGTGACGTTCTTGACGAAGTCAGGGGCCTCGGCGGGGACCACCGGCGGCATTTCGATGGTGCTGGTGGCCTCGGCGGGCACGTCAACCTGGTGCAGGTGCGCCAGCGTGTGATCCACGGCGGCGTAGTTCATCTGCACGATCTTGTCGCCCTTGCTGCCGTAGGTCTTCTTAATAGCCTTCTTGATCTGGGCGATGGCCTCATCGCGGGGCAGCACGCGGGAGATAGCGAAGAAACAGGTCTGCATGATGGTGTTGATGCGCCCACCCATGCCGGCCTCCTCGGCCACCTTGTAGGCGTCAATTACGTAGAGCTGGATGTGCTTATCAATGATCTGCTGCTGCACCTTGCGGGGGAGCTTGTCCCAGGTTTCCTCTGCCGGATAGGGGCTGTTGATCAGGAAGACCGCGCCATCCTCCGCGTTGGCGAGCATGTCGAACTGTTCGAGGAAGACGAATTGGTGGCAGCCGATGAAGTTGGCATGGCTGATCAGACAGGTCTGGCGGATGGGGCGCGGGCCGAAGCGTAGATGCGAAACCGTGACCGCGCCGGACTTCTTGGAGTCGTACTGGAAGTAGCCCTGCGCGTAGTTGTCGGTCTCCTCGCCGATGATCTTGATGCTGTTTTTGTTCGCGCCGACGGTGCCATCGGCTCCCAGGCCGTAGAACATCGCGCGGACGACATCGTCAGGCTCGATGTTGAAGTCAGGGTCGTAGGCGATGCTGGTGTGGGTCACATCGTCTTCGATGCCCACGGTGAAGTGGTTCTTCGGCGCATCCTTCTTCAGTTCGTCGAAGAGGCCCTTGACCATCGCCGGGGTGAATTCTTTGCTGGAAAGCCCATAACGGCCACCGACAATCTTGACGGCGCGGTTGAGCTCGGCGACGGCGGTGACGCAGTCCTGATAGAGCGGCTCGCCCGCAGCGCCCGGTTCCTTGGTGCGGTCCAGTACAGCGATAACCTTGACCGTCTCCGGCAACGCCTGCACGAAGTGCTCGACGCTGAAGGGGCGGAAGAGGCGCACTTTGATCAGCCCGACCTTTTCGCCCTGGTCAAGCAGGTACTCGACGGTCTCGTGAACGACTTCAGCGCCGGACCCCATCAACACAATGACGCGCTCAGCGTCGAGCGCGCCGACGTAGTCGAAGAGATGGTACTGGCGACCGGTCAGCTCGGCGAACTTATCCATTTGCTCCTGAACAATACCCGGCGTCTTGAGATAGTACGGGTTCACAGTCTCCCGCGCCTGGAAGAAGATATCGGGGTTCTGCGCGGTGCCGCGCACAACGGGCTTGTCGGGATTGAGGGCGCGGGCGCGATGCGCGCGGACCAAATCATCGTTGATCATCACCTTGAGATCGTCGTGCGTGAGCTGCTCGACCTTGTTGATCTCGTGGCTGGTGCGGAACCCATCGAAGAAGTGGACGAAGGGCACGCGGGATTCCAGCGTGGCGGCCTGGGCGATAAGGGTGAAGTCGTGGACCTCCTGCACGGAGTTGCTGGCGAGCAGGGCAAAGCCGGTCGCGCGCACCGCCGTGATGTCGCTGTGGTCGCCGAAGATCGAGAGGGCCTGCGCCGCGACGCTGCGGGCGGAGACGTTGAAGACGGTTGAGGTCAACTCGCCGGCGATCTTGTACATATTAGGAAGCATGAGCAGCAAGCCCTGCGACGCCGTAAAGGTCGTCGTCAGCGCGCCGGTCTGCAATGCGCCGTGGACTGCGCCAGCAGCGCCGCCCTCAGCCTGCATCTCAGCGACGAGGGGCACTGTGCCCCAGATGTTAGTCTCGTCTGCCGCCGAATAGGCGTCCGCGAGTTCCCCCATCGGGCTGGATGGGGTGATAGGGTAGATGGCAATGACTTCGTTAATTTTGTGCGCAACGTAAGCCGCTGCGGTGTTGCCATCAATGGTCACCATTTTTCTCTCTCCCATAACTAAAACCTCCTCAAGCTAATTACAATACAATTACAATTCCGCGTGGGTCGGGCAGGCCAGGCTGCACTTGCCACGAACTATCGCTCCATACGTCTATGATTATAACACGGTGATGGAGCACGTCAAAAGACATTGGCGCGGTGGGTATACGATAAATTGTAGGGAAAAGTACGAAAATCATCTGATAAAACGCTGCTGTGGCCGGTCTCCGACCGTGCCACAGTCTTAACGGGCGCGGTCGAAGACCAGCCCGAGCGTTTGCGGTGGTTTCATTTATTACCTATGGTATACTTGCTCATAGAGGACCTTATGACATTATCGGCGGCAATGGGACTATTTTTGCAAGGACTCGCCTTTTTCGTCCTGAGCCTGACGGTGGCGTTCTTGCAGTATCGCAGCCAGCGTATCTTGTTGGCACAACGTTTGCCCTGGCTAGGCGTCTTTGCGCTGTGCGAGGCAACGGTCGCCTGGAACGATTTGCTCGCGGCGACTTTACCGGGGAGGATGCTGCTGCCCCCATTTTTGCGCGTGGCGGTGCTGGCCGCCGGTTATGCGATGCTGTTAGCCTTTGGCGGTCAGACCTTGCTCTCCAAATACGCCCCCTCGGTGCATCCCCAAAAACTCCTGGTGGGCGCGCAGCTGTTGTGGCTCCTGCCCTATGGCGTGACCTTGGTGGCCTGGTTCCCCGCAGTGAACGCGCCCGCAACGACTTGGGAGGTCGTGGCGCGCTACGCACTGGCCTTTCCCGGCGGGATGCTCACCGGGCTAGGGCTGCGGCGGCAGAGCTACGAGACGTTGGAGCCGGAGTGGCGGCAACGCATCCGCCCCTCTTTGCGGCTCATCGAGGCGACGGCGCTGGCCTTCGGATTGGCGAATCTGGTACTGGTTCCCCCAGCGACCTTCTTCCCGGCGCGCTGGCTCAACCAGACCTGGCTGCCCTTCCCGCCGGCCCTGGCCTGGGCGCTGATCGGTCTGGGGTTGTTGCTGGGCCTGGTGCGGAGCCTCACCTACATCCAAAAGGAGATCGAGCGGTGGATCGAGAGCGTGGAGCAGCTGCAGGCGCTCTCCATGGACCGCGAGCGGATCAGCCGGGAGCTGCACGATGGCATCATCCAGTCAATCTACGCGGCGGGACTGATGCTGGAGAGTATCCAGCACACCATTCCGCACAACCCCCAGCAGGCGCAGGCGCAGCTGGCGCGGGTGATGGAGAGCCTCAACCAGACGATCCAGGAGCTGCGCCGCTATATCTTCGATTTGCGCAGCGATCTGCCCGACGAGACCCTGGAGGCGGGCATCCGGCGGTTGCTGCGAGATTTTCACATCAACACCTTGCTGAATACGAGCATTGACATCACAGGCGAGTCGCCCGGTCGCATCTCGTTGGAGCGCCGGCGGCACATCTTCCAAATCGTGCGCGAATCGCTGACGAACACCGCGCGACACGCGCAGGCCCGCTCGGTGGTGGTTCATCTGCACTATGAGCCGGAGCTGCTCAATTTGACGCTGGCCGATGATGGCGTGGGCATGGAGACGTTGCAGGTCAGCAAGGGCTACGGGCTGCGCAACATTCGCGAGCGAGTGCGCCTGTTGGATGGCACCCTGCACATTGAGAGCGTCCCTGAGATAGGAACGACGCTGCATTTGACCGTTCCTTTGACATAACAAAGAGGTTTATCACATGGTACTAAGAATTTTAATCGTGGATGATCACGAAGTGGTGCGGTTAGGACTGCGCTCCTTGTTGGAGCGTTACCCGGAATTCAGCGTGGTGGCCGAAGCGGGCACGGCGCAAGAGGCGCTGGAGCGCGTGCGTCAACATCACCCCGACGTGGTGCTGATGGATATCCGCCTGCCGGGTAAGAACGGCATTGATGCCTGCGAGGAGATCAAGCGCGAGATGCCGGAGACGCAGGTGATCATGCTCACTTCCTACGCTGAAGACGATATGCTCTTCGATGCCATCAGCGCCGGGGCGGCCGGTTACGTGCTCAAGCAGGTAGGCGGCAACGAACTGGTGCGCGCGATTCGCTGCGTGGGCAACGGCGAGGCGCTGCTCGACCCGGCCATCACGCAGCGGGTGCTGGAGCGCGTCCGGCAGGCCGCGCGCCAGGAGCAGGCCGCTGCCTTCACCGACCTCACCGAGCAGGAGCTCCGCGTATTGGGATTGGTCGCCGAGGGCAAGACCAACAAGGAGATCGCCAAGGCGCTCTATCTGGGGGAGGGAACTGTGCGGAACTACGTGAGCAGCATCCTCTCCAAACTGGCCCTGACCAATCGCGCCGAAGCCGCCGCCTACGCGGTACGCCACGGCTTGCAGGAATTCCTGCGCGAGTTCGGCTAGGCGCCTTTCGCCCTCGAGGACGGGGGCGAGAGCAGTTTTCGGATAGCTTCCAGGTTGTACCTGCGCCAGTCTATGCTATGATGATGTTATTACGCTGAATAGCGGATGAGGAGAGGTCACGATGAATAAAGCGCACACCTCCGCGAGTGTGATTGTCACCGCCGATTTTGTTCTCACGATGGATGCCGATTTCCATATTTATGCGCCGGGCGCGGTTGCCGTCACTGAAGAGCGCATCGTAGCGGTGGGGCCACGCGAGGAAATTTTGGCGACCTACACTGCCCCAGAGCAGCTCGACGCCGGAGACGCGGTGCTGATGCCAGGCTTCGTCAACGTGCATGGGCACGTGCCCATGGCCCTGTTGCGCGGGCTGGCCGACGACTTGCGGCTGGATGTCTGGCTCATGGGCTACATGATGCCGGTGGAGCGCGATTTCGTCACGCCGCACTTCTGCTGGCTGGGCACCCAACTCGCGGCGGCGGAGATGATTTACTCCGGCACGACCACCTTCATGGATATGTACTACTTCGAGGAGGCCGTGGCCGACGCAGCGGCGCAGGCCGGCTTGCGGGCCGTCTGTGCGCAGAGCATCCTCAAATTCCCCACGCCCGATTCTGGCAGCTATGACGAAATCCTGGGCAAGTCCCGTGACTTCGTCGCCCGCTGGAAGGGGCACTCGCTGATCATGCCGGCGGTCGCACCGCACGCGCCCTATACCGTGACGCCGGAGCTGTTGGAAGCGGCAGTCACGCTCGCGTTGGAGAACAACATCCCCCTGCACATCCACGTCGCCGAGACGGAGCAGGAGGTGCAAGATCATCTCAAGGAATACGGAGTGCGGCCCGTGCCGTGGCTCAAACGACTGGGGGTCTTCGAGGCGAAGACCACAGCGGCGCACTGCGTCCATATTAACGAGAGCGAGATGCGGACCTTTTTGCACTACCAGGTGGGCGTCGCGCACAATCCCTCCAGCAACCTCAAACTCGCCAGCGGGATCGCGCCGGTGGCGCAGATGTTGCGCCTGGGCTTGCACGTGGGCATCGGCACCGATGGCCCGGCCAGCAATAACGATCTCGACATGTTCGAGGAGACCCGACTGGCAAGTCTGATCGCCAAGGTCGCCACACTCGATCCCACCGCCCTGCCCGCGCGTCAGGCGCTCGCTCTGGCAACCATCGAGGGGGCCAAAGCCATGCACATCGCCGATGTGACCGGATCGCTGGAGCCGGGCAAGCGCGCGGATATGATCGTGGTGCGGATGGACAATGTGCGCCACATGCCGCACTTCAAGCGCGACCCGGAATCGCTCTATTCGCGCCTGATCTACGCCTCACACGCGGAGGATGTGCAACACGTGATGGTCAACGGGCGGTGGCTGTTGCGCGACCGCGTGTTACAAACGATTGATCTGCCGAGCCTGCAAGTGGAGGCCAATGCCCTCGCCGGGAAAATAGATACTTTCTTGATGCGCCGGGAAGAGAGCGTGCTGAGCAAGCTGCTCGCCATTGGCGGGGTGGCGCAAGAGAAGACCTTCGAGGTGCAGGTGAAGATTCGCTGTGACACGCCTTGCGCGTTGGAAGAGCGCATCCTCAGCGCGCCGGAGGTGACGGTCACACGCTCCTCCAGCCGCAACCAATACGACACCTATTTCGTCTTTGAGGATCGCTGGGGCAGCATCCTGCGCTACCGTGAGGATGAAATCCTCAACCTGGAGACGGAAGAGTTGATTGATGTCATCTACCGCTTAACCTTAACGACAACGGCGAAGGAGCGAGAATACGAGAGTCTGGTCTTGCTGTCGCGCTCGCGCTTCAATGCCCAAGCCTCACGCAGTTTGCGCTTCTACCGCGAGTACTTCAACCCCGATACGGTGCTGGCCGTGCATAAGAAACGCCGCCGCTATCACATCCGCTACGGGGGGACGGACTTTGCGATCAACTTCGACCGCATCGTGGAACCTGAGGGGCTGGGAAGCTTTGCCGAGATCAAAAGCCGGACCTGGTCACGGCAGGATGCCGAGCGCAAGGCGGCGCTGATCGGTGAAATCCTCGAGCTGTTGGAGATCCCCGACGAGGCGTTGGTGAAGGAGGAGTACATCGAGATCTCCCACGACCTTGGGTGATAGCCCTGAAGGCTCTATTTCCCCCTGCTAAAAGCAGTATTTGAATACATGGAGAAACTATCTGCAGGATCATTATTTCAATAATTATTACGAACAGGTAATTAGTCTTTGACTTTTCTTTTTAATATGTTAAGATGAAGTCAGGTCAGGATAGGCGCCGGGTAACTTTTATCATTAATTTATCAAGCCCTCCCACGCTTACCTGGACTTGGCTACAAATTCATTCTTTTTATTTTTATGGAGGCTTTATCTTGAGCATTGACATTATTGCACGCATTTTAGGTATGATCTTATTGGCGGCAGCAGGATTTTCCTTAGGCAGTACATTATCTGAAGCACTCAACGATATTCCTTTTGTTAGCTCGTCGTATTTCTCCATCGTCACCACATTCCTGGGCGGGGGCCTGGGTTTCATCTTCACCCCACGGCTGACCACCGAGCCCCTCCAACGGTTGCGCCATATCATCCAACAGCTCCCAATGCAGCAGCTCTTCTCGGCCATCGTGGGTCTGATCATCGGGTTGGTCGCGGGCGCACTGACAGCCTATCCGATCTCCCTGTTGCCGGGTCCCTTTGGACAAATCCTCCCGCTCATTGTCGCGGCCGGCTTCGGCTACCTGGGCGTGATGGTTACAACCACCCGCCCCGATCTGATCCAGGGGATTCGCACGCGCGTCTTCCCCGACGAGTGCGACGATGCGGAGTCCTCGCCCGTACTGCTATCCATCCTGCTGGATACCAGCGTCATCATTGACGGGCGCATTGCCGACATCTGCCGCACGGGTTTTATCCAGGGGGAGCTGGTAGTGCCGCTCTTCGTGCTGAACGAACTACAGCACATCGCCGACTCCGCCGACACGCTGCGACGCAATCGAGGCCGCCGGGGATTGGAGATTCTGCGGCAGTTGCAGGATGAGGCGCCCATCCCGGTGCGCATCAGCGACGCCGACGTAGAGGGCGTGCGGGAGGTGGATGACAAGCTCATCAATCTGGCGCGGCAGCTCGATGGCGGGATTTTGACCAACGACTACAATCTGAACCGCGTCGCCGAATTGCAGGGCGTCAAGGTGCTCAACGTCAACGAACTCGCCAACGCTGTCAAGACGGTGCTCCTGCCTGGGGAACGGTTCACCATCCACGTCTTGCAAGAGGGCAAGGAGTTCAACCAGGGGGTCGGCTACCTGGACGATGGGACGATGGTAGTGGTGGAGGATGGCCGGGATTACATCGGCCAGACGCTGCCGGTGGTCGTGAGTAAGGTATTACAAACCTCAGCGGGGCGGATGATCTTCGCCCGTCCCGAAGAGGAAGGCGAGGGGCATTAGGCTCAGGAGAGATTACAATGGCGCTCAAAATCTACAATTATCTCACACGAGAAATCGAACGCTTCAAACCAGTCGAACCCAATCGGGTGACAATGTACGTCTGTGGCCCCACCGTTTACGATCATTCGCATCTGGGCCACGCCAAGACGTACATCCCCATGGATGTGATCGTGCGCTACTTCAAGTATCTGGGCTACGAGGTGCGCCACGTGCGCAACATCACCGATGTAGGCCACCTGCTCGACTCCGGCGAGGATCGCATCTCGCGCGGCGCGCGCCGCGCCCGGCTCGAACCGATGGAGGTCGTCGAGACCTACATGGGGAGCTTTTTCGCCGATATGGACGCGCTGGGCGTGCAGCGCCCGAACATCTCGCCGCGCGCGACCTGTCACGTGCCGGAGATCATCACCTGGGTGCAGGATTTGCAGGATCAGGGCTACGCCTACGAGGTGGAGGGGAACGTCTATTTCGCCATCGAGAAATTCGCGGATTACGGGAAGCTCTCCCGCCGGGTGGTTGAGGAGCTGGAGGCCGGGGCGCGGGTTGACATCCGCGACGAGAAGCGCCATCCGGCTGATTTCGCCCTGTGGAAGCGGGCTGACCCGGAGCATCTCATGCGTTGGCCTAGCCCGTGGGGCGAGGGCTACCCCGGTTGGCACATCGAGTGCTCGGTGATGGCGACCAAGTACCTGGGCCAACCCTTCGACATCCACGGCGGCGGGTTGGAGAATATCTTCCCCCACAACGAATGTGAGATCGCCCAGGCCGAGGCGCACAGCAACGGCGTACCCTTCGCCAACTATTGGGTGCTCGTCGGCTCGCTCACGGTCAACAACACCAAGATGAGCAAGAGCCTGGGCAATTCCCTCACCATCAACGAGGCGTTGCAGCTCTACACTCCAGAGGCGATCCGCTACTTCATCCTCAGCGGCCACTATCGCAGGCCGGTGGACTTCAGCCGCGATGCACTGCTGGCGGCCCAACAGGGGATCAGCCGCCTGCACAACACCGTGCGCAAGCTCCACATGCGGATGAAGACCGCCCCCCCGGCGGGCACCGCGGTGCTGGCGCAGGTCGCGGGGCTGGAAGATTATCGCGACGCCTTCCAAGACGCGATGGATGATGACTTCAACACCCCACAGGCCCTGGCAACCCTCTTCGAGCTGGTCAAAGAGGTCAACCGGCACCTCGATCAACAGGACGACATCTCGATGGGCACACTGGCGACGATGGAAAAGCTCTTCCGCGATCTGGGCGGCAGCGTGTTGGGCATCCTGCCGGACAAATTCACCGAGGCCGCCAGCGGCGATCTATTGGATGATCTGATGCAAATTCTCATTGACATGCGCCACGAAGCGCGCGCGGCCAAGGAATGGAGCCGCTCGGACGCCATCCGCAGCCGGTTGGCGGAGCTGGGCGTCATCCTAGAGGATGGCCCCGAAGGCACGACTTGGCGCTTAGAACTGTAACGGAGAAGAACGATGCGCGAGACACTTTACGGGCGACATGCGGTACGTGAATCCCTGCGGGCAGGCCGACGGCAACCCTATCGATTATTGATCGCAGAAGGCACGCTGGATGCCCCCATCATCGAAGAGATTGAGGAGCTGGCCGAGCGCCGGGGGGTGCGGATCCAACGGGTGAGCCGCAACGAAATGGCGATGCTTGTTGGCAATGAGGACCACCACGGGGTGGCCTTGGAGGCGTCGGGATACGAGTACGCGGATCTGGACGAAATTCTGGCCCTGGCGAAATCGCAGGGAGAGGCCCCCCTGCTGCTGTTGCTCGATCTGATCCAGGATGTCCACAACCTGGGCAGCCTGCTGCGCACCGCCGAGGCAGTGGGCGTGCATGGCGTGATCATCCAGGGGCGGCGCGCCGCGGGCGTCACCCCGGCGACCGTCCACACCTCCGCCGGCGCGGTGGAGCATCTCCTCGTCTCGCAAGTCACCAACCTGGCACAGACCATCGAGGAGCTGAAGCGCGCCGAGGTATGGGTGGCGGGATTGGAGGATGTCTACGGGGCCAAGCCCTACACCGAGTTCGATCTGAAGCTCCCTCTGGCTATCGTCGTAGGCAGCGAGGGCGCCGGCCTGCGGCGGCTTGTCCGCGAACGCTGCGATTGGCTGATGTCCCTGCCGATGCGGGGGCAGATCAACTCACTCAATGCCGCTGTCGCCAGTTCCATCGCCCTGTACGAGGCCCTGCGGCAACGCCAGTAACGCTCACTATCAATCAAACCTGCCCCAGCCGGCTGATTGCAATAATGGCGATACTTATTCCATCCCCGCTTCACGTAGCGCGCTGATCAGGCTCTCCTTGCTAGGGGCCAGCCCCACAAATTTGACCAGATCGCCAATAACGAGCGCGGGCGCGTTGTTGATGGCGTACTCTTCCCAGGCTGGATCGCCGGGTCCAGTGTGAAAGATGATCTCGAGCTGCGCGCCATAGTCGGCCTCAATCTGCTTGAGCAGCCGCTTGACCGCCACGCCGCCGGAGCAGGGCGGAATCGAGACGAAGACTTCGATCCTTATCTTAGACATAATCCCCCCTCCCGGAGCGCGTTGTTGAGCGTCGCCTCGCTGGGACACAACCCCTCGATGCGAATACTGCCATTGATGACAGCAGCGGGCACGCAAGAAAGGTGGTATTCTTCAAACTTCTCCATACCCTCGGCCCCTTTGTAGATAACCATGTCCAATTCATCCGCGTACTGAGGGGCAAGGCGCTCCGCCAATTCGACCAGAGCCACGCAGCCTGGGCACGGCGGATCGCCGCTAAAAATCTCTAATATGACCATACTTCAACCTCCCAAAAGTTGTTCAATTACTGGAATCAATTTTGCCGCCGGGACGACTTTGCCGCGCCCGACAATTTTATCCCCCACCACAACCAGCGGAGTGGCTATAATCCCGTAAGCTTCCGCCTCCGGCCCAAGCGCATCGCGCTTGACCACTTCGACCTGCCCGGTGAACTGCTCCGCTGCCTTGAGCGCCTCACGCTCGGCGCGCTTGCAGTTAGCACAGGGCGGTGTCGTCCCGAACACCTTGATTTGCAACATGTCTATCCTCACTTTTTGCTCATGCGCCCTGCAACCAGGCCACAATCTCACTCTTCTGCGGCAGCCGCCCAGAGCATTTGAGCGTCTCGTCAATCACTAGCGCAGGCGTCACTGCCACCCCGTAAGCCACAATTTCATCCATCTCCTTGACCTTGGTGAACGTGGCTCGCACGCCTGCTTCCGTCGCGGCCTCGCGCGCCAGCACTTCCAACCGTTGACACTTGGGACAGCCTTTGCCTAGAATCTTGATTTCCATAGTTTCCTCCTGATTTATGATAGATGATGAGTAATGACTTCACTGAAAAAACTAGGGAATCTCACGCCAAGGCGCAAAGACGCTAAGAATTTTAAGTTGCTAATAAATTTTGATTATGAAAAACATTAACATTATTTAAGGTAA
>DAOTXC010000109.1:0-3246 GCA_034435555.1 Anaerolineae bacterium
CTATGACAGAACAAACATCAAATCCCGTCGGTAAGAGTGTGCCGCGTGTGGATGCCTTCGAGAAGGTCACCGGGGCGGCGAAGTATGTGGACGATATGGCCTTTGGGCCGGAGCTGTTGCACGGGAAGCTGGTGCTCAGCCCCTACGCCCATGCGAAGATCAAGAGCATTGACGTGAGCAAGGCGCTGGCGCTGCCCGGCGTCAAGGCGGTGGTGACGGGGCAGGACAATCCCACTCACCTGGGCCTCTACCTCAAGGATCGCTTCATCTACGCCTACGACCGCGTGCGCTACGTCGGCGAGACGGTGGCGGGCGTTGTTGCCACCACGCCGGAGATCGCGGAGGCTGCGGCCAAGCTCGTCGAGGTCGAGTACGAGGAGCTGGAGCCGGTCTTCGATCCCTACGAGGGCGCGCAGCCTGGCGCGCCGCTGCTCCATCCCGATCTGGGCAGCTACGAAGTCGTGCCCTTCATCTTCCCCGTGCCGGGGACCAACATCTCCGAGCACTTCAAGCTCCGCAAAGGCAACGTGAGCGACGAAGGCATCGCCGATGAGGTTTGGGCGCAGTGCGCCGCCATCGTCGAAGACACCTTCACGCTGCCGCAGATCCAGCATGTGCCCATCGAGACCCACGTCGCCGTGGCGAAGTGGGACCCCGATGGACAGGTGACGCTGTGGGCGGCGTCACAGTCGCCCTTCGCGCAGCGCGACATCCTCGCGCAGAGCCTCGGCATCCCCCACGGCAACCTGCGCGTGGTCTCGCCCTACGTGGGCGGCGGCTTCGGTGGGAAAGCAGGCATCTCCATCGAGGCGAACGTCGTGCTGATGGCGCAGGCGGTCAAGGGCCGCCCGGTCAAGGTGCGGATGACACGCGAGGAGGAGTTCACCACCACCAACGTCCGCCAGAGTCTGGTGGGCAAGTACAAGATCGGCTGTGATAAGGACGGCAATCTCCTGGCGATGGAGGTGGCCTACTACTTCGGCGGCGGCGCGTACAACGATTATGGCGTCAATATCGCCCGCGCTGCCGGCTACTCCTGCACCGGCCCCTACGACGTGCCCAACATCAAGGGCGACTCCCGCTGCGTCTACACCAACCATCCCATCGGCTCGGCGATGCGCGGCTTCGGGATGCCGGAGATCCACTGGGGCATCGAGCAGATCATGGATCGGCTGGCCGAGGAGATCGGTATGGATCCGGTAGACTTCCGCCGCCGCAACTGTGTGCAGCCTGGCGACAACATCCTCACGGGCATGACTATGCCTAACGTGGACCTTGTCCAGTGCATTGACAAGGCCGCGCAGGCCATCGGCTGGGGGCGTGACGACAAGCCCTCCGCGCCGCACAAGCGACGGGGCAAGGGCATCGCCATCATGTGGAAAGCGCCCGCCATGCCGCCGAATCCCGGCAGCTCCGCCATCGTCCGCTTCAACGAGGACGCGACGCTCAACGTCTACGTCGGCGGGCAGGAGATCGGGCAGGGCGCGTTCACCATCGCCGCGCAGATGGCGGCGGAAGCGCTCGGCATCCCTTACGAGTGGCTGCGCGTCTCGGCCAATCCAGTGGATACCAAGTACAGCCCCTACGAGTGGCAGACGGTGGCGAGCCGCCTCACCTGGTCTATGGGGAACGCGGTCAAGGCGGCAGCGGAAAACGCCCGCGAGAAGATTCTCGACGTGGTGGCGCAGTACTGGGACGAGGACCCCGCCGACCTGGACATCAAGGAGGGTGTGGTCATCTCCTACAAGTCGGAGCGGGAGCAGCCGTTGCAGAAGATGGTCGTCTACGGCCTGCCCAACGAGAACTATGAGGGCTGGCAGGGCGGGCCGATTGTCGGCAGCGGCAAGTTCATGCCCACCTACGTCACCGGCCTCGACCCGGAGACGGGCCAGGGGACGCGCGCCGTCGTCCACTACACCGTGGGCGCACAGGCCGTGGATCTGGAGGTGGACACCGATACCGGCCAGATCGAGATTCTCAAGATCGCCAGCGCCTACGACGTGGGCAAGGCCATCAATCCCGATCTGGTGATGACGCAGATCGAGGGTGGGGCGGTCCACGGGATGAGTTCCGCCTTTGAGGGCATGGCCTTTGACGAGAAGGGCCGGCTGCGCAACCCCAGCCTGGTGGATTACAAGCTCGTTACGGCGGTGGACGCGCCCAAGGAGATCCACGGCGACATCGTGGAGACGCCGTTGGAGGATGGCCCGTGGGGCGCGCGGGGCGTCGGCGAGCACGTGATGGTGCAGACCGCGCCCGCCATCGCCAACGCGCTTCACAACGCGCTGGGCGTGCGCTTCAATCACCTGCCGCTTTCGGCGGAGAAGGTCTACCTGGCAACGCACGAGGGTGAGGAGTTAACGTGTAAGGCGTGACAATGGTCACGGCTTTCGACTAATCAAGATTCGGAAGCCCCTGGCGTTTGCGCGCCGGGGGCTTTTTCATGGTACAATGATAAAAAGGTATGGGTGTTCTGGAGGTAAGATATGGAACGCATGGCTTGGCAAGAACACATTATGATTGCGCCGGATATTCACCACGGCAAGCCTTGTATCAAGGGCACGCGCATACCCGTGGCGATCATTATCGGGAGTTTGGCAGATGGGATGACTTTCGAGGAGATTAGGACGGCTTACCCACAACTGCAAACTGAAGATATTCGTGCGGCGCTGGCGTATGCTGCTGAGAGCGTACAACGAGACGTGCTTATTCCTCTACCTGTTTGAGAGTGCTATGCGGATCAAAGTGGACGAGGATTTACCGGCTCAAGTTGCCCAGTTGCTCTGTGCAAAAGGCCATGATGCAGTGACGGTGTGCGCTCAGGGCATGGGGGGCTGGAAAGATACGGAGCTTTGGGGCGCAGTACAGGCTGAAGGCCGTTTTCTGGTCACTGCCGATAAAGGTTTTGGAGATATTCGGACTCACGCCCCAGGGACACATGCTGGGGTGTTGCTACTTCGACCCGACTACGATGGTATCTGGCCCCTGTTAGAACTCTTGCAGCAGGTATTGCTGGCATGTGATTTGGAAATACTGCGCGAGACGGTGACTGTAGCAACCCCGCGCAGTATTCGCGTTCGTAGGGGCTAGGCTCATTTCAGACGCGAAGAGTCTTTCTAATAACTCAGTATGCACTCCTTCAAAAATAGCGAATCTGCGAATGGTGAATGGCGAATAGCCAAACAAAAATCTGCTAAATCCGCTCAATCTGCTGATAAGCATTTTCGTGCTGGATGGTGTGCGCCA
>DAOTXC010000110.1:0-2137 GCA_034435555.1 Anaerolineae bacterium
CTGCTGCCGCTGCTGATCACCCGGCGGTGGGATTGGTGGGAGGCGTGGGTCTACGCCGCCTTCGGCATCCTGGGATTCATCATCAGCCGGGCGCTGGTGGCGCGCCGCCATCCCGACCTGCTTGCCGAACGCGCCCGCTTCGCACAGCAGACGGACGCCAAACCCTGGGACAAGCACCTGGCCCCGCTGGTGGGGCTGGGCAGCGGCCTCATTCCACTCGCCGCCGGGGTGGATGTGTTACTGAGCGGCGGATTGACATTGGGCCTGCCCGTCAAAATCGCTGCGATTGCTGCCATCTTTGCCGGCTACGCACTGGGATCATATGCGCTGCTCGAAAACCGCTTCTTCTCCGGCATGGTGCGGATCCAGACCGAGCGCGACCATCACGTCATCTCCAGCGGCCCGTATCGCTGGATGCGGCATCCCGGCTACGCGGGGGCACTGCTCACCTACCTGGCGACGCCGTTCCTGCTGGATTCCGCCTGGGCTTTTTTGCAGGTACGCTAATTTTTTCTTTGCGTCTTTACACCTTCGCGTTAAAATACCTGTATTCTCCTCAAAGGAGCTTTCAATGAACGCCTACATCGAAGCCAACAAGCGCGCCTGGGCGACGCTGGCGCAAGACCACTATCAGACTTTCCGCGATTATCTGTTAAGCCATCCCACCACGCTCAATGCGACGCAGCAGCAGGAGTTGGGCGACATCGCCGGTAAGAGGCTCATCCACCTGCAATGCAACACCGGCGCGGATACGCTCTCGCTGGCGCGGATGGGCGCCCAGGTCACGGGCGTGGATCTGGCTCCCGAAAACATCCGCTACGCCCGCCAGCTCGCCGCCGATGTGGGCATCCCCGACGCCCGGTTCATCGAATCCAACGTGCTGGAGCTCCTTGAGCAGCACCACGAGAAATACGACATCGTCTACACCACCGAGGGCGTGCTCTGCTGGCTGCCCGACCTCTTCCTGTGGGCGCGCAACATCCGCCATCTGCTGACCGATGACGGCTTCCTGTACGTCATGGACGGCCATCCCACATTTATGGTCTGGGACGATGAGCGCCTGCCGGAATTGCACATCCGCTATCCCTACTTCCAGAAACCGGCAGATCGGGAGGAATGGATTGGCGGCTACGCGAGCGAATCCAAACCGGCTGAGAACTACTCGTGGATGTATACTATGGGCGAAATCGTCACCGCGCTGAGCCAGGCCGGGCTGCACATCGAGTGGCTGCACGAGTTCGATTGGCTGTACTACAAGATTTCCGAGCAGCAGACCAGAGATGGGCAAGGCGGGTGGCGTTTCCCGGAACACGCGGGAAAACTGCCCTATACTTTCTCGCTCAAGGCTACTGTTTTGAGTTAGGCGTTGTATCTTATCTGTATCCGCTATTTTGAAAGGAGACACCCAATGACCATTCGCTTACGTTGGCCCACCCAATTTGGCACCATCACGCAACCCTTTGGCGTAAATCCTCAGATATACAACAAGTTCGGCCTGCCCGGACACGAAGGCGTAGATTTCATGGCCCCGATGGACAGTGAGATCTACGCCGCCGCCGAGGGGCTGGTGAGCGACATCCGGCTCGATGGCAATTCCGACCCGATGGGCAAGCCCTACGGCAACCAGGTGCGCGTCCAACACGCCGATGGCTACGAGACGATCTACGCGCACCTGTCGCAGGTCGTCGTCACGCGCGGACAGCTCGTCCAGACCGGGCAGCTGATCGCGCTGGCCGATAACACCGGCCACTCCACCGGCTCGCACCTGCACTTCACGCTCAAGAAGAAGGGCGCGACGCAGGCCGGGCAAACGACCTATCCCCATGACATCATTGATCCCACGCCTTTCCTGTCGCCGTTCCAGCCGGGGCAAGGAGGAACTGCGCCCACGCCGCCCGCCCAGGCGACGATGCAGGTGCAGGTGGAAAGCCCCGAGCTGGGTTTCCTCAACGTGCGGGCCGCGCCCTACGTCGGCGCGGCGCAGATTGGGCGCGTGCAACACGGGACGCAGCTCGGCTCACTGGAGGAGATCGCCGTGACGCGGGGCAAAATCGGCCAGGCAGGGCAGTGGCTCTGGGTGCGCCTGCCCGATAACAAGGTGGGCTACGTGGCGGCCTGGTATCTCAAGCTCCCGCCC
>DAOTXC010000111.1:0-26113 GCA_034435555.1 Anaerolineae bacterium
CGGTAAAATCATCCAGAGTTCGATAAATTCAACCAACAGCAGACCTATGAACAAGACACAAACACAAATAGAATTAAGAGCTGCCGTTACTCCCATTGTCATGATACTTACCCCGCTGCTGCTGATCGGGGTATTGATCGCAGCCCTGATATTGCTGGATGGCTACATCTCACATAACAACATGCTCGAACGGATGACAGAACAAGGGCTGATTACCACAGCTACAATCCGTTCTATCTCCGACGACTTCGTGTTCGTGAATTACGAAGACGCCGAAGGTAACGAGCGTTCGGGCGTGCTCGATCGGTATTACTATCCCCCCTCCGTGTGGGCACGACACGAACCGGGGGAGACCCTCACCATCCGCTACCTGCCCCGCCGCACACCCGGCAGCGACCGGGTGTTGCTCGAAGACCGCTTTGCAGATGTACGCGACTACCAGGACTACTTCGATTCCAGACTGTTGATTATGCTGGCGATCTGCTGGGGCGGGCTGATTATGGAGCCGGCGGTTCTCTTCCTCGGCTTCATGGATAACAGCAAGCAAGTCAAAGTGCATGCCAGAGCATAACCACTTCCGCCACACAAGTGATTTTTAGATTTGCTGATTTTTTAAGGGAGCACTATGCACATCACCTCCTACATTGCCTTTATCTTGGGGCTGACGCTAGAAATCCTGCTATTGTGGGAAAACGCCCGCCAAAGAGATAAGCCGGCCAGAAAGAGTGGGCTTGAGGAAGCCTTTCTCAGTCCAGAAAAACAGCTGATGGTCGCGCTGGCGGTGTTCGCTGGGCTGCTCATCGGAGTGCTGTATCTCATCGGGTGGGATGACAGACGGGTCTACATAGATGGCCTCATGAGCATCCCTTTCGCTGCAATTATCATCGGATTGCTTGTTTACGGCCTCATCCTCCCGTATCTGCTGCCGCGCATCAACGAAGAGGCGGCGCTCTCGATTCACATCGTCGTCGCGCTGAATCTCATCCTCACCCGTCCGTTCGAGCTGCCCTGGTGGCCGCATTATGCGCTGGGATTAGGGATTCCGTGGCTCTTGCTGCTCGCCGCAACGCTGCCCAACAAACCGCCGCCGCCGCTGGTCAAGGCGGGCATCTACTGGTGGTATCTCATCAACCTGTTGGCCCTCACCCTACAGACCGATTTCAGTGTCCTCAACGAGCCGGCCTACACACCGCTGCCGCTGGGCGAGGCCTTTGTGCTGGGCGCGGGCGCGATCTTTCTCCTGCTCCACGCCTTTTTCTGCCTGCGCTTTACGCTGATGCTGAGCAGCGTCATCAACCCCCTCGGCGCCGAATACATGCGGCTCGTCATCCCGCAACTCTTCGGCGATGAACAATTGCCCCTGGTACAGGTGCTCCTGTTACAGGCATTCGCCGCTGGCGTCATCTTCCTCAACGTGAGGTTCGACATCGCGCCCAATCTGACCGTCGTCACGCTGCTGGTCATGGCCTTCGCGCAAGGGATTCCCCTCCTCAAAGGCAGCGAGATAAAGTAACTTTTCAATTGAGTTTTCTTTTTTCTCTGTGAACTCTGTGTTCTCGATGGCTGTTTTCTAGGGAGTCATCATGTTCCTCCGGTACACCACCGAGGATGAAAATGTAGAACAGGTTGCCAACCTGTCTTACGCTCAGGCTATTTTCTAGGGAGACACCGGTGCTGGCGCACACCATCCAGCACGAAAATAGCTGGCAGATTGAGCGGATTTAGCAGATTTTTGTTTGGCTATTCGCCATTCACCATTCGCAGATTCGCTATTTTTGAAGGAGGTTGGGGCCTTATCGCCAATTGACTTAATGGTCTCAATACGGTATAATAACCAGGCTCTGGTCAGGAGCGTAGGCCGCGGCGGGTGACCGCGCGGTTTTTGTGTGTCTGGTAAATGATGCCGTTTTTACATCGTTCAACCAGGGCTTGTTGATCAATTAAAGAAAGTGAAGGAGAGATAGAGATGCCAAAACGAACTTATCAACCTAAAAAGCGCAAGCGGATGCGCACGCATGGTTTCCGCGCCCGGATGGCGACACCGGGTGGGCGCAAGGTGCTGAAGAACCGGCGCAATAAGGGCCGTAGCCGGTTGATCGCAGTGAAGTTGGGAGGCGCCAAGCGCATCAATTGGAAGGAGAGCTCCCAGCGACCGCGCCGTCGTAGCTAGTTTTTTTCATTGACCCAATGTTATCGTTGGTCCAAGGGCTTGCGCCTGCGACGTCCCCGCGACTTCCAACATCTTTGGGAGCGTGGGCGCTCGTGGGCGCATCCCTTGCTGGTGTTACGGGCAGCCTCGAATGGCCTGCCCGTTACGCGCATAGGGATCATCGCGAGTCGTAAGGTCGGGAAGGCTGTGGTGCGCAATCGCGCGCGCCGTTTGTTGCGGGAGGCTGCGCGCCATCTGTACCCTCAATTGTTACCAGGTTGGGATGTGGTGTTGATTGCACGACCGAGCATTGTGACCGCCGGGCAAGCACAGGTACAAGAGGCTGTTGAGCAATTGTGTCGCGTTGCAGGCTTGTGGCGCACGGCCCAGGTGGACAAAGCATGAAGGTTCTACTACTGTGGACGCTCCGCACTTACAAGCGCTTCATTTCACCTTTACTGCCACCCGCTTGCCGTTTCACACCTACCTGTTCGCAATATAGCTACGAAGCTATTGCTCGCTACGGGACTGTGCGTGGCGGCTGGTTGGCGATTAAGCGGATCGTGCGTTGCCATCCCTTTAACCCTGGCGGGTATGATCCCGTCCCCGAAGTATAGGAGGCTAGATGAAACGGTGGTGGATTCCAGTAGGGATTTTGCTCCTGCTGAGTGTGCTGCTAAGTGGTTGCGCCGGCGGCGTGCGTCAGGATAGCTGGTCCGGTTTGATTGTGGATGAAGGCGTGGTTTATGCGGCGAATAGCGCCGATGTGGTGGCGCTAGACGCGACAACTGCCGAGCTCTTGTGGCGCTTCCCTGATGCGCCCGCCAAGAATATCGGCCCTTTCTACGCGACGCCGGTGCTCGCTGAGGAGGCGTCGCTGCTGCTGGTGGCCGGCTTTGGCGATAAGACCGTCTATGCCCTGCGCACCGGGCTGATTCCGGCGGGCGTCTCGCGTGTGGTCTGGACTTTCCCCACGGAAACCAATTCCGGCGGCCTCATCGCCCTGCCCTGGCAGGGCAACGGCGAGGGCGCCGGCGGGCAATATGTGGGCAGCGGCGTGGTCGCCGATGGGCTGTTCATCATCGGCAATGGCGATGGTTTCGTCTATGCGTTGAATCTATCCAATGGCGCTCAGGTCTGGGCTTTCCAGACCGGGGGCCGTGTCTGGGCCGACCCGGTCGTGGTGGATGATGAGGTCTACGTGGCCTCGATGGATGGGCACGTCTACGCGCTTAATCTGGCAGATGGGACCTTGCGCTGGCAGCAGGAACTCGACGCGGCAGTGACCGGTACGCCCGCCGTGGTCGGCGATGCGCTCTGGGTGGGCGACTTCAGCGGCCAACTCTATCAGCTCTCTCTGGCCGATGGCAATCTCCGCCAGACCTTCACGGGCAATGATTGGTTCTGGGCGGCGCCTCTGGGCGTTGATGAGCGCCTCTTCGCCGTGGACATCAGCGGGTACGTCTATGCGCTTGATGCCCTAACCGGCGAAGCGCTTTGGCCCGCGCCTGCCCATGTGGACGATCTCGTCCGTGGGCAACCTGCGCTGACCGCCGAAGGCGTCCTGCTGGTGCCGGGTCACGAATCCGGGCTGATCTACGCGCTGGATGCCGAAACGGGCGATCCGATTCCATGGGGGCTGGCCCCAGAGCGCCCAGGGCGCTTGCCCAGCGATGTCGTCGTCGTTGATGAGCGTGTCTACGTGATGCCCATTCAGGCTGAGGCGCGTATCCGGGTGTTCAGCATGTCCAATGGCGCACTCCTGTGGCAGTATCCTGCCGCTACGCAGTAACGTCACGGGCGCATTATAAGGGAGAAAGACTGTGTGGGATTTACTTGTAGTTGACCCGATGATCAATATGTTGCTGTTCTTCTACAAATTCGTAGGCCAGCAGACCGTGGTGGCTGTCGCCCTGGTCACACTGGCGGTGCGTCTCCTCCTCACCCCCCTGACACTCAACCAACAAAAGACGGCTGGCCGCCAGCAGGCCCTGCAGCCCAAAATGAAGGAGCTGCAAGAAAAGTACAAGAACGATAAAGAGCGCCTTGCTCAAGAGCAGATGAGCCTCTATCGTGAGATGGGCATCAATCCGATGAGCGGCTGCTTAGGCTCCTTGATCCAACTGCCGCTGATGATCGGCCTCTATCAGGCCATCATCCGCACATTGGCCGCGACCCCGTTGGGGCTGCTCGATTTACCCCAGCATATCTACAACATCAGCTGGCTCGATCTCAGCGGCATCGTTCCGCTGAACAGCCAATTCCTGTGGCTTGATCTGGCCCTCCCCGATCCTTACTTCGTGTTGCCGATTTTGGTCGGTGTGACGAGCTGGCTGATGCAGAAAATGCTCACCCCGCCAAGCGCCGATCCCCAGACACAATCCATGACCCAATCCATGCAGATTACTATGCCGCTCTTTATGACCTTCATCTCCCTGAACTACGCTTCGGGATTGTCGGTCTACTTCGTCATCTCGAACCTGGTGGGCATCTTGCAATTCTATCTGTTCCGCAATCAATACGCGATGGCGCGAGGTGAGGATCAGAAAGCGAAAAAGGGCAAGAAAAAAACGGCCCCGGCAACTTCGGGCGCGACCCCTCGCAAGAAAAAGACGGCATAACATTCTCACTCACGTGCGCACGTTATGTAGCATCTTAAATTCTAATCTGTGAAATCCGTGTCAATCCGTGAGCTATTTCTAGAGGAGGAAATTGACATGACCCCGGAACAGGTGGAAATCACAGCACCTACAATAGAAGAAGCGATTATTTTGGGTGTTGCGCGGTTGAGTGTGACCCGCGATGAAGTCGAGATCGAGATTTTGGACGAAGGCAGCAGGGGCTTCCTGGGCATTGGCATACGCGATGCGCACGTCCGGTTGACCCTCAAGCCGCCTGCGCCACCAAAAGAAGCGCCCGCGCCAATGCCGAAGGCGCAGCCTGTCTCCGCGCCTCCCGTTGTAGAAGAAGCGCCGCCAGCGCCGCCCCAGGAACCACCGGCTCCGGCGGAGCCAGCCCCCAAACCACCACCGCCTCCGCCCCCTTCTAAATCGCAACCCGTCAAGCCCCCGGCGATGTCCGGCGATCTGGACCGCCAGGCGGTGGAGCAAGTTGTGCTCGAAATCGCCACAGAGCTCTTCCAGGCTTTGAGCGTCACCAGTGAGCTCACCTGGAAAGAAGAAAAGGAGCGCGCGGTGTTGTGGCTGGCCCTGCGTGGCAGCGACGCCAACGCGCTGGTGGGTCATCGCGCCAAGACCTTGAACGCCGTCCAATACTTGATGCGCTCCCTGGTGCGCCGTCGGCTGGATGGCCCCTACGACCTGATCGTGGATGCGGATGGCTACCGCGAGCGCCGCTATCGCAGCCTGGAATCGCTGGCGAAAAAGATGGCCGAGCGCGCGGTGCGGTCGGGGCAGGTGGTGCGGATGCGCCCCTTGCCCACCCACGAGCGGCGCTTGATCCACATCTTCTTGCGCGGCGACGCGCGGGTCAAGACCCGCAGCGTCGGCACAGGCCGCCAGCGCGCCGTCACCATTATTCCGCAGTCCCGCTCTGGTTGAGGGGGGCGCGTTGCCTCCGGTTGACTATCTGCTCATCGGGCACGTCACCCTGGACTTGTTGCCTGGAGGCGAACAGCGTTTGGGCGGGACCGCTGCCTATGCCGCACTGGCGGCCCAGGCGCTGGGGCGACGGGTGGGCATCGTGACCAGCGCCCCCGCCACCCTTGATCTGACCGCTTTGGGGACGGCGGTGGTCGTTCCCGCGCCGGCTGCCACCACCTTCGAGAATCGCTATCTCCCGGAAGGCCGGCGGCAGCTGCTCCACGCGCTGGCTGCGCCTTTGACCGTGGCGAGCGTCCCGCCTGCGTGGCGTGCTGCGCCTCTGGTGCATCTCGGCCCGGTGATGGGGGAATGCGCCGTGGAGCTGGTCGCCTACTTTGCTGAACGCGCGGCATTTGTGGGATTGACGCCCCAGGGCTGGCTGCGGCGCGCGCGTCCGGGGGGCTGGGTTACGGTGGGAACGTGGGAGGCCGCCCCGCAGGTGTTGCCGCTGGCCTCGGCGGTGGTGCTCAGCATCGAGGATCTATCCGGGAGTTGGGAGCGCGCCGAGACCTACGCCGCGCTGACCCGCATCCTGGTTGTCACCGAAGGCGCTGCTGGCGGCCTCCTGTTTCGGCGCGGAGAACCGCCGCTGCGCTTTGCCGCGTCCGCCGTGCAAGAGCTAGACCCGACCGGAGCCGGCGACATTTTCGCGGCGGTCTTCTTCAGCCTCCTGGCTGCGGGGCTGTCCCCGGAGAAAGCAGTACAGCAGGCGGCGCAATTCGCCGCCATTTCGGTCAAGCGCCCCGGTCTGGAAGGGGTTCCGCAGCCCGCTGAGGTCGTGGCGATGTTAGGAGAGGGCGAAAGGCGCTAATCTAATGCATATCTACACATTTGCCAATCAGAAGGGCGGTGTGGGCAAGACCACGACCGTTATCAACATCGCCGCCAGCATGGCCGATTGGGGCTATCGCGTCCTGGTGGTTGATATTGACCCCCAGGGCAATGCCACCACCAGCCTGGGTATCAACGGCAGGCAGGTCGCCGCTTCGACCTACGAGGTGCTGTTGGGCGAGCGTTCCGTGGCGGAGGTGCTGCTGCCGACCCGTTGGGAGGGCCTCTCGCTGTTGCCGAGCGCCCCGGCCCTGGCCGGCGCCTCGGTGGAGCTCAACGCCCTGCCCGACACACGCCAGCGCGCGGAGCGTTTGCAGCTGGCGTTGGCGGATGTGCAGGGCTTCGATTACATCCTCGTGGATTCCCCGCCTAGCCTGGGCCTGCTCACCGTCAACGGGTTGACCGCCGCCGAGGGCGTGATCGTTCCGGTGCAGTGCGAATATCTGGCGCTGGAGGGGCTTTCGCAGCTGATGAACACCATCACCCTGGTGCAACGAGGCCTGAATCCTGCCTTGACCCTGCGCGGGCTGGTGTTGACGATGTTCGATGGGCGCACTACGTTGGCCCGTCAGGTGGTGAGCGAGGTGCGCCAGCACTTCCCGCAACGGGTCTTCAAGATTCTCATCCCGCGCAGCGTGCGCTTGAGCGAGGCCCCCAGCTACGGCGAGCCGGGGATCTTCTACGCGCCGCGCTCCCGTGGGTCGTTGGCCTATCGCGTGTTGGCCTGGGAGCTGTTGCGCTCCGACGGCCACGCGGTGGATTGGACGCCGCCGCGTAATGTGGAGGACTGAACCATTTATGAGCATAACCTACATCTCCCTCGATCTGGAGACCACCGGCCTCGATCCCCAACGCGATGCCATCATTGAGATTGGCGCGGTGCGCTTTCAGGGGGAGCAAATTCTCGAGACCTTCGAGACCTTCGTCAATCCTGGGCGAACCGTGCCCCCCTTCATTACCGAGCTGACCGGCATCACTAACGCGGATGTGCGTGGTGCGCCCGGCGCGCGTCAGGCGACCTTGAAGTTGCAGGACTTTGTAGGGCACGATCCGGTTATCGGGCACAACATCAGTTTCGATTTGAGCTTTCTCAATCAGCATGGCGTCCTGGCGCGCAATCTGGCGATTGATACCTTCGAGCTGGCGAGCATTCTCGTCCCGCACGCGGGGCGCTACACCCTGCAAAACCTCGTCCACGAGCTCGGCATTACGCTTTCAGCGCAGACCCACCGCGCGCTCGATGACGCCCGGATGACCCACGGGCTTTTCGTCGCGTTGTTGGAGCGCGCCGTGCAATTGCCCCAGGCGACCCTTGAGGAAATCGTGCAACTGGGCCAGCGCCACCGTTGGGGGCCGGCGCAATTCTTCCGCGAGGCGCTGCGCCAACGCGGACGGCACAGCTTCAGCGGCGGAATCGGGGCGCAGCTCGCCGCCGCGCTGGGGGGCGATGCCGCTCAGCCGCTTTTTCTCAAGGAGCGGTTGCCGGAACCGCTGACGCCGCGTGAGGAGCCTGCGCTGCTCGACCTCGACGCGCTGACCCGGTTGCTGGACGAGGACAGCCCCTTCGCCGCCACCTTCCCGGAGTACGAATCCCGCGACCAACAGCTGGAGATGTTGCAGGCCGTGGGCGAAGCCTTCAACGGCGGCTATCATCTGATGGTGGAGGCGGGCACCGGCACCGGCAAATCCCTCGCCTACCTGTTGCCTGCGCTGTACTGGGCCGTCCAAAACGACGAGCGGGTCGTCATCTCCACCAATACGATCAACTTGCAGGAACAGCTGCTGGATAAGGACCTCCCCTTATTGTCCAAGACGCTGCCCTTCAAGTTTCGGGCGGCGCTCCTCAAGGGACGCTCGCATTATCTCTGCCGCCGCCAGTTCCAGGCCCTGCGACAGCGCGGTCCCGCTCAAAACCACGAGGCGCGCGTCGTGGCGAAGATCCTGCTCTGGCTGCCCAATACCCTTGATGGCGATGGCGACACCCTCTTCCTGCCCACGGGGCAGGAGCAGGCGGTGTGGCATACGCTCTCCGCAGCGCGCGAGAACTGCAATGCGCACAATTGCCCTTACTATCTGGGTGATGAGTGTTTCTTCTACCGCGCGCGCGACCGGGCCGAGGGCGTCCATCTGCTCATTGTCAACCACGCGCTGCTCTTGGCCGATATAGCCGCGCAGCACCGTGTGCTACCGGAACACAACCTGCTCATCATTGACGAGGCCCATCACCTGGAGCGGGCGACCACCGAGGCATTGCACTTTCAGGTGGATCGCGCCAGCGTGCAGCGGCTCTTCGACGATCTGGTGCGAGGGCGGCGCAACCATCCCAGTCTGTTGGAGGTGTTGCGCGACGCCGCGGCTCAACTGCCTCGCAAGCGCAGCGCTATCTTGCTCGATGCTCTCTTGCGCCTGGAGGACGAGGCGGAAACCGCCAGCCAGCGCCTTGAGGATCTCTTCGACACCTTCGAGTTCTTCTTGAAGGAAAATGGCGATATGCAGAACGCCTACGCGGCCCGCGTGCGGCTCACCCCGATGATGCGCGAGCAGCTCAGTTGGACCAGCGTCGAGGGGACCTGGTCGGCGGTTGCGCCGGCGCTGAGCCAGCTCGTGGATAGTATGAATCGCCTCGATGAGGGCCTGAACGAGCTGAGCGCGAGCGAAGCGCCGGAATTGCTCGACTATCAGGCGCGCGTCGAAGGCATCATGCAGTGGTTGGCGACGGCTTACGACAATCTCAAGGAGCTCATCGCCAGGCCCAGCGACGGGGGCATTTACTGGGTTGAGGAGGTGCGCCGCCGGGGTTACACGGATTTATCGGTCCACGCGGCCCCGCTGCACGTCGGCCCGCTGGTGCGCAAGTACCTGCTGGAGAAGCTGCGCACCGTCATCATGACCTCGGCCACGTTGCGCGTCGAGGGGAGCTTCGACTATCTGCGTGAGCGGCTCAGCGCCGACGATGTTGCCGAGCTCGCGGTAGGTTCGCCCTTCGACTACCCCTCGGCGGCGCTGCTGACCGTCGCCAACGACCTGCCGGAGCCGGGCAAGCCAGGCTATCAGCAGGCGATTGACCGGGCGCTCATCGCGCTGCTCAAGGCGACAGAGGGGCGCGCACTGGTGCTCTTTACCGCATACAGCCAGCTCAAGGTGACCGCCCAGGCGATCACCGGGCCGCTAGCGGCGGAGGATATTCTCGTCTACGCACAGGGGAGCGGCAGCTCGCGCGCGCAATTGCTCGATAACTTCCGCAAGGGCGAGCGGACGGTGTTGCTCGGCACGCGCTCCTTCTGGGAAGGTGTGGATGTGCCCGGCGAGGCGCTGTCGTGTCTGGTCATCGTCAAGTTGCCCTTTGATGTGCCCGACGATCCCGTCGTGGCGGCGCGCGCCGAGACCTACGATAATCCCTTCAACCAGTACATGGTGCCGGAGGCGATTTTACGCTTCTTGCAGGGCTTCGGGCGACTGATCCGCACCTATACCGACCAGGGGGTGGTTGTGGTGTTGGATCGGCGGGTGATCTCCAAACGGTACGGCGCGCGCTTCCTCAACTCGCTGCCCGATCCTACCGTGCGCGTGGCGAGCTGGAAGCAGCTGCCGGAGATGGCGGCGTGTTGGTTGGCGGGGAAGCCGTTGCCGGCGCACGCTTATGCTACGGATGGCTACGAGCCGTGGGATATGCCCCCGCCCGAAGAGCCGCCCTGGGATTATTGACACGGGGATTGTATCTACTCAGGCTCTAGCCGGATCGCCATATCCGGCGTGGATACACAAGCAAATTCCAGGCTGCTATAACAATGTAGTCCTAGATAATTTTGACTTGACGGGGATCTGACGATCCCCTCGGAGCCAGGGTGAGTAGTTACCGGGGATTTTAGATTTGCAGATTTTTGATAAGGAGATGGACTTATGCGCATAGTGGTAGATGCTTTTGGTTCTGATACCGCCCCCGTGCCGGATGTCGCAGGCGCGGTGCAGGCAGCCCGCGAGTGGGGCGATGAGATCATTCTGGTAGGGCCGGAAGATCAGATTCGGCAGGAGCTCGCCAAACACGATACAGCCGGGCTGAACATCCGCGTGGTCCATGCCCCGGAGATCCTCACGATGGAGGATCACTCCGACGCGGTGCGCTCCAAAGTGGATTCTTCGATCCGGGTGGGGATGCGCCTGGTCAAGAGCGGGGAGGCTGATGCCTTCTTCTCGGCGGGGAACACCATCGCGGTGCTCTCCAGCGCCATCTTCGACCTGCGCCGCATCCGTGGCATCCGCCGCCCGGCGCTCGCCACGATCTATCCGCCGGCCTTCCAGCCGGTCTTGCTGCTCGATATGGGTGCGACCGCCGACTGCAAGCCGGACTACCTGTTGCAGTTCGCGCGCATGGGCGCGATCTACGCCGAGCGCGTGCTGGGCATCGCTAACCCGCGCGTGGGCCTGCTCGCCAACGGCGAGGAGGCGGAGAAGGGCAGCCTGGTGGTGCGCGAGACGTATCAGGTGTTGCAGGAGAGCGAGCTCAACTTCGTGGGCAACGTGGAGCCGAAGGACGTGACCCGTGGCGAGGCCGATGTGGTTGTCACCGATGGCTTCACGGGCAACATCATGGTCAAGACGGCGGAGTCCATCGCCTCCTTTGTGGCGCGGATGGTCAAACGCGATCTGTTGAGCGGCCCGTTGAACAAACTCGCCCTGGTGTTGCTGCTCCCCGGTCTGTTGGTCGCGCTGCCGGGCCTCTTGTTGCTCTACCCTGGCATGCGGCAGCTGATCAAGCGGCTGGATTACGCCGAATATGGCGGGGCGCTGTTGTTGGGCGTTGATGGGATCGCCATTGTGGGACACGGGCGCTCCAACGCCAAGGCGGTGAAGAGCGGGGTGGGGCAGGCGCGGCTGGCGGTTGCCAACGGCGTCATTGAGACCATCAAGGCCGGTTTGCAGGAGGGGGAATAGCAGATGCGGATTATTGAGAACGAAAAGTACATTCAAAGGCGCGCCAAGGTGGGCGAGTGGGCGCCGCTGGTGGGCTTGGGCTGCCTTTTTGGCTCGGTGCTCATCATGCTCTCGTACCCTCAACTGGCGCTGTGGGGGACGTTGCTGCTGGGGGTCGGCTTTGTGGCCTCGATGCTGGGTAACTACTACGGGGATCGCTTTGTAGGCAAAATCGCCTATCACGTCAAGTTGCAGGAGGCGCTCAAGGGCCTCAACGATCAATACACCTTGCTGTTGTATACGCAGGTGGTCTCCTTCGTGCTGCTGGAACCGGGCGGCGTCACGGTGCTGGTGGTCAAGCCGCAGAGCGGGACGGTGCGCTACGCCGACGGGCGCTGGCGCCATCAGCAGCGGGGTAAGTTCCTGCGGCAGCTGGCGGGTCAGGAGTCGCTGATCGCGCCGGCTCAAGATGCCAGCCAGCAGGCGAAGCGAATGGCGGACTGGTTGGCGAAACAGCTCCCAGAAGAGGTGGCCGCATCAGTGCCGGTGCGGGGTGTGTTGGTCTTTGCCGCTCCCGATGTCCGGCTGGAGATTGAGTCATCGGTTCCTGTGGCGGCGTTGCTGCTCAAGGATTTGAAGCCCTGGCTGCGCAAGGAGGGGCGGCTCTCGAAGCTCCCGCAGGAGACCCGGCAGGCGTTGGCCGAGGTCTTTGCTCTCGAGGAAGCGGCCACGGCGGACGATTAGCCCGTCTTACGTGGCGCCGACTGTTAGTCAGACGCTAATGTAGGACAAGGCCATCACGAAAAACGTAGCCCCCGATCCGCTTAAGCGGGCCGGGGGCTTTGCTTGTGATGAAAGCGAGCGTTACAGCTCAGAAAGTGTGCGTTCCAGCACCGCCAGACGCGCCATGGACTTGCCCGCGCCTACCGCCACGCACGCCATCGGCGCGTCGGCGATGTAGACGGGGACGCCGGTCTCCTCGGTGAGCAGGTGGTCAATGTTGCGCAGGAGCGAGGTCCCGCCGATCATGGTCATGCCGCGATCAATGATATCGGAGGCGAGCTCGGGGGGTGTGCGCTCCAGTACCGATTTCACCATGCCGACGACGACCGTGAGCGATTCCTCGAGCGCCTCGATGATGTCATCGCTGTTGATCTCCACGCTGCGCGGTAGCCCTGTCACCTGGTCGCGGCCCTGCACCTCCATGCGCAGCGGCTCCGCCAGCTCCGTGGCCGCGCCGATGCGGATCTTGGCCTCCTCTGCGGTGGGGAAGCCGAGCATGAGGTTGTACTTGCGGCGCACGTAGGCCGCGATGGCCTCATCCATGCGCACCCCGCCCACGCGCACCGCCGCCGAGGTGACGACGCCATAGACGGAGAGCACCGCAGCCTCGCTGGTGCCGCCGCCCAGATCAACGATCATGTGGCCCCCAGGCGTGTGGATGGGAAGCCCCGCGCCGATGGCCCCAGCCATCGGCTCTGGAATAAGGTAGACGCGGCTGGCGCCGGCCTCCTGGGCCGCGTCGCGCACCGCTCGGCGCTCTACCTGCGTCACGCCGAAGGGGACGGTGATCATCAGCCGGGGCTTGAACAGCCGGAACCGCCCGATGGCGCGGTTGATGAAGTGGGTCAACATCTCGCGGGTCACGCGATAGTCGGCGATAACGCCGTCGCGCAGTGGGCGGCGCACCTGAATCGTGTCAGGAGCGCGCCCCAACATCGCGCGGGCTTCTTCGCCCACGGCCATTACGCGACCTGTACTGATTTCCTGAGCGACCACGGACGGCTCTTGTAGTACGATCCCCCGTCCGCGCACATAGACCAAGACATTTACTGTGCCCAGGTCAATGCCGAGTTCTTCGACTAATGGCATGCCTGTACTTGCCTCTTTTCCTAGACTTGTTAATCATCCAGACCTATATTCTACCATAGTTTTTCAGTTTATTAAGGTCAACTCGCCGCCCTGCCAACGGGCCTGAAAACTTTCGCCCTGATAGCCCACGAGTTCGCGCGCCTGTTGCGTGAGGCGGGCCGGATCGCCGCTGGTGTAGAAGCGATGGGCGGCGCGCGCCGTGGGCGGGGCCAGCGTCCTCTGGCGCGCCAGGATGCGCCCGACCTGCCGCGCGACTGCCGGCGCGGGATCAATGATCGTCACCGCCGGGCCGACGATCTCCTCGATGGCGGGCCGCAGGAAGGGGTAGTGCGTGCAGCCGAGCACGAGTTCGTCAATATCTTGCGCCAGGAGCGGCTCGAGGTAGCGGTGCAGCAGCGTGCGGGTCTCCGGGGTATCCAGCGCGCCCGTCTCGACAGCGGCGACGAGGCCGGGGCAGGTCTGCGTGTGCAGCTGCACGTCAGCGGCGAAGCGCTGCGCCAGCCGGCGGAAGAGCTCGCCTTGGAAGGTGGCGGGCGTGGCGATGATCCCCACGTTGCCGGTGCGCGTCTGCTCGGCGGCGGGCTTGACCGCCGGCTCCATCCCCACGAAGGCGACCTCCGGAAAGCTCTCGCGCAGGGCGTAGAGCGCCGCCCCGGAGGCGGTGTTGCAGGCCACGACGATGAGCTTGGCCCCTTGCTCTAGTAGAAAGCGGGTGATGGCGCGGGCAAAGTCCTGCACTTCGGCCAGGGGCCGTGGCCCGTAGGGGATGTGCGCCTGATCCGCGAAGTAGAGTGTGGATTCGGCGGGCAATTGCCGGACGATCTCTCGCCAGACAGAAAGCCCGCCGATGCCGGAATCAAAGACGCCGATAGGGGCGAGGGTCAAACGGTCACTCCGCTAAGGTGAAGGTCAGCTCGTAGGTGGCGACCTCGGTGGTGACGGGGGCCAGCGCCGAGAGCGCAATGATGGCGCGCCGGGTCTGATTGTCCAGTGGGATGATCCACTCGCCTTGCGTGCCCTCGCCGGCGAGCAGCAATGGCTCGACGCGGGTCTCCGGGCCAAACGTCACCAGCTGCACAAGCCACTCCTGCGGGAGCAGGTTGGCGTGGCGCACGAAGCCCTCCGCCAGCCACGAGTCATCTTCCTCCTCGAAGTCATAGGAGAAGGCGACGCTGCCATCAATGAGAATCTCGACATCGTCCAGCGCGAAGCCGGGCTGGTTCACGGCGGCATCGGTGATGTACTCAAAGCGCAGGGCGATCTCCTGGCCGACGTAGTCGCTGAGATCGGCCTCGAGCTGCACCCAACCCTGGCTGTTACCGGTGAAGCCGCAGCCGAAGGAGTTACCGTTGGGGTTGGTGGTGGTGCAGTTCAGGCCGTCATCGTCCAGAATCTCCCAGGCGACGCCGCTAGCCGGATCGTTGAGCGCGTCTAGCGTGGCGGGGAGCGCGCCCTCGGCGCTGCCCACCACGAGATAGGCGTAGTCCCAGTCCACTTCGATGCTATACCAGGCCCAGAAGCGCACGCTCGCGCTCTCCGCATCGGTCAGGTCGAGCCAGCGGGTGAGGCGGGTGTCGGATTCGTCGGCGCGGTTCGACCACCAGAGATATTGGCCGCTGTGGGCCTGGGTCGCCATCAGGCCGACCAGGTTCCCGCCGCTGAAGGTAAAGCGCACCGGCGCGTTAGCGGTAATCTCGATGTAGTCCACGCCGTACTGGCGGACATCGCTGCGGTAAGTCGAAGGGAGATCGCTGCCGGAGATGCTGGTGTCAATGCGGGGCGGCACCAGATCGAGCTCGGTGTAACCGTAGCGCCCATCCGCCAATGAATTGTCATCGAGCAGGTTGGCGATGGTCCAGTCGGCGAAGAACTCCTTGTGGGTGAAGTTCAGGTCCAGCTCCTCGTTGAGTACGGCATCCACGCTGTCCATGCCATTTTCCTCGTGGTTGACGAGGGCCTGGGTCGCATCCTCACCGAAGCGCTCCAGGAAGTATTCCATGAAGAGATAGGCCGCGCCATAGTTGGCGGCGGCGCTGCCGGCGGTCCCTTCGGGCCAGGTGGTGAGTTGGGTATCGGGGCGGGTGAGGTAGGCGTACTCACTGCCGCCGACATCGTAGGTGCCAGGTTTGTGATAGGTACGTTCATTGATCGCCATCGCCAGTTCCGAGCAGCCCTCGTTGAGCCAGGTCTCCTCGTTGCGGTCGTTGTACCAGTGGATCATGTGTTGGAATTCGTGGGCGAGTACGCCGTTGTAGAAATCGTCACCCAGGGTGACGTTCTGGATGTTGATGTAGAACATCTCCATCTCGTTGGAATCCTCGCGGACGGCGCGCACGTAGGAGTCGGGGCTGGAGAAGTAGCCAGCGACGGTGCGGCCCAGGCCGCGCGCGTGGAGGATGCTGAGGCGCGGATCGTTATCCACGCCGGGGTTCCATTCGGAGCCGAAGAACTCGCGGGTGGTGGGGTAGGTGTGCTCGGTGAAGAGATCCGCGGCCTGGATCAGCGCCCGCTCGTTGAAGCGCGCGCCATCTTCGACCCACATGTAGACGTGTTCGGTCTTGTAGATGAGGATGGCTTCAATTTCGAATTGTCGGTCAGTATCCACATCGGAGACGTTGAAGGTGCGGCGTGTGCCCACCGGGTAGTCGGGATCAGGCGTGTCGAGGGTGCGAGGGGTATCGGCAGGGACGCCGAGGAAGCGGATGCCGAGCTCGTGCAGGTCGGAATTGGGGATCTCTGCCTCGGCGAGCGCGTGCAAGGTCTCGTAGGCCTCCTCAGGCAGCGGCTCAACGTCACCGAGCGGCATGGGGGTGGGGCCGGGGGGCGCCGGGGTGAAGAAGGGGTCATCCCAATCCCCCCAAAGGTCTGAGTTGGGGTTCTCGCTGTTGTAGATCAGAATCCCCGCGCCACCAATGCAGCAGGTGCAGAGGCACAGCAACAGCACCAACACAAAAATTACAATCAGCCACACTCGTCGGTCTCCCATGGTATGTTCTCCCTTTGTTTTTGGAGGGCATAAGTTGATGTAAAGTGTAATCCGTCATGCGTAAAACGTAAGCAATTTTTACGCATGACGTAGGTGCGCCGCTCCCTTAAGTTCACTGTGGTGATTATAAGCTGAATCGCCAAGAGGGAAAGCAGGCGACAGCGTGTGATTGATAAGCGGCGAAAACGGGTTATAATGCGCCCGCTCATGTTGACGAAAATCACAGCCAAGATTAAGGCGCGCGAGTGGGGTGAGGGTTGGCCGGTGGCGGTGTTGTTTGCTGCGACCTGGCTCTTGTATGCCACCACTGCCGCGCCGGGCACGCTTTACGGCGACCCTTCCGAATATCAGTTCATCCCGGCGGTGTGGGGGATCGTGCATCCGCCGGGCTATGCCTTTTACACCTTGTTGGCGGGCCTCTGGCAGCGGATCGTGGTGGTGGGCAGCGTGGCCTTCCGCACGAATCTGTTGGCAGGCGCGGCGGGCGCCTGGGCGGTGACGCGCGTCTTTCTGTTGGTGCGGGCGCTTGCGCGCGAGTCGGAGACGGCGGTCGGGCGCTGGACGCCCTGGTGGGCGGCGACGTTGGCCGCAGTCGCCTTCGCGGTCTCGCCCGACCTGTGGCAGCACAGCAGCCACGCCAACGCGCACGTGGTCAGCGTCGCGTTGACGATGACGCAGCTCTGGCTGCTGGTGCGCTGGTCGGAGACGGGGCAGTCGCGCTGGTGGCTCTACGCGCTGGCGACCTGTGCCGGGATCGGCGTCACCCACCATCCCATCACGATTTGGGGCTTGCCGGCCTACGCGCTCTTCATCGTCGTTACCCGTCCGGCGCTGTTGCGCTCCCCGCGCGAGCTGCTGACCTTTTTGGCGTGCGGGCTGCTGGGCCTGCTGCCCTGGCTCTACTTCCCGCTGCGCAGCCCCACGGCCCCCTTCGGCCCCAACGACATGGCGACGTGGGCGGGCTTTCTACGTCACGCCACGGCGCAGGGGTTGCGCGTCAATCTTTTCCATTTTGGCTTGGCGGATCAATGGGATCGGTTGCGGGTCTTCTGGACCTTATTGCGGCTGCAATATCCATGGCCGCTGTTGGCGCTCCTGCTGGTGGGCGCGGGATGGCTGGCGCGCCGCCGTCCGCGCTACGCGCTGCTGTGGGGCGGATTTTTGCTGGGCCATCTGGTCTTCACGCTCAACTCCGTGCAGGATGTGATGGCCTATCTGCTGCACGCTTTCGGCGCGGCGGCGATGGGCATTGGGGTGGGCGGGGCGGCGCTGCTGATGTGGGTGCAGCAGTGGCGTCCGCGCTGGCGCGCAGTCGCGCCGATGATCGCGGCGGCGCTGGCGCTCTTGCCGTTAGCGGCGGGCGTTCACACCTACCCGCGCCTCACTTTGCGCGATTGGGACGCGGCGGATCGCTCGACGTTGGCGCTGGTGGCCCGCTTCGAGGGTACGGGGGCCGGGGCGGCCTTCGTCTCCGATTGGGAGCACCTGACGCCCTTTTATTATCACACACTGGTGGAGGGGCTGCCGGTGGCGGAGGCGGATCTGCGCCCGGTCTACGTGACGGCGGCGCAGCCCTGGCCGGAGAGCGTCTTCGGCAACCTGCCGCTGGGGCCGGTCTACCTCTCCAACTATCGGCGCGACATCCGCGACTTGGGCTTCCGCCTGCGCCCGGTGGGCGATCTCTGGCAGGTGTTGGAGCCACCGGCGCTGGAGCCGGTTGCGCCTCAGCATTCGTTGGACGTGACCGTCGCTGGGCGGCTGACCTTGCTCGGCTACGATCTGCCCGTGACGACGGCATCGCCGGGCGAGGCGATTCCCGTCGTGCTGTACGCGCGCGTCGCCACGACGGAGACGCACATCCTGATGCCCTACGCGCAATTGGGCGCGCTGGAGCAACGCTGGACGACGGATAGCCGCCGCCTGACGCCGGAGTGGCGTCCGGGGGAGATCATCGCCGAGCGGTATGAGCTTTACGTGCCACACACCTTAGCGCCGGGCCGCTATCCGCTTGCGCTGAGCTACGTTGACATGACCACGGGCGAATCCGCACTGCCCTTCGAGGATGGGCGCACCTTCCTGTCGTTGGGAGAGCTGGAGGTGCAGCCCTCGCCATCGGCGGAGCGGGTGAGCCGGGTGCTGCGCCGCGCGTTGACCAACATCGGCAACGACGTGGCGTTGATGGATGCGCGCGTCCGCGCCGGCTGGCGCATGAGATCGGCGATCTGGGAGCACCCCTTGCCGATGCGCCCCGGCCAGCCCTTGCACCTGACGTTGACCTGGCGCGCTTTGCAACGTCCCCGCGCCAGCTACACCGTCTTCATCCATTTGATTGACGCGGCGGGCCAGCCGTGGCTAGGGCACGATTACACGCCCCTGGGGGGCGCTTTCCCCACCTATCTCTGGTTCCCCAAGTGGATTGAGGGCCAGCAGGTCATTGATCCCTACCGGCTGGTGCTGCCGGAATCGCTGCCGCCGGGCCAGTATTGGTTGCAGGTGGGGATGTACGAGATGGGCAGCGTGCGACGCATCGCCCAATTGGATTGGGAAGGCAATATGACCGGCGACCGGTACATTCTGGGGCCGATTCTTGTAGAACCGTGATACAATGGTAAGGTATCGCTAGAAAAAGAGAGGAAGAAAAGATGGACGGGGTTTTGATTCCGTGGACTATCGCCTCGACGATTTTGTTGTTCGTGGGGGCTTACTGGATTTACACGTTGGAGAAACGCTTCAACACCTTGCAGGATCGCTATCAACGCATCATTGCGCTGGCCGAGGAGGCCGATCAGATGACGATTGCGGGACTGCTCAACCGGTTGGATAATCAGGAGGCGCGGTTGCAGGGGGCCGAGGGGGCTATCGCGCGCTTCCAACAGGTATGGCCGCACATTGTGCAGGGCTACGGCCTGGTGCGCTACAACGCCTTCGGTGAAGTGGGGGGCGACCAGAGCTTTTCGGTCGCGCTGGTGGACGAGCGCGGCAATGGCGTGATGCTTTCGGGGTTGCACGGGCGCGACGACACGCGCGTCTACGCCAAACAGCTGACGCAATGGCGTTCCTCGCACAGCCTGGGAGCGGAGGAACAACAGGCGCTTACCAAGGCCCGGCAGATCATCCAGGGGGCCGCCGACTAACGGATAAGTTCGGCGACCTTCGTTTGACAAATTTAACCCAACGGGTATCATAGGCGTACCTGAGATGTTTCCAAACATGAGGAGGAAGATCCATGTCCATATTTAGCAGGGATAAGAAATCATCACCGCAATCCACCCCGCAGCCAGCGGTATCCGCCTCCCGGCCCGCCAGCGGCGGCGGTTCGAGCGCGATTGAGACGGTCATCGGGCCTAACACCTACGTCAAGGGCGAGGTGCAGGGCGATGGCGGGATGCGCATTGACGGCGTCGTTGAAGGGGTCATCGAGACCACCGGCAATCTGATGATCACCGAGAGCGCCAAAGTGCTGTCGGACGTCAAGGCCAACAATGTTTCGATTTCCGGCGCAGTGCGGGGCAACATCTCCGCCAATCGCGTGGAGATTCTGGATACCGGGCGGGTGTGGGGCGATCTGACCACCAAATCCTGTCTGATCAACGAGGGGGCCTATCTGCGCGGGCAGATCTTCATGCCCCAGGATTTGCAGCCGCCGCAATTGGAAGGCCCGAAGGCTTCGCAAGAGCCTGCGTCCCCGCCGCAGGTTGGGACGGTTGTGGACATCGAGCCTGATGAGGATTAGTATTTACCGCCAGGTCAGATAAATCCAGGGGGCGAAGGCGTTGGCGCTTTCGCCCCTTTTGCGTGGAAATGTAGCGCGAACGTTAGTTCGCGCTACAGCCATTTTTGAGGAGTCATCATGCTCCTTCGGCAT
The DNA here is from genome assembly GCA_034435555.1 of Anaerolineae bacterium. Classification (GTDB taxonomy): domain Bacteria; phylum Chloroflexota; class Anaerolineae; order B4-G1; family SLSP01; genus DAOTXC01. The sequence continues at coordinate 20,217 of DAOTXC010000111.1, forward strand.
ACCACTGAGTAAACAAAGTAGGACGGGTTGCCAACCCGTCTTACGTTCGGGTTATTTTCTCGGGAGACTTGGCGGCGCGATGCAGGTAGAGCGTCCCTGAAATCATCAGCAACTCCCCGGCAACGTAGATGAGGATGAAGGGCAGCAGCGCCGCCTGTTGCAATTGGGCGGCATAGTAGACGGCGACCAGAGCGTAGATGCCCAGACAGAGATCGCCCAAGAAGGCCCGGTCTCGCGGGGGAGCGTAGGTCGGTCTTTTGTGAGGGCCGCGCCGCCCCCGGAGGTGGAACTTGGGCGTCCGGTTGAAGTCGCCGCCCCAGTGACGCAGCCCATCCCAGAGCGCCAGGGTCGTGTTCCACACCAGGCCGATGCCGAGCAGCATCAGCACCGGGTAGTAGAGGCTGCGCTGCCACCAATCGCGGTACAGCGCCAGCTGCCCTAGCACGTAGAGCAGGGGCGGAATCATCGTGACGGCCCCCATCGCGGCGACGAGCTGCGGCAGGTGGGGATTGTAGCGGATCATGGGCAGGGTCAGCAGCAGCATCGCCAGCAGCAAAGGCTGGCTGAAGTAGCCGCTGAGGTGCAGTAGCGCCATGAGCTTCTGATACCAGGTAAGTCGCTGCGAGCGGATCAGCGGCCCGGCAAGCTTGCGCAGCGTTTGGGCCGCGCCCTTGGCCCAGCGGTACTGTTGTTGCTTGAAGGCCGTGGTGAACGGCGGGAGCTCCGCCGGGGCGACCACATCGGGCAGATAGCGGATCTGCCATCCTGCCAGCTGCGCCCGATAGCTGAGATCGAGGTCTTCCGTGAGGGTGTCGGCTTGCCAGCCGCCCGCGCTCTCGATGGCGGTGCGCCGCCAGACCCCCGCCGTGCCGTTGAAGTTGAGCAGCAGGCCGGCGCGATTGCGCGCCAGATGCTCCACGGTGAAGTGTGCATCGAGCGCCAGGGCCTGGGCGCGCGTGATGGGGGAGTATTCGGCGTTGAGGTGGCCCCAGCGCGCCTGCACCATCCCCAGCTGCGGCTCGGCGACGAGGTGTGGGATGGTGCGTTGCAGAAAGTCCGGTGCGGGGCAGAAGTCTGCATCGAAGATGGCGATGTAGTCGCTGCGACACTCGGCGAGGCCCGCCGCCAAAGCGCCCGCCTTGTTGCCGATGGGCTGCGAGCGGTGCAGAACGTGGATGGTGTGTCCCTGCTCGCGCAGACATGCGGCTGTCGCCCGCGCGAGCGCCGTTGTGCCGTCGTCGGAGTCATCGAGCACTTGAATCTCCAGCCGGTCGCGTGGCCAATCGAGCGCAGCGACAGCCTCCAGGATGCGCACGGCGACGCGGCGCTCGTTGCGGAGGGGGATTTGCACCGTCACGTGAGGGTAGTGATCCGGTTCCAGGTGCGGGGTAGGGGGCTGCGGCTCACGCCTGTGCCAGAGATAGAGCGCGATCAGGATCAGGATATGGACGGCGTAGATGGTCAATCCCGCCAACACCGCCATGTAAAGATAACCTACGATTTGCGTCATCATGGGCGGTATTATACCACTTGCGGCGCTTTGCCCGTCTTTGAAGTATGCTATAATCCCTGCGTGCGCTTGAGTTCTCAGCTCCCGGAGTTCACAGAAGCTCCGGGAGGCTTCTTGTGGAGGTGTGCTATGCTGTTGGCGGATTTGTTGGCGGCTTTGCCGTGGGCGTTCGATCCCCCCGGCGCGGATGCGGAGATCAGCGGCATCACCGATGATTCGCGTCAGGTGCGGCCCGGCTACCTCTTCGTGGCGGTCCCCGGCCTGAGCGTGGATGGACATACCTACGTTCCCCAGGCGCTGGCGGCGGGCGCGGCGGCAGTGGTGGGGACGCAATCCCCGGCGGCGCTGGATTTGCCCGCCGGCGCGCGATACTATCAGGTGTCGGATGCGCGCCTGGCGCTGGGATGGCTCCACGCCGCCTGGCAGGGCTTCCCCTCGCGGCGGATGGCGCTGTTGGGCGTCACCGGCACCGATGGCAAGACCACCACCACGAATCTGCTCTACGCGATCCTCCGGGCGGCGGGCCTGAGCGCGAGCATGATCAGCACGGTGAACGCGCAGATTGGCGATCAGAGCCACGACACCGGCCTGCACACGACGACACCGCACGCGGATGAGGTGCAGCACTATCTGGCGGAGATGGTCGCCGCCGGGACGACGCACGCTGTGTTGGAGGCGACCTCGCACGGGCTGGCGCAGCACCGCCTCGCCGGTTGCGACTTCGACGTGGCGGTTGTCACCAATATCACCCATGAGCATCTCGACTATCACGGCACCTGGGAGGCCTACCGCGATGCCAAGGCGCTGCTCTTTCGGGGGCTGACGACCTCGGCGCGCAAACCGGGTGTGCCCAAAGTGGCCGTGCTCAACGCCGACGATCCCGGCTCTTACGAGTACCTGCGCCAGATTCCGGCGGATCGGCAGCTCAGCTACAGTTTGAAGCGCGAGGACGCGGATGTGTTGGCGCGCGATGTGGTCTTCACCCCGCAGGGCGTGACCTTCATGCTGCACTGCGCGCAGGGGGAACAGCCAATTCATTCTCCGCTCGTCGGGGCCTTCAATGTGAGCAATATCCTGGCGGCGACGACGGGCGCGCTCGCGCTGGATCTCTCGCTGGAGGCGATTGCGACAGGCGTGGCGGCGGTTGCGGGCGTCCAGGGGCGGCTTACGCGCATTGATGAGGGGCAGGACTTCACCGCCATTGTGGATTTTGCGCACACGCCGAATGCGCTGCGGCGCGTCCTATTGGCGGCGCGGGAGCTGATCACACCGCCAGGGCGGGTCATCGTGGCCTTTGGCGCGGCAGGGTTGCGCGACCGGGCCAAGCGGCGGATGATGGGCGAAATTGCGGCGGAGCTGGCCGACATCACGGTTATCACGGCGGAGGACCCCCGCACGGAGTCGCTGTCCGACATCATGGCGGATACGGCGGCGGCCTTCGAGGCGGTGGGGCTGCGCGAGGGCGAGCACTTCTGGCGCGTGCCGGATCGCGGGCGGGCGTTGCTGCGTGCAGTCGAGCTGGCCCGTCCCGGCGACGTGGTGCTGGCCTGCGGCAAGGGCCACGAGCAGAGCATGTGCTTCGGCACGGAGGAGTACCCCTGGGACGACATCGTCGCCATGCGCAAGGCGCTGCACGGCGAATTTCTGGCGACGCTGCCCACCGCTGATGAAGAAACATGGCGTTAAAGGTCGCGCTGGTTCACGATTGGCTCAATCAACATGGCGGGGCCGAGCGCGTCCTCGAGCATCTGGTGGATTTCTTCCCCGGTGCGCCGATCTACACGAGCATCTATTGGCGGGAGCGATTGCCCGCATCCTACCAGACGTGGGACATTCGCGTCTCGTGGATGGATCGGCTGCCCGCCGTCTACCGGCGGCATCAGTGGTACTTCCCCTTCTACGCACTGGCCTTCGCCCGGCTGAATCTGGGCGCGGCAGGCTACGATGTGATCCTCAGCAACAAGAGCGGCTTCTGCCACGGGGTGCGCACCGGCGACACGCCACAGCTCTGCTATTGCCTGGCCCCCACGCGCTACGTGTGGGAGTACGAGGCTTATGCCGCGCGGGAGCAGCTCTCGCCGGTGCTCAAGGCGGCGCTGCGCCCCTTCATCGCGGCGCTCCGGCGCTGGGATTTCCGCGCGGCGCAGCGGCCCACCACGCACTTCGTCGCCATCTCCACCGAAATTCAGGCGCGGATTCGGCGCTATTATCAGCGCGACGCAACGATCATCTATCCGCCGGTGGAGCTGGGGCGCTTTAAGCCGGCGGCGACCCACGGGGATTACTATTTCATCGCCTCGCGGTTGGTTCCCTACAAACGCATTGATCTGGCGGTGACGGCTTTCACGCAGTTGGGGCTGCCGTTGGTCATTGCGGGTGAAGGGCGCGACCGCCCGGCGTTGGAGGCGCTGGCCGGGCCGCAGGTGCGCTTCTTGGGGCGCGTCTCCGACGCCGAACTGAGCGAATTGCTGGCGGGTTGCCGGGCCTTCATCTTCCCTGGGCGGGAGGATTTCGGCATCGCGCCGTTGGAGGCGCAGGCCGCTGGACGTCCCGTGATCGCCTATGGCGCGGGTGGCGCGCTGGATACGATCATCGAGGGAGAGACGGGGGTCTTCTTCCACGAGCCGACGGCAGAAGCGTTGGCGGTGGCGGTGCGGGCCTTCGATGCGGCGGCGGTTGATCCGGCGGCCTGCCGCGCCAACGCGGAGCGTTTCGCGCCGGAGCGGTTCCGAGCGGCGCTGCTGGCTGCGCTCGCGCAGCTGACCGCCTGAGCGTTACCAGCGGATAAAGGCGACCTCGGATTCGGGGAGTCGTGTCCACCAGGGGAGCACGCCGTAGGACTCGATGATCTCCTCTTCTGTGTAGAGCTCCAACATACACTCGTACCAGCTCAGCCCCTCGGTCTTCTGAAAATGCCACCACTCCACGTCGAAGGGGGAGGTGCGCCAGTTGGGAAGGGCGTTGCGCCGCTCCCAACCGTAGTCGGCGGCGAGGGTGGTGAAGTCCACGTAGTAACCGGCGGGGACCTCTTCGCGTAGCCTTCCGCCCTCGATGGTCGCCTGCCCCCCCTGGCTACGGGCGGAGATGTCCCAGGGCGCGAGGCGCAGCGGTTCGCCCATGCTGCCATCCTGCGCCTGCGCGCGGATGTAGACCCGCCAGAAGGTCACGCCGCTGATGTCCTCCCGCACCAGTTCGATGCGCCGGTCGCGCAGGAAGCCCTGGTTGATATCAACGGCGCGTCCGCACACGTGCCAGGAGATGCGGCCCTGGCCGGGGCGGGGCGTGTAATTCATCGTGCGCCATGAATCGCCGAGGATGGAGAGGTAATCCCAACCGGTCTGCTCCAATACGCGCTGGCGCATGGCGTTGAAGCTGTCGTTGACGCGGTCGCTCAGCTTCTCGCGGGTATTGCCGCCGTTGACGTTGGGCAGGTTGACGAGCTGATAGTGCTGTGTGTTAGGATCGCTGGAGAGCAACAGCTCCGTGTAGAGCGGCGGCTCGTTGTTCGCTGCCATGCGCGCGCGCAGTTGCGTAGCCAGCTCCGGGGAGATAGTGGCATCGGTCCAGACAGGGCCGCCCATCCAGTCGGTGGTGCTGAAGCCTTCCTGGGCCATAGCCCAGCCGGTCGTGCTGGCGGCGATGAGGTAGGCCGTGTTGCTCTGGTGGAAGATGTAAGCCATCGCCTGCCCGTCGGGTGCCCAGGTGGGGTGCTCGCCGAGGCCATAGAGCGTGGGGCGCAGTTGTCCGGCAGTCAGCGCATCGGGCGCGAAGGGGATCATGCGGATGGACTTCTCGCCGGGGGTGCCGAAATCATAGGCCAGATAATCCCCGTTGGGCGACCAGGCGCTATTGTTCTCATTCTCCTCAGGGCTGTTGGTGATATTGACCACTTCACCGGTATCGAGGGAGAAGATGTAGATGTCGCTGTTGCCGTCACGGTAGGAGGTGAAGGCGATGTGGCGGCCATCGGGTGACCAGGCGGGAGAGTAATCAGGGGCGGGGTCGGTGGTGAGGCGCTGCCGCTGTTGCCCATCCACGCTCATGATGTAGATGTCGAGATTGCCGTTTTGGTAGGATTCGTAGGCGATCCAGCGCCCATCGGGCGACCAGGTGGGGCCGGCCTGGAAGCCGGGGTCGTCGGTGAGGCGCACCAACGCGCCCGATTCCATGTCCATCATGTAGATGTCCCAGTTGTTGTTGCGCTGGGAGGCGAAGGCCAGCCAGCGGCCATCGGGCGACCAGGCCGGGTCACGATCCTCTGCGGGGTTGAAGGTGAGGCGGAGCAGCTCGCCGGTCTGCTGCGAGAGCAGGTAGATGTCGCTGTTGCCGTTGTGCCGCATGGTGAAGGCGACCGTGCCGCCGCTGCCGACGGGGGTGGGCGTGGGGC
>DAOTXC010000112.1:0-8281 GCA_034435555.1 Anaerolineae bacterium
TCCCGGAGGAGATGGCGGCGGCGGTGGAACAGGACCTCACGCTGGCTGTGTGCGACCGCGCCAACGCCGACGCGCTCGAAAGCGTCTGCCGGGCGGTGGGCCGCGCGGCGAACATCCACCTCAAGCTGGATACCGGCATGGGGCGGATCGGCGTCGCGCCGGAGGATGCGCCCGCGCTGGCGAAGCACATCGAGCGCGCCTGCCCCCACGTCCGGCTGGAGGGGCTGTTCACGCATCTGCCGGTGAGCGATGCGGGCGATCCTGCCTACACGCAGGCGCAAATCGCGCGCTTCCAGGCGCTGGTGGATGCCATCCACGCGGCCATCGGGCGGCGCACCGACCTGGTGCACTGCGCCAACTCTGGCGCGGTGCTGGCCCATCCCAACGCCTGGTTCGACATGGTGCGCCCCGGCATCATGATCTACGGCTTCCGCCCGGATGCGGAGACGCCCGCGACCATCCCGCTCAAGCCGGGGCTGAGCTTTCTCACGCGGATTTCGTTCCTCAAGCAGGTGGAGGCGGGCACGAGCATTGGCTACGGGCGCACCTGGATTGCGCCGGAGCGGACGTGGATCGCCACGATTCCGGTGGGCTACGCCGACGGCTTCAATCGGCTCTTCTCCAACTGCGGGCGCGTGCTGATTGGCGGGCGCAGCTATCCCATCGTCGGGCGCGTGTGCATGGATCAGAGCATGGTCAATCTAGGGCCGGAGACGGCGGTCCGCGTAGGCGACGAGGTGGTGCTCATCGGGCGCAGCGGCGATGCGGAGATTACCGCCTACGAGTGGGCCGAGCAGCTGCGGACAATTACCTACGAGGTGACGTGCCAGATCAACGCCCGCGTGGCGCGGTTGTATGATTCGTATTAGCCAACAACTAGCATCAAGTAACCAGAAACAGGGAGCAACCATGAAAATCTTAGTGACAGGTGGGGCCGGGTTCATCGGCAGCACGGTGGCCGATGAGTTACTCAAGGCCGGACATACGGTGACGATTTACGACAGTTTGGTGAAGGGCCATCGCGGGGCGGTGCCGGCGGGCGCGACCTTTGTGGCTGGTGACATCCGCGACTGGATGGCGCTCGATGAGGTGCTGGCGGGAAATGGCTTCGATGCGGTGATGCACTTCGCGGCCTTCATCGAGGCGGGTGAATCTATGCAGGACCCCGGCAAGTTCTTCCACAACAACGTCGTCGGTAGCATCAACCTGATCGAAGCGGCGGCGGCGCACGGCGTGCCGTGCTTCGTCTTCTCCTCGACGGCGGGGGTGTACGCCAGCAAGGATGCGCCGCTGATGGAAGATGATCCCGTGGACCCGGCCAACGTCTACGGCCAGACCAAGCGGATGATCGAGCAGACATTGGAGTGGTATCATCGGGTGAAGGGGCTGCGCTACGCGGCGCTGCGCTATTTCAACGCGGCGGGCGCGACTCCGGAGCGCGGCGAGGATCACCATCCGGAGACGCATCTCATCCCGCTGGTGTTGCAGGTGGCGCTGGGGCAGCGCCCGCACATCAGCATCTATGGCGACGATTACCCCACCCGCGACGGCACCTGCATCCGCGATTACATCCACATCCTCGATCTGGCCTCGGCGCACATACTGGCCCTTGAGGGATTGAGCGCATCGCGCCCGAAGATGCTCTACAACCTGGGCAACGGCGCGGGCTACTCGGTGAAAGAGGTTATCGAGACGGCGCGTGAAGTGACGGGCCATCCGATTCCTGCGCAGGTGACGCCACGGCGGCCCGGCGATGCAGCAATTTTGGTGGCCGATGCCGCCCGCATCCGCCGCGAGTTGGGCTGGGAGCCGCAGACGCCCGACTTGCGCGACATCGTCGCCAGCGCGTGGGCGTGGCATCAGGCCCATCCGCACGGGTACGAGTGAGCGAGAAGGCGAGTCAACGAATCAGCGAATCAGCGAGGAGGGAAGGATTATGAAACGCTGGCTATGGGGTTTACTCGCTGCCCTGCTCTGCCTCGGCCCGGTGCAGGCAGGACGGGCGCAGCTTGCGCCTGCTGTGACGCCGCCGCCGGAGGTGGCGTCGTACACCATCGCAATCCGCTATGACCCGGAGACGCACCAGCTCGCCGGGGAACAGACGATCCGCTACACCAATCGCACCGATACGCCCTTTCCCGACCTGGTCTTTCACCTCTACCTCAACGCCTTCCGCAGCGAGCAAACGCTGTGGATGCGCGAGGCCGGGCCGGGTCATCGCGGGTTCACGTTCAACCCGGAACACAACGGCTGGGCGCGCATCGAGTCGCTCGCGCTCAGTGATGGCACCGCGCTGACCGTCGCGGCGGTAGATGCCGACGAGACCCTCGTCCGCGCGGAGCTGCCGCGTCCCATCGCCCCCGGCGAGACGGTGACGTTGCAGCTCATCTTCAGCGCGCAGCTGCCGGAAGTCTTCGCCCGCACCGGCTGGGCCGATGACGGTGACTTTGTGATGGCCGGGCAGTGGTTCCCCAAGTTGGGCGTCTGGGAGGGCGCGGACGGCTGGAACGCGCACCCCTTTCGCGCCAACAATGAGTTCTACGCCGATTTTGGCATTTATGAGGTCGCTATCACCCTGCCGGAGGGCTGGATCACCGGCGCTTCGGGTGTCTCACTGGGCGAGCCGGAGCGCAACGACTACGGCATGGAAACGCATCACTACCGCGCCGAGCACGTCATTGATTTCGCGTGGACGGCTTCGCCGCGCTACCGCGAGCTGGTGCGCGATGTGGATGGCGTCACCGTGCGCGTGCTCCACTATCCGGGGATGCGCGGCACCGCTCGGCGCATCCTGCGCGCCACAGAAGGCGGCCTGCGGCTGTACTCCGAGTGGTACGGGCCGTATGGGATGGGGCTGTATCCGCATCTCACCGTCGTGGCGATCCCCCCGGACGCGGGCGGCGCAGGCGGGATGGAGTATCCTACTCTCTTCACCGTCGGCGCGATGGGCACAGGAAACTTGCTGCCGGCTTGCGTGAAGCTGCTGGAAATCGAGACCGTCCACGAGCTGGGCCACCAGTGGTTCCAGTCCGTCGTCGCCACCAATGAGGCGGAAGAACCCTGGCTCGATGAGGGCTTCACCGATTACATCACCACCCGCGCCATGGAAGCGCTCCACGACGGCGCGATGTTCGATTGTGGCGGGTGGAGTTTCTCATATCTGGAAAACCATCGCTTCTCATACGCCTTCCAGCCGGACGTGGTGGGCGCTCGCGCTGCCTGGGAGTATAATGACCTGATGGAATACGCTGTCGCCACCTACTCCAAACCGGCGCTTGCGCTCATCACGCTGGAGCGGATCGTAGGCGAGGAGGCCATGCTCGACTTCATGCGCGCCTATTACACCCGCTACGCCTTCGCCCATCCTTCCACGCAGGATGTGTGGGATGTGATGGCCGAGACGTTGGGGCAGGAGATGGCGGATGGGTTCTTTGAGACCTGGATTTTTGGGAGCGGGACGCTGGATTGGCGCATCGCGGAGCTGGGAGAGACTGAGGCGCTTGTGCGGCGGGATGGTGATGCCTGTTTCCCCGTCACAGTGCAAGTGGAGCGGGCTGGGGTCGCGCCGGAAATGCGCGCACTCGACTGCGACGCATCGGAGTTCGTTTTGGACGGCAGCGATGCGCCTCTGACCCTGGTGCAGATTGATCCCGATATGCAGTTGCTCATGGATATGAACCTCGCCAATAACGGACAACAGCGCACACCCGATTGGGCGGCCTGGGCGGGGTTGGCTGTGCGCATGACGCTCTTCTTACAAGACCTGTTTCTCGGTGGAGGTGCGACATGGTGACGGCGCTCAAACGCTTTCTTACGCGCCCGTTGCCCTGGCTACTGCTCTATCTGGTGAGCTTCTTGCCCGCGCTGCTTTTCGGCCCCTTGATGGCAGGTTCATTCGCCTGGCTGGCGCGCTATCCGCTTTTTCGTGTTGCGTTGACCAACCGCTCGCTCGCTGAATTTCGCGAACTGTTAATGCTTGCTGCTCACACCCCCCGAACAAGCGTTCCCTGGACGCTGTTCGCCATCGGTGGGGTGGCCTTGCTTTTGCCTGTGTTCGCGCTCTTGCGCGTCTTCCTGGAAGGCGGTACGCTCTTCACCTATGCTGACCCTTCGGCCCCCGATGTGCGCCGCTTCCTCGCGGGCTGTCGTCGTTGGTTCGGCTCTTTTTTGGCGATCAATCTCCTGGGCTGGATCGTGCTCACGCTCGTGGCTGTAGTTGCTGGCGTGCTCATCGCGCTGGTGTGGAACGTCGCCCTGTGGCTGACACAAATCCTGGTCATCTTGACGCTGCTCCTGCTGGGCCTGCTCGTCACCTGGATCGAGCTGGCGCGCGCTGCTGCCGTCGCTCACGACACGCGCAACATCTTCGCCGCGTTGCGCGAGAGTGGCGTGCTCTTCGTGCGGCGACCGCTGCCCCTGTTGGGGCTGGTCGGCGGTGCGCTGGCGGTGCAGGTGCTGTTGATGTTGCTCAGTCAGGCCGTGATGCGTGCGATTCCCATCCCCTGGTGGCTGCTGAGCCTGGCCGTAGGACAGCTCGTCATCTTTTTGCGATTGGGTGTGCGCCTGGCCCGCCGCTCCGGGATGGTGGGGCTGTGCGCCGATTTACCCACCACGTTCGAGTTTTTCGATAGGCAATAATGCACGCAAGCGCAACAGCTCTGGATCGCCAGTAGCAAGTGTCGCGTCGTATTGTAGAGCTATTGCAGCGGCGAAGGCGTCTGCATAGGAAACCGGATGCCGCATTTTGAAAGTTGCCGCTGCCAGCACATTCTCCTCGGTTGCCTGCACGATTTCAATGGGCAGTTGGCGCAACTGTTCTAGTGTTTCCCATGCCTGGGTCTCGCCCCTGGTTTTGCCGACCCGATAGAGAACCTCCCCTAGATTGATGATTGAGATATGCAGTAGGGTTTCTTGTGAGGAAGCCTGTTTCAAGAGTTGATTGACACGCGCGGCTGCCGGTTCTTCGCCCTGGAGCAGCGCGATAATGGCCCAGGCGTCAAGCACGATCCGTGAGCTCATCGCTAATTTCCTGCGCATGTTCAGTTTCCAGCTCCGTGAGCATATCCGCATCACGGTATTTACCGTACAGCGTTGTCAACACATTTTCACGCGCCGGTGTTAAGACAATTTCACCCTCTGAGGTGGTGTAAAGGTGAAGCTGGGTATGGGGTTTGAGCTGCAACTGCTGACGCACTGACTTGGGAATAACTAGCTGTCCTTTTGATGAAAGTTTGACTAGCATGAGCTCCCTCCTGATCGTTTTTCTTACCTTCTTGTACTAATTGTAAGACAGAAGGGCCGTATTGTCAACCAAATGGTAAAACCAGGGGGATATTCGCGTCAGATTGCTATCTCATAAGGCGGCGACATCAACTGCTCCAGGTACGCCCGCGCTACCGTGCGCCGCGCTTGAATCTCCCGCCGCTTGCGGAGCATTCGCGGCAGCCCCCACAGTCCCGCCGCCATGCCGCGCAACGTGGCCCGCGCCTCTTTGCCTCGCCAGGCCTTGAGCGCCGCCCACGCGATCTTCCCCACGCCGCCCAACACCTCGCGCCAGTGGATGCGCCACAGGCCGGCGGGGTAGTTCTTCGCCAGCACCCACAGACGATTGCGCCCATCATAGAACGAAGCGGTCACGCCACCGCCGGAAGCCTTGAGCTTGTGGTACACCACCGCTGTCGGGACGTACAGGCATCGCCAGCCCGCCAGTTGCGCACGCCACGCCAGGTCCACATCCTCCAGCGAGAAGAAGAAATCATCGTCGAGCAGGCCGATCTCATCGAGCATGGCCCGGCGATAGGCCGCGCTGCCCCCGCACGCGCTGAAGACGTAGGCGGGATGATCGTACTGGCCCACATCCTGCTCCCACACGCCGCGATTGTGCGGCAAGCCATCCGGCGTGACGAAGTCCCCCGCCGTGTGGAAGGTGTCGCGCCGGTCGAAGAGCAGCATTTTCGAGGCGACCAGCCCCACCTCCGGGTGCGCATCGAAGGCGGCGGCGATCTCCGCCAGCCAGTGGGGATCGGCCTCCGTGTCGTTGTTCAGCAGGATGGCGATCTCGCCCCGCGCCGCCTCGAAGCCCGCGTTGCACGCGCCCGTGAAGCCGCGATTTGTCTCCAGCGCCACCACCCGCACCTCCGGGTAGCGCGCCAGCACCTCGAGCGAGTCATCCGCCGAGGCATTATCCACCACAATAATCTCGAAATCCTGCCAGATCTGCGCCCGCAGGCTATCGAGGCAGCCGGGCAGGTGCTGCGCGCCGTTCCAGTTGGGGATGATGATACTGATGCGTACTGCGTGATGCGTGATGGGTGATGGGTGATGGGTAATGGGTATGCTAACCAATTTACTCGCCTTCTCGCCTTCTCGCTGATTCGTTGACTCGCTCGCTCACTCGCCCAGAAACTCGGCTAACGCCTCTTGCCAGGGGCGGAAGGTGATGCCGAGCGCCGCACCCGCGTTGTTTTCCAGCGGGGCGTAGGGTGGGGGCGTGCTGGCGCGTTGGAATTCGGCCAGCGTGATGGGTTCGACCGGAATGTGCTCCCGTCCGCTGAGGCGCAGAATCTCTTTGGCGAACTCGTAGCGCGAGGCCGCGCCCGCGTTGACGCCGTGATAGATGCCGTAGGCGTGCGTCTCGATGAGCGCGACGATGGCGCGGGCCAGGTCAGCGACGTAGGTGGGATTGCCTACTTCATCGGCGACGACTTTGAGAGAACCGCGTTCGTCGGCGAGTTGAATGATGCGATGCGGGAAGTTGCGTCCGCCGGGCGCGTAGAGCCAGGCTGTGCGGACGATGTAGAAGCGCGTGAGCAGATTTTGCACATACCACTCGCCCGCCAGCTTCGAGCGCCCGTAGGCGTTGACGGGGTTGCGGGTGGCCCATTCGTGGTAGGGCGCGGCGGCCTGCCCGTCGAAGACCTCGTTCGTGCTCACGTAGAGCAGCTCCGCGTCCACCTCGGCGGCGGCAAGCGCCACATTCTGCGTTCCTATCCCGTTGACGCGATAGGCCAGCGCCGGATCGCGGGCGCAGCCGTCCACATCCGTCATCGCGGCGGGATGGAGGATGAGGTCGGGGCGAAAACGGTGCGCCAGCGCGCGGAAGTCCTCGCGCGCGGTGATGTCATGTTCGGGCAGATCCGCCCCCACGACCTGGTGATGTACCAGCAGGGGGATGAGCGCGCGTCCCAATTGGCCTTTGTGACCGGTGAGTAGAATTTTCATCGTGATCTCCTCCGAAAATAGCAGTCGTAAGACAGGTTGCCAACCTGTCTTACGACATTTTTATGATCGTTGGTGAGTCTATCACACTTCGGCGATTTGACCACGACTTGCTTTGAGGGGGAAGTTTGCTATAGTTGGCGTAATGTAAACCATCTTTCAACCATTGGAGGTGACTCATGCAATCCAAGTTCAAGGCCGGTCTGATTGTCGGTGGGGTGTTGTTGGCGGTGAATTTCTTCTCAGGCTTGATTTGTCAGCTCTGCCCGCTGGCGTTGAGCCTTGTCGCGGGTGGGCTTGCCGGCTGGTTGACGATCCAATGGGCGACGCAGCGACCTGCCAATCCGCCGCTGGATGGGGCCATTGCCGGCGCGCTGGCGGGCGTCGGAGGACTGGTGGGGCAGCTGATCTCGCTGGTCATCAACATGACGCTCTTTGCCTCCGGGGGATTCGAGACCCCCTTCGGTCCGACGCTGAGCAACCAGGAAGAACAGGCCATCGCTGTGATGGCGGGCGGCGGCATCTGGGGCTGTGGCGGCTTGGTGGCCTTTGTCGTCGCGGCGGGGGTGGGGGCGCTGGCGGCGATGTTTTTCGTTGACAAGAAAACCTTCGCCTCGGCAGACACTTCGCTCTATGCTGAGATGCAGGAGCCGCCCGATCCCTACGCCTACTGATGGACATCTCTATCCAAGCCCTGTTTGATGAGGCTGTGTTGGCAGCAGCGGCGGCGCGTGTCATGCCCGAACGCGTCTCAAGGGCGCAGGCATTCCGCACCCCTTCCTGGAGGGTTACTACTGCCGCTGGATTTCGAGGCTGTGGCGCATCAGGTGAGCGGGCGCGTTGCTGAAGCTTGATCTACCAACTATCGAGGTGTATAGACGATGACCCAACCTGCCATTCTTGCTGAAAATTTGACCTACAGCTACGGCCACCAGCTCGCCGTGGATCATATCAACTTCCATGTGGACGAAGGTGAAATCCTCGGCTTTTTGGGGCCGAACGGGGCCGGGAAGTCCACCACGGTGAAGATGCTCACCGGGCAACTGCGCCCACAGGATGGGCG
>DAOTXC010000113.1:0-10640 GCA_034435555.1 Anaerolineae bacterium
GCCCTGCCCGAACTCAGGGGCCAGACGCCGGAGAGCCTGACGCGCCTGCTCGACCGGGCGCGGGAGACCGGCCTGCTGACCCACCTGGGCGGGACGTGGTACACCATCCACCCCGCGCTGCCCTGGTACCTGCGACAACTGTTCTCCCGCCACTATCCTTCGGCTGCGCTCAGTCCAGGCGACGGGCAAGAAGGCCGCTCCACCGCCGAAGCCGCCCTGCGCGCCTGGGTCGAGGCGATGGGCGCATTGGGCAACTACTACACCGAGCAGTTCGTCAATGGCAACCGGAACGTCATCCAGTTCCTTGCGCTGGAAGAGGCCAACCTGCTGCACGCCCGGCGCAGCGCCCGCCGCAACGGCTGGTGGGACCCGCTCACCTCCGCCATGCAGGGCCTGAAGATGCTCTACCAATACCAGGGCCGCACCGCCGAATGGGCGCGGCTGGTGGCCGAGATCGTCCCCGACTATTGCACGCCCGACGATGCCCCCATCCCCGGGCGGGAGGAGGAGTACACCCTGGTGATGGGCTACCGGGTGGACCTGGCCCGCGACTTCGACCGCGACCTCCCCCGCGCCGCCGCCTTGCAGGAAAAGGTGGTTGCCTGGGATCGCGAGCAAGCCGCCCCCGCGCTGGCGCTCCCGCCGGAGGCCGCGCTCGACGCAGAGCATCGCCATCGCATCCGCACGCTCGGCGTCAGCGTCTTCACCCTCGGCCAAATCCTGAGGGAGCAGGGCAGCCCCGACTGCGTGGCGGCATACCAGGAGACTATCACGTACACCCAGCGCATCCAGGACACCGCCGCTGAAGCCATCGCGCACTACAACCTCGGCCACGCCTACCTGACGATTCCCGCCATCCGCGACCTGGAAGCCGCCGAAGCCGCCTACCGGCGCGCACTTGGGCTTTACGCTTCCGAAGACAAGTTAAATCAATCCGGAGCCATCCAACAAATCGGCATGGTCCACCACGCGCGCTTCGACGAGGCCCGCGAGCGCGGCGCGCCGGAGGCGACCCTGTTGCAGCACGCGCAGGCCGCGGAAGCGCACTACCGCCAGGCGCTGGCCCTCTGCCCCCCCACCGCCCTCGCCGATCGCGGCCCGATGCACGGTCAGTTGGGCAATCTCTACGATGCGGTCGGCCAGACCGAGCCGGCGCGGGAGCACTACGAGAAAGCCGCCCAGCTTTTCGAGCAAACCGGCAACCGCTACAATGCCGGACGAGTGCGCTTCAACATGGCCGTGATGTACCTCGATGCCGCCGGGCGTGAATCGGCCCCGGCCGGCCGCCGCGACCTGCTGGCCCGCGCGCGCGCCTACGCCCAGGCCGCCCTGCGCGACTTCCAGCACTACCAGGGCCGCGCCGCCGCCGATGAAGCCGACGCGCAGCGCCTCCTGGCGCGCATCGAGGGGCTGCTATGAACGTGCGCACGTTCACACGTGGGAACGTGGGAACGTAAACATGTACGATCTCGTCTTTCTGCACGCGCCCAGCGTCTACGACTTCCGCCAGCGGGCCACGCTCTGGGGGCCGATCTCCGATCTGGTGCCTTCCACGCCGGTCTTCGATATGTACCCGGTGGGCTTCACCACCATGCTGGCCTACTTGCAGGCGCGGGGCTTCCAGGCGCGCATCTTGAATCTGGCGGCGCGCATGGTGCATTCCCCGCGCTT
Source organism: Anaerolineae bacterium (assembly GCA_034435555.1). Taxonomy (GTDB): domain Bacteria; phylum Chloroflexota; class Anaerolineae; order B4-G1; family SLSP01; genus DAOTXC01. Next base: position 1,672 of record DAOTXC010000113.1, read on the forward strand.
CGATCCCGAAAAGTCCATCGCGGCGCTGCGGGCGCGGGCTTTCGGCATTGACCTGCACTGGCTGCCGCACGCGCACGGCGCGCTCGAGGTGGCGCGGCTGGCGAAGCAACATCACCCCGAAACGCCGGTCATCTTCGGCGGCTATTCCGCCACCTACTACCACGAGGAGCTGGTGCGCTATCCTCAGGTGGATTACGTGCTGCGGGGCGACTCGACCGAAGCGCCGCTGCTGCGGTTGATGGAGCACATCGTCGCGGGGAGAGCGCCGGTGGACGTGCCCAACCTCACCTGGAAGGATGCGCGGGGCGAAGTCCACGTCAATGCGCTGGAGTATCTGCCGCAGGACCTCGATCATCTCACGCTGGACTACTTCCCGATCGTGCGCTCGGTGGTGCGCGATCGGGATCTGCTCAACTACATGCCCTTCACCCACTGGCTGGAGTATCCCATCATGGCCTCGCTGAGCGTGAAGGGCTGCACGCAGAACTGCGTCATCTGCGGCGGCTCGGCCTTCGCGGGGCGGGGGATGTACGGGCGCGAGCGCCCCGCCTTCCGCGATCCCGAAGGGCTGGCGGCGGATGTGCGGCGGATGGGGAGCCTGAGCCGCGCGCCGGTCTTCCTGCTGGGCGATCTGCGGCAGGCGGGGATGGACTACGCGCGCCGCTTCTTCCGCGCCGTGCAGGGCCACCGGGGGCCGGTCATCGTGGAGTTCTTCTGGCCCACGGATCGCGCCTACATGGAGGATCTCGCCGCGGCCCTGCCGGACTTCCTGGTGGAATTTTCGCCCGAATCGCACGACCCGGTCGTGCGCAAGGCCTCCGGCAAGGGCTACACCAACGCGGGCATCGAGCGCACCATCGCGGCGTCGCTGGCGGCGGGCGCGCGCCGCTTCGATCTCTTCTTCATGATCGGGCTTTCGCGGCAGACGCCGGCCTCGGCGCTGGAGACGGTGGCCTACTGCCGCGAGCTGCTGGCGCGCTTCGACGATGGCCGGCTGATCCCCTTCACCTCGCCGCTGGCCCCCTTCCTCGATCCCGGCAGCCTGGCCTACGAGCAGCCGGAGCGTCACGGGTACATTCGCCACGCCACGACGTTGGAGGCGCACCGGCAGCTGCTCTTGCAGCCCTCGTGGAAGCACATCCTCTCTTACGAGACGCGCTGGATGGATCGCCACGCGCTGGCCGATGTGACCTACGAGGCGGGGTTCCGGCTCAACCGCCTCAAGCGCGAGGTGGGGCTGGCGAGCGCGGAGAAGGCCGCCGAGACCGAGGCGCGCATCGCGGAGGCGCGGGCGTTGATGGCGCAGATTGATGCGCTGCTGGCGACGCACACCGGCGCGGCGCTGGAACGCGAATTGTTGGCGCTCAAGCCGCGCATTGACGCGGCGAACACCTCCACGGTGTGCGACAAATCGGAGCTGGATGTTCCGGTTGGCCCCATCCCGTTCAAGGTGCTCAACCTCGTCAAAGTGGGGTTGGGGGGTGGTGGAGATTGAGAGTTGAGGGGGGCTATTGCGTATTGCGTATTGCGTATTGCGTATTGCATATTTCGTATTTCGTATTTCGTATTTTCGCTGACTCGCTGATTCTGAGGAGGTTACAATGGTGAAATTCAGGCGCTATGACCACGCGCGGGATCAGGCCGCGGTGCATCGCATCTGGCAGGAGGTGGGCTGGATCGAGGATGACGAGAAACAAAAGGCCGCGATGGATGATTTTGTGGGCTGCGCCCGCGCGCTGGTGGCTGAGGTGCGGGGCGAGGCCGAGTGTTTGGCGCTGATGACCTCAGGCGCGATGCAGTATCTGGACGAGGACCTGCCCTTCGCCGGGGTGACGGGCGTCACGACCAGCCGGGTCGCCCGCAAGCAGAATCTGGCGGGACGGCTCACCGCGCAGCTGTTGGCCGAGGAAGCCGCGGCAGGGACGCTGGTCGCCGGTTTGGGGATGTTCGAGCAGGGCTTCTACGACAAGCTGGGCTTCGGCTGCGGGCCTTACGAGCACTGGATCAGCTTCGATCCGGCGCAGCTGCGCATCAAACAGCGCCCGCGTGTGCCCCAGCGCATCACCCAAGAGGATTGGCAGATCGTCCATGCGTCGCGGCTGGCGCGCTGGCGCGGTCACGCGGCGGTGAACCTGACGCCCCCGGAGTTGACGCGGGGCGAGATGGCGGCTGGCAAGGGCGTCTTTGGGTTGGGGTATTTCGATGGCCCTGATGGCGCGTTGACCCATCACCTGTGGATGAGCGGCAGCGATAAAGAGCACGGCCCGTATAGCGTGTGGTGGATGTCGTACCAGACCGGCGCGCACCTTCTGGAGCTGCTGGCTCTCCTGCGCAGCTTTGGCGATCAAGTGCGGCAGGTGTCGTTGCGCGAACCGCCGGGGGTGCAGGTGCAGGACTTGCTGCAACAGCCGTTCCGCTTCCGCCAGTTGACGCGCAAATCGGAGTTCGAGAATCGCAACCAGGCCACGGCCTATTGGCAGGCGCGCATCCTGGATTTGCCGGGCTGTCTGGCGCGGACGCGGTTGCCCGGCCCGTCGTCGTTGCGCTTTAACCTGCGCCTCTCCGATCCCATCGCGGCCTATCTGCCGGACGGGGCTTCGTGGCGCGGCGTCGGCGGCGAGTACGTCGTCACGCTGGGGCCGGAATCCTCCGCTGCGCCCGGCTCGGAGGTGGCGTTGCCCACCTTGGAAGCGAGCGTCAACGCCTTCACACGCTTGTGGCTGGGCGCTTGCCCCGCGCGCGGTCTGGCGATCACCAGCGCATTGGCCGGGCCAGCCACCTTGCTCGAGGCGCTCGAAGCGCGGCTCGCGTGTTTGCCGCGCCCCGCTTTCGATTGGGATTTCTGAACGTTGGCAATTCCTAAGGCCGGCTCACAGCGTTGAGCCGGTTTTTTCTTTACCGAATAGGCGGAGAATTTACAGGTGCTCCGTCTCCCCTTGAGTTTTTTGATGTATTTACGTAATAAATTTAAGTAAAGTACTTGACAAGTTTTATATTTCATAGTAATATATAAATAGTTATCAGGTGGGATTAGATTTACGGATTTTCAAGGAGGTGCGTCATGCGCGAGGATGTGATGGCAAAAATTGCCGCCAAAATGGAAAAGAAACGGGAAAAGATAGATGCGAAGGTACAGGAGTACACCTCGGTGCGCGAGGGGGTCTTGGAAGAGATCGCCGCGCTGGATGAGGAATTGGCGGCGCTGACAGAGGAGCTCGCCGCTGAGTCTGCGGAGACGAATGGCGGGCGGCGCGCGCGCATGGAAGCGCAGCGCGAGCGGATGTTAGCCAAGCAGGAGCGCCTGCAGCTGAAGGCGGAGCTGCTCGCGGATCGCATCGAGCGGACGCAGGAGATGTTCACGCAGTTCCAGGTGCCCTTTGTGCCCACGCCGCCTTCGCCGCCGCTGGTTCCCTCGCAGCGCACGGCCAAGCAGCGCGAGGAAGAGCAGCTCAGAATCCTGGAGATGGTTGCAGAAGGCGCTATCTCGGCGGAGGATGCCGCGCGGCTTTTGGAGGCGCTGGGGAAGGGCGAGACGCGGCCCGGCGCGCCCTCGCCGCAACAGCGCCCGCGCGTGGTGCGCATCCGCGTGACGGATTTGGAGGCGAACCGCCCACGGGTCAATGTGGTGCTGCCGCTCTCGCTGGTCCGCGGCGCTTTGAAGCGCGGGCGGGGCATCACGGGCATTGGCATCGAGGGCATTGACCTCGACCTGGGCGAGCTGGACACGCTGCTGAACACCGGCATGACCGGCCACATCATTGACGTGGTGGACGATGAGGACGGCGAGCGGGTCGAGATCATCGTCGAGTAAGCCGCACGTTTTCTGATTGAGGAGAGTGTGAGATGTGTAACGCCAAGAAGCGGTGCTGCTGCCGGGCGCTTGTGGGGCGTGCTCTGTTGCGCGAACCCGAGCCGGACGCGGAGCCGGAAGCGACCGCCGACACCTATCCGATCTACACTGCGACGTAACCTGCCTTGAGAAAGATTTTGCCTCACGCCATCGCTACGATGGCGTGAGGCTTTTTTGTGTCAGGTGCGCGCCCACTGGAGCGTGTAGAGGTGGTAATAGCGCCCCTGGCGCGCCAATAGCTCGGCGTGCGTGCCTTGCTCCACGATGCGGCCCTCTTCGATCACCACAATCTTGTCGGCGCTGACGATGGTGTTGAGCCGGTGCGCGATGACGAAGGTCGTGCGCCCCTCCATCAGGCGGTCGAAGGCGCGCTGAATCTGCTTCTCGGTGGCGCTGTCCACGCTGCTCGTGGCCTCGTCGAGGATGAGGATGCGGGGATCGGCCAGCAACGCGCGCGCGCAGGCCAGGATTTGGCGCTGTCCCACGCTGAGATTGATGCCGTTTTCGCCGACCTCGGTGGCGTAGCCCTGCGGCAGATTGGCGATGAAGTCGTGTGCGCCGACGGCCCGCGCTGCCGCCTCGACCTCCGCGTCCGTGGCATCGAGCCGCCCGTAGCGGATATTGTCGGCGATGGTGCCGTTGAAGAGAAAGGTATCCTGCAAGACGATGCCCAGCTGCGCGCGGAGGCTGGCCTGGCTGACGGCGCGCAAATCGTAGCCATCAATCTTGACGCTCCCGTTATCCACGTCGAAGAAGCGCGCCAGCAGTTTGATGAAGGTGCTCTTGCCCGCGCCGGTCTCGCCCACCAGCGCGATGCGCTCGCCGGGCCGGACGTGCAATTCGACATCGTGCAGCACGTCCTGATCGTCGGCGTAGCCGAAGGTCACATCCTCAAAGTCCACGTGCCCGGTGAGGGGCGGCAGCGCGACCGCGTCCGGCGCGTCGGTCACATCGGGCTGCGTATCCAGCAGCTCGAAGAGCCGTTCGGAGGCGGCCATCGTCGCCTGGAAGGTGTTGTATCGCTGCGCCAGCTGGCGGATGGGATCGAAGAACTGCTCGACGTAGAGCACGAAGGCCACCAGCGTCCCCGCCGTGAGCGCGTCGCCCAGCACGAGCCAGCCGCCCACGCCCACCACCAGCGCCGCTGCCAACGATCCCAGAAAATCTACTCCAGGGAAGAAGATCGCGCCGAGCCGGCTGGCGGTCACGCTCGCGTCGAAGTAGGAGGCGTTGAGATCGGCGAAGTGCTGCAGGTTGTGCGCCTCGCGGTTGAAGCTCTTGGTCACACGGATACCCGTGAGCGATTCGTTGAGGTAGCCGTTGATCAGCGAGAGCCGCTGGCGGGTGGCGCGGTAGGTATCGCGCACGCGGGTGCGCCAATAGTTGGTCAGCCAGAGCATCAGCGGCATGACGCTGAAGGTGACGAGTGCCAGCCGCCAGTTCAGCGCCAACATGGCGACGACGATGCCGGTGAGGGAGAAGATCGCCCGCGCCACACCGGTGATAGACCAGGTGATGAAGCCCTGTAGTACCTGCACATCGCTGATGAGGCGGCTCATCAGGCGGCCCACGCTGTAGTTGTTGTAGAAGTTGAGCGAGAGCGTGTGCAGATGTTTGAAGAGCGCCGCCCGCACGTCGGCGACCACGCGCGTCCCCACGTAGGCCATGATGTAGATGCGGCTCCGGTTGGTGATCCACTCGCCGAGCGCCACCGCGATCAGGGCGAACGTCCACAGGCGCAGGGTCGGCAGATCGCCGGCGCGGATGCCCAGGTCAATGGCCTGGCCGATGATCCAGGGGCTGGCTACGCCCAGCAGCGAGCGCGTGATCATCAGAATGACGGCCAGGAGCAGCCGGTTGCGATGGGGCGCGGCGTAGCGCGCCAGCCGCCGCACGAGCCGGGTGTCGTAGGCCTTGCCGAGCGTCTCCTCCTGTTGGGGGAGCAGGTCGCGGATGCGCGCCTCGCGTTCGTCGCGGGGTTTGGGAGCGATTTGAGGGATGGTGGTGGTCATGCGGGTACCTCCTGAAGCGCGGGCAGTGTGGCGGCCAGTGTTTGAAATTCCTCCTGATCGCGCAGCTGCACATCGTAGATCTGGCGATACAGCCCGTCGCGGGCTAGCAGGCTCTCGTGGGTGCCGCGCTGGACGATGTGGCCGTCCTCCAGCACCAGAATCAGATCGGCGTGCTTGAGCGTGAGCAGCCGTTGCGCGATGACGAAGGTGGTGCGGTTCTCCATCAGCGCGGCGAGCGCCTGTTGGATCTGATACTCGGTCTCGGTATCCACGCTGCTGGTGGAATCATCCAAAATGAGGATGCGCGGATCGTAGAGGAGCGCGCGGGCGATGGCGATGCGTTGTTTCTGCCCGCCGCTGAGCGTGACGCCGCGCTCGCCCACGCGCGTCTCGTAGCCGGCGGGAAACTCCAGGATGAAGTCGTGGGCGCGGGCGGTGCGGGCGGCGGCCTCGATGGCAAGGGGCGTGGCGGCGGGGTTGCCGTAGGCGATGTTCTCGGCGATGGTCGCCCGGAAGAGGAAGGGGTCTTGCAGTACGATGCCGATGTGGCGGCGCAGGCTGTGCACCTCCAGCGAGCGGATGTCGTGCCCATCAATCAGGATGCGCCCGGCGGTGGGATCGTAGAAGCGAGGGATCAGGTTGATGATGGTGGATTTCCCGGAGCCGGTCGGCCCGATGAGCGCGATTTTCTGGCCCGGTTGGGCGTTGAAGGTCACGTCGTGGAGGATGTCGCGGGTTTCCTTGTGGTAGCGGAAGCTGACGTGCTCGAAGTCCACTGCGCCGCGCGCGCGCTCAAGGCGCACCGCGTCGGACGCTTCGGCGATCTCGTGAGGCGTGTCAATGATATCGAAGACCCGCTGGGCGCTGGCCCCTGCGGTCGCCACCAGGTTCACCAAAAAGCCCAGGTGTTGCACTGGCCCGTTGAGCATGAGTACGTAGGAGATCAGGGCGAAGAGGCCGCCCACGGTGATCTCGCCGGCGAGGGCGCGCGGCCCCCCAAACCAGAGCAGCAGCAGGACGCTGATCGTGACAATGAAGGAAAGAAAGGGCCAGTTGTCGGCCCAGGTGCGCACCAGTCTGTGGCGCAGGTCGAACCAGCCTTCGTTTTCGCGGTTGAACTTCGTTATCTCGTGTGGCTCGCGCGCGAAGGCTTTGACCACGTTGATCCCGGTGAGGCTCTCCTGCATGGCGGTGGCGAGATCGCCCATCTGCTCCTGGATCTGCTTGAACATGGGGCGCACGGTCGCGCCGAAGCGCAAGGTGCTGTAGAGCAGCACTGGCATGGGCAGCAGCGCCAGGAGCGCGAGCCGCCAGTCCTCCAGCAGCATCGCTGTGATGACGCCGAGCATCAGCAGCGCGGTGGTAAGCAGCTCCATCATGCCGACACCGATAAATTGTTCGGCTTCGGAGATGTCGCTGGTGGCGCGGCTCATCAGGTCGCCGGTGCGGTTGCGGTCGTGGAAGGCGAAGGGGAGGTGCTGCACGGTGTTGTAGAAGTGGTTGCGCAGGTCATGGGCGACGCGGTGGGTGAGCCATTCGCCGTAATAGCGTTGTCCAAAGGCCGCCAATCCGCGCAAGACGGCCAGCCCCAGGATGAGGCCCCCGGCGCGGAAGAGCGCGGTGGCGCTGCCGCTGCTCAGGCCATTGTCGAGCGCGTCTTTGATGATTTGGGGGATGAAGAGGTTGAGCAAGGTTGCGGTCAACATCGCGCCGTAGGCGAGCAGCGCCTGCCGCCGGTGAGGGCGGAGGTATTGGAATAATCGCCAGTAAACATTTTTAGATGGTGGTTGCATACATAACTCCCGATAAGCCCTTGTATTTATGGTTCGCTAGGCTAATGTTTAGTATAGCAAAGTATTATCGAAAGTCAATATGTCGTTCCCTAATAATGCCAATCGGGATTAGGACGCAGATTTTCGCAGATTCACGCTGATAGTTCTTAAAATCAGCGCGAATCCGCGTCCAATATCTAAAACGCACCGCCCCCGGTGGGATGCCGGGGGCGGTGGGGATGGGGGTGCTCAGAGCAATCTGAGCCAATCGGTATTGGTGCAGGTGGTACACACCAGCATGATGAAGATGAGCAACAGGATGATGCCGCAGCCAATGCCGCTACAGGATAATCCTCGTCCAAAGCCGAAGCGCTCTTGTAGCCAATCGAAGATGGCGTTGATGAAAAAGAGCTTAGCCAAGCCTACCAAACAGCCCTGACGACGTTCCATGACCTTTGCCTCCTCTGTTGATACGCCAGCAATTCAGGCGCGCATTACACGTATCATCAATACGCAAAAGTCACTCGGTCAGTTGCACTTCGATGTTGCCGCTGACGCCTCGCGCCTTGATCTTGAAGGCGGCGGGGGCTTCTGGAACCTCGTGGGTGTAGGTGTTGCCGCTTCGTGTAAATCCTTCGGCCTTCATGCGCCCGGTGAGGAAGTTGCCCGTGAGGGTCGCAGCCATCCGTCGGGGGATTTTTAGCTCTGTTTGTCCGGAGACGGTGTGAATCGCGCCGCAAATCTCACCCTGGAAGTCGCCGCTGAGGTCGAGGGCGGCTTTTCCGCTCACCGTGTTGAGGTTGAAGGCTGTGAGCGCGGGGTAGGCGCCGGGCAGGGAGAGGCTGAGCCTGCCGCTGACAGCTCCGGCTTTGAGCGTTTGAAGTTGGGCGTACTCCCCGGCCAGTTTCCCCTTGAGCGAGCCGCTGACCTGCTCCAATTCCAGGTTTTGCAGCGCCGGGCAGTTCGCATCCAGCAGGAGCGAGCTTTTGCCGTTGGCGGTCTTGAGCTCCACCGTCTCCAGCACAGGGTAATTGCCTTCGAGGCGGGCGGAACCTCGCTGTTGAAGCGAAGCTCCCATTCATTGTGCTGCTTCTTGAATGAGCGGCTATGGAGCTCGGGCTGGCGGATCTCCAGCCGGCCCTGCCCGTCCTCGACCTGGTAGTCAATCTCCGGGGCGAGCTCCGGTGCGTTGTAGCTGAGGCGGGCATCCAGCAAGGGGGCTGCCCCGCCAGCGACTGTGATCTCCCCCAGGCCCATCTTCAGAGTTGCGACGACGCTTTGCGCCTCACCGCGTTCGATCTGCCGTTGTTCTGTCTGTATCTCTTTGGCATTCAT
>DAOTXC010000114.1:0-20059 GCA_034435555.1 Anaerolineae bacterium
CCCTGACACGCGACGCCGGTGAGGATGGCATCCCGCAGGCACGCGCCGGTCAAATCTGCATTTTGGAGGTCAGCGCCGGTCAGATCGGCGCGCTCCAGGTTAGCGCCGCGCAAATCGGCAAAAGCCAGATTCGCCCGCGTCAAGCGCGCGCGCGGCAACCTCGCCTCACGCAAATCCGCACGGCGGAGATTGGCGCCGACCAGACTCGCGCACGCCAAACGCCCCCTCACCGCGCGCACATCGGCCAGTTTTGCATCATCGAAGCACGCACTCTCTGCTCGCACCCCATCCATCTGCGCGTGCGTCAACACCGCGCCGCTCAAATCCGCCGACTTGAGATCAAGCCCGCGCAGATCGCTGCGCTCCAAACGGCATTTCTGCAACGAGGCCGCCTCCAGAGAGCAACGCTCAAACGAAGCCCGCCGCAAATCCGCCCCGTCAAAGTGCGCGTGCTTGAAGTTCACCTGTAAAAAGTGCTGCGCGTAAAGGTTCTGGCCTTCAAAATGCCCCTGCGCATGATCACAGTCCACAAACTGGGGAACGACATCCACCCTACCAAAGACGCTGTCATACATAATACCACCTCCAGAAATTGATGACATCTTTAGTATATGTGGATTGCGTAGGTAGTCAATTTTACTCGACAGCAGGGCGATGCATCGCGGACGGCCTAATACAACGCGGCAAAAGTCTTTACCCAGTTAGCCAGGCTCAGAGGGGAGCGGCGCTCCCCTTCAAGTAACTTTAACTGGGGAGCTATTTATGCCACGCTGTCCTAGTCCGCGTGATGAACGAAGCAGAGTATGACTATTTTTTAGAGTATGGCTCCCCTGAAAGAAGGTGAAATTAACCGCAAAGGACGCAGAGAGCGCAGAGAAAACTTGACATTCTCAGTAGATCGAAAAATGCTCCATGGGGATCGTCAGATCCCCGTTCCCGGTCTGGATCTGACGATCCAGACCAAGCAAAATTAGATCTACTGATTCTTGAGGTTTACGTCTCGAACGTTTAATAATTTTAAACTTAACTTAGCATTCTTTGCGCTCTCTGCGGTTAGAAAGCCTTTCTTCAGTAGAGTCAGAGGATATTTGCGCGCTTTTGCCACCAGGCACAGAGCGCCAACCCCAACATACCCAGCGCGCTCAGGGCCACGGGAAGCGGCCACCCTCGGGGCCGATAGGCAAACGTGACCCGCCAATTGCCGGCGGGAATCGGCGTTGCCTGGAAAAGCACGTCGGCGCGCGTGGTGGGCGCGGTTACAGGCACGGCCACCGCGCCGCCCTCCACCGGGGCGAGCGTCGCCTCCCAGCCGGGATACCAGGCCTCGGCCAGCACCAGATAGGCCGCCGCGTCCGTCCGCACGCTCAGTTCCACCCGCCCGGCGGCATACAAAAGCACCTCCACAGCGCCCACTGTTGCAGAGGACGGCAGCTCCGCTGACGGCGCTGGACACTCGGCCAACACGACCATCGCCGCAGGGTCGAAATCGGGTGCGGAGAGGAGCGCCAGCGCCGCCCCATCATCGGGCGCGCACGTCGCCGCCTGGACGAGAAAAGCACGCGGCAAAACCGCCAGATTCTCGTAGAGCTTCACATCGCCGGAGTGGATCAGCCGGAAGCGGTCGGAGAGCACCAGCGGATAGAAGGCGTCCACCCGCGTATCGAGCAGGCTCGCGCCAGAGAGCGTCAACGGCGTTGAGCCAGCCCGCAGGGTGATCGCGTGCGGCGTCGCGGGCGGCGGCCAGGGAAGGCGCGTGGGCGTCCCCACCTCCGCCGCCGCTGGGAGCTCGAAGGCGCGCACCGTCCCATCGGACAGCGTCACGGATACCTCGCCGCTGCCCGCGTAGAGCAGGCCCAGCGCGTCCGCCTCGAAATCCGCCGGGAGCCAGGCAAGCGTCAGCGCCTCACCGGGCGCGAGCGTCGGCTGGAACTGCCGGTCATAGAAGATGCCATCGGCCCAGGCGTCACCGGTCTTATCCGTGATGAGGTACTGCACCCCCAGGAGCGAAAGCCAGCGCCCTTCCGGGATCGCCTGCAAATTCTCGCGGAGCCGCCCATCGAGCGTCCCCTCCGGCAGCAGCAGGCGCGAGAAGGTCGCGTAGTGCTGCAAGGGCAAGACGCCGCCATCGTACCCGTCCACGGCGAAGACCTCGAAGGCGAGCGGCAGGTTCGGCGAGAGCACCTCGCGGTTCTTCGCCGCCACGAGGTAGGCCCACAGCGCATCGGGGGAGAGCGCCGCATAGGTGGCCTCAATCTCCGGCTTGTCCCCCGGATCGAAGCGCACCTGCGAGATGCTGAGGAAGCGACCGGGAGGCTGCCCTTCCGCCAGTTGCGCGCGCGTCGCCGCGAGGAGCTGCGCCGTGGCCGGGCGAAGATCGGTATAAGCGCGGAGCGCCGTCGCGTCGGCGTGAGGCAGGCGCTCGGCGCAGAAGAGCAGCTCCAGCGCCGCCAATCCGCACAGCGCTGCTGCGCGCGCCTTGATCCGTACGCGCACCTCATCGAGCGCCAGGCCCGCCAGGAGCGCGCCCGCCAGCACGTAGAGCGCCAGGAAGCGCGCCGGCGCACGGAAGTGCGCCAACCCAGGCGCGCCCAGGCGCACCGCCGCCAGGTAGAGCGGGTTGTATCCGCCCAGGGCCAGAAACAGCCCCACCCCGGCGAGCGCCGTCAATGCCAACCCCGTCGCGTTGCGCGTGCGCCATCCGCGCCAGAGGCCCCATCCCGCCAGCGCCAGCCCCACCAGGCCGAGGTAGGCCACGCCCTCCGGCAGCAGCAGCGGCGTCAGATAGGGCGGGAGCAGGGCGCGCGGCAACTCCCACGGCAGCAGCGAGAAGGAGACCGCCTCGCGCCAGGGCAGCCCCGTCGCCCGCATCGAGAGCCGGGAGAGCTCGAGCGTGGGCCACAGTTGCACCGCCGCGATGAGGCCCGCGAGGGCGAAGGGGGTGAGACGTAAAACATAATGCGTAATGCGTGATGCGTAATGCGTAAAAAGCCTGCCGCTTGTGGCTTGCGGCTTGTGACTTGACGCTTGCAAAATCCAGAGCGCGCCGTGAAAGGTGACGGCCCCCACCGCCGCGATGAACGCGGTCTGCGTGTGGCCTGCGAGCAACAACAGAGTGTACGCCAGCACGTTGATCGGCGCGACCGGGCCACTTTCCACCGGCAAGAGCGCCAACGGCAGCCACGCCAGCCCTTGCAGCTGGTTGAGATGCTCCACCTGCACGCCGAGGTAGCCGCTCCCGGCATAGAGCAGGCCCGCCAGGGCGCTCCCCCACGCGCTCGCGCCCAGACGCCGCGCCAGCACAGCGGCGTTGAGCGCCGCCAGCGCCAGATGCACCAGGACGCTGAGATGCAGCGTCCGCGCCATGCCCGTCAAATCAGAGCCGGAGAGCAGCCACAGGGGCCAGTTCAGGGGATAGAAGAAGCCCACCTGCGAGTTCGCCAGCAGCGGCGCGCCCGCAAAGAGGTGCGAATTCCACCAGGGGAGCGCGCCGGACTGGAAGGCCCGCGCCGCCGCCGTCCAATAGGGGAAGAAGTACAGCTGCAGATCGCCGCCCGCGAGGCCCCAGCCCCACAGCAACCGCCGATAGCTCCACGCCAGCGCCAATACCAGCGTCAGCCACGGCAACATCCTGCGTCCCACGGCGCGCCAGGCTTTCATCGCCGCCGCCCGCTAAGGATTACAGAGCCGCCACGTCTGCTGGGCGTTGGCATCCTGCGGATCAATCGCCAGGGCGATGTCAATATAGGGCTGCGCCTCGCTACATTCATCCAGGAAATAGTGGCAGAGCGCCAATGTGTAGTACGTCTCGATGGCCGGCCCGCGCACCGGGCCGGTCGAGCCGGTCAGCTCCACACGGCCCACCGTCGGGACGAGGGGGGCGGTGCGCACCTGCGCTCCTGCCGGCGTGCGCAACCGCTCGAACCAGCCCACGTAGACCTTGCCCGGCGGCGGATCGGGCAGGCCCTCCAGGCGGATGACGTAGCGCCCGTTCATCACGTTGAAGCGCACCATCCCCTGCAAATACGGATAATCTTCCGTGGGCTGCACAGCGGCCCGTAGTGGCATCTCAAAATCATACGGATGGGCGAATTCCGCGCGGAAAGCGGTCTGCCCGGCGGGGGCCTCGCCGATCTGCCCCGCATCCTCCAGGGTGACGGTGAAGAAGACGACGCGACGACGCTGTCGCGCCTCCCCATACCGGACGCCCTCGCGGAAGGCCGGGATTGCGTCCTCATAGTTGCGGCGCTGGAAGAAGAGCGTGCCGAGCCGCGCGTGCGCGCGCGCATAGGTCGGCTCCACCTCGATGGCCCGCTCGAAACTGGTCTGCGCCTGCACGTAATCGCCAGAGAGCAGGTATAGCCAGGCCAACAAATCCCACGCGGCGGCGTTGCCGGGGTCCAGCTCCGTTGCCGCCAGGAAACTCTCCTCTGCCAGCGCGTAGTTCCCCAACACCTGGGCATTGCGCCCAATCGCCAGGTGCAGATGCGCCATGCCCGGATGATACAGCAGCCCTTCCTGATAGGCCGCCAGCGCGGCGGTGTAATTCCCCTGCAACTCCAGCACGTAGCCGTAGTTGCGCAATACATCCACGCTGTTGGGATCGAGCGTCAAGGCGATTTGGATGGTCTCGTTGGCATTGAACCACTGTCCATCGTCAATGTACGCCTCGGCCAGATAGGCATAGGCCTCCGCGTAGGTGGGATCGAGGTTGACAGCCCGCTGGCAATGAGGGATCGCCTCCTGGGCAAAGCCCAACCAGTCGTAGGCCATGCACAGCGCGACCCAGGCCGTGGGATCTTCCGAATTATAGCGCAGCGCAGCGCGGGCCATCTCCAGGCCCCGCTCCGGTCGGCCAAAGATCGTCAACAGGCGGGCCAGCCTGACGTACAGCGCCGGCTGATCAGGGTCGAGCGCCAACGCCTCGCTGTAGGCCACAATCGCCTCGCTGACGTTGCCGCTCCAATAGAGCTCGTCGCCGCTGGCAGACCAGACCACCGCTGAACGGGTCGGGGTCGGCGCCAACGTGGGGGTGTTGGAGAGCGGCAGCGGGCCGGTCTCGGTCCACCAGCTGTTGTAGACTATGTAGCCGCCGATGAAAACCAGCGCCAACAGGATCAGCACCCGCCAGAAGACGGAGCGCTGTCGCCGACGATAAGATGAACGCGCGGGCTTCAGTTCCATGCAGCTATCATAACATGCCCTGCTGACGATACCAGCGCCACGCCTCCTCGACGGCGGCGCGCGCGGGGATCGGCGCGAAGTCCAGCTCTTGCCGCGCCTTGCTGCCATCGAAGTACATCTCGCGGGCGCTCAACCGCAGCTGATTGCCCTCGACCAGGGGCGGGCGCCGGCGCAAGCGATTCCACACGTCCACCAGCGCCGCCGCGATCCCCATCAGCGGACGGGGAGCGACCCACTGCGGCGGGCGCGCGCCCGTCACCTCCGCGACGATCTCCAGCAGCGCGCGATGGGAGAGGTTCTCGCCGTTGAGCAGATAGCGCTCGCCGGTCACGCCCCGCTCGGCAGCGAGCAGATGCCCCAGCCCGACCGCCCTGGCCGAGACCACGCCCATCCCCCCCGGCGGGGCGACGCGCAAGCGGCCCTGAGTCGCCATGCGCAAAATCTCGCCCCCCACGAAGTACACATCGCGCTGGCCGATCACCGAGACGGGGTTGACGATGACCGCGTCCAGCCCCGCCGCGACGGCCCGCTGCACCTCGGCTTCGGCCAGGACTTTGCTGTGCCCGTAGGGGAAGCGACGCGGCGAAAGGTTAAAGGACGCCGTCTCATCGAGCTGCTGGCCGGGGCGCGTGGGGACGCCCAAAACCGCGACGGAGCTCGTGAAGATCACCCGCTCGACACCCTGGGACTGCGCTGCCCGAAGGACATTGCGCGTGCCCTCGACGTTGACCCGGTAGAGCAGCTCGCGGGAGTTGCGCCAGTACTGGGAGATCGCCGCCGCGTGGAAGACCAGCTGGCAGCCGGCCATCGCCGCCGCCAGCGAGTCGTAATCGGTGACGTCGCCGACCACGAACGCCGGCTCCAATCCCGTCAGCGCATCCAGCCGCGAGGAAGCCCGCCGCAGAGCGCGGACGGTGTAGCCGTTATCCAGCAGCGCCTCAACGATGTTCGCGCCCACACAGCCGGTCGCGCCCGTGACCAATACGCGCAAGGGCATTGTTAGAGCGCCGCCTCCACGGTCTCGACCAGCTCTCCACTGGCGATCAACGCCCGCGCCGCCTCGATCAACGGCGACAGCGTCCTGTCGTGCTCCAGGAAGGGCACGTGCTCGCGCAAACAGTCGTAGGCAGCGCGCGTCCCCTTCCCCAGCTGCGCCGACGATCCCAGCTGCTCACAGCGGAAGTCCACCCCCTGCGCCGCCGCCAGGAGCTCGATGGCGACAATCGTCTCGACGTTCTCCAAGACCTGCCGCGCGTGGTGCGCCGCATTCGCGCCCATGCTCACATGATCCTCCGTGTTGGCCGAGGTGGGGATCGTATCGGCGGTGGAAGGGTGCGCCAGCACCTTGTTCTCCGAGGCCAGCGCCGCCGCCGTGTACTGCGCCAACATGAGGCCGCTCTCCAACCCGCCGTAGCGCGTGAGGAAGGGCGGCAAACCATTGCTGAGCGATTCGTCCACCAGGCGCGCCGTGCGCCGTTCGCTGATGTTGCCCAGATCAGCCAGACCCAGCTTGAGATAATCGAGCGCCAGCGCCACCGGCTCCGCGTGGAAGTTACCGCCGGAGATGACCGTCGGGCTGCCATCGTCCTCGAAGAAGATGAGCGGATTGTCGGTGACGGCGTTGAGCTCGATCTCCAACGCCCACCGCGCATAGGAGATTGTATCGCAAATTGCACCATGCACCTGGGGCATACAGCGCAGGCTGTAAGCGTCCTGAATGTCGCGTGGGTCGTGGGGGCGGACGCAAGTGCTGCCTGCCAGGAGCCGCCGCAGATAGGCAGCGCCATCCACCTGCCGGGGATGCGGGCGGATGAGATGGACGCGCGCGTCGAAGGCCGCCGGCGTGCCGCGTAGCGCCTCCAGTGAGAGCGCCCCGGCAATGTACGCCGCGCGGATCAGATTCTCGGCCCGCAACGTGACCAACGCGCCAATGGTTGTGATGACGGTCGTGCCGTTGATGAGGGCCAGCCCCTCCTTCGCCTCCAGCACGACCGGCTCGAGGCCGGCGCGGCGCAGCGCCTCGCCGCCGGGGAGCAATTCGCCCTCGTAGTGGGCCTCCCCCTCGCCGATGAGGACGCAAGCCAGATGCGCCAACGGGGCCAAATCGCCGCTCGCGCCCACGGAGCCGTAGGCGGGAATGCGCGGCAGCACGCCCCGATTGAGCAGCTCCAGCAGCGCCGCCACCGTCTGCGGGCGGATACCGGAATGGCCCATCGCCAGGGTGTTGGCCCGCACCGCGATGATCGCGCGCACCGTCGCCGCGTCCAGGTCCGGGCCGACGCCGG
Source organism: Anaerolineae bacterium (assembly GCA_034435555.1). Classification (GTDB taxonomy): domain Bacteria; phylum Chloroflexota; class Anaerolineae; order B4-G1; family SLSP01; genus DAOTXC01. Next base: position 7,467 of record DAOTXC010000114.1, read on the forward strand.
CGGCGTGGCTCAAGATGAGATTGCGCTGCAAGGCCGCTACCTCGTGCTGGGGGATAATCCGCCCCTTGAAGGCCCCGAAGCCCGTAGTGATGCCGTAGGCGATCTCGCCTCGCGCCAGCAAGGTCTGCACGCCCTGCCACGAGCGCTCCATCGCCTCCACAGCGATGGGCGAGAGGGTAGCCTGCGCCCCCCGCGCCACAGCAGCGACATCTTCCATAATCAAATGCTCACCGGTGATAGTAATCGTCTGCATCGTTCCTTCTCACATTCGCGCGTGCTTATACCACGTCCAGAAATGCGCCAGCCCCTCCTCGACGGGGGTCTGGGGTGCATACGCCAGCAAACGCCGCGCTTTGGAAATATCGGCGTAGGTGATGGGCGGCTCGCTGGGCGGGGCCGGTGGCGTCTCCATCCGGGCCGACTTGCCCACCAGCTGCTCGATGAGCGCAACAAAATCGGCCATCCGCACCGGCTCGCCGCGCCCCAGGTTGATGCACTCGTAGCCCAGCGGGCGCTCCGCCGCTGCGACGACACCGCGCGCGATGTCGCCTACATAGGTCCAATCGCGGTGCATCTCGCCCGCGTCATAAAGCTGAAAAGTTCGATCATGCACCACGCAATCGGTGATGTGGTAGGGCATCATGTCGGGGCGACCGCGCGGGCCGTAGACGCTGAAGAAGCGCAGCGCCGTGAACGACAGCTCGAACATGTTGTGATAGGCGTGCCCCAGCACCTCGACCGCCAGCTTGGTGGCGGGGTATGGCGCTAACGGCTTGCCTAGCGGATCGTCCTCGCGGAAGGGCACCTCCTCGGTCTTGCCATAGACTGAGGAGGTGGAAGCGAAGACGAAGTGCGGCACGCCGCTTTTGCGGGCGGCCTCCAACAGATTGACCGAGCCGCGCACATTGACATCCACGTAGAGCGGCGCGCGCTCGATGGAATAGCGCACGCCCGCCATCGCCGCGAGGTGAATGATCGCATCAAAACGCCCTTCCGCGACGACGTGTGCCATAGTCGCCTCATCGCGCAGGTCGCGCTCGTGCATGGTGAAGCCGGGATAGTGGGCCAGCAGCGCCGCGTTGTCCCGCTTTTGCGCTGGATTGTAGTAGTCGTTAAAATTATCCAGCCCGGCGACGGTATCGCCGCGCTGCAACAGCAGTTCCGCCACATGGCTGCCGATGAATCCTGCCGCACCTGTCACCAGTAAACGCATCATTCGCCTCCTGAGGCATGGATGTCTTTGACGTTGAGCTGCAAACGAACGTTGCCGTTCCACTCATTGCGCTCCAGCACGTAGGCCACATCAATGTACTGCGGCAAGCGGCCCATCCAATCGCCCTGGCGGAAGGCGATGGCATCCCAACTGTGGCCGCCCTGGTCGCCCAGGAAGAGCTTGAGGTGCCGCCCCTCCGCGCCGACCGTCCGCGCGTGGAGCACGCGCACCCGCCGGCTGACGAGCACCGGTCGCGGGTTGCCGTAGCCGAAGGGGGCCAACATCTCAAGCGCCGCCAGCACGTCCCACGAGAGCTGCTCCAGGGGCAGCTCGGCATCGGCGAACAATTGCGGGCGGAGATTCAATTCGCGCAGTTGCGCCTCCGCGAGTGTCTGCAAGCGCGCGCGCAACTGGGGCAGGCGTTCAGTGCGGATGGTGAAGCCCGCCGCCGCCGCGTGGCCGCCGTAGCGCTCCAGCAGCGGCGCGACGCTGTCGAGCGCCTCGGTGATGTGAAATTCGGGGATGGAGCGCGCCGACCCCTTGCTGAACACCTCGCCCTGCTCCACGACGACCACGGGGCGGTAGAAGCGATCCAACAAGCGGCCCGCCGCCAGGCCCAAAATCCCCACGGGGAACTCCGATGAGGCAGCGAAAAGCAACAACGGCTCTTCCTCCTGCGCGGCGATGAGCGCCTGCGCGTGTTCGTGTACAACTTGGGTGAGGTCCTGCCGCTCGCGGTTGAGACGATCCAGCTCCTGCGCCAGCGGCAAGGCCGCCCCCAGATCGGGCGCGAGCAAGAGCTGCAAGGCCGTCACCGCATCGCTGATGCGCCCGGCAGCGTTGAGGCGCGGCGACAACTGGAAGCTGACGGTCGTGGCGGTGATCTGTCCTGGCTCCAATCCGCTCACGTCAATGAGCGCGGCCAGCCCCGGACGTTGCCCCCGATTGAGCCGGGCCATCCCCCGGCGCGTGAGCACATGGTTCTCGCCCAACAGCGGGACCATATCGGCGATCGTGCCCAGGGCGACCAGATCGAGCAGCGCCTCCTCGGAGAGCTCTGCTGCGGTGGTGGGCAACGGAACCTTGTGATTGGCGCGCAGCAGGGCCTGCGCCAGTTTGAAGGCCACCCCTGCCCCGGCCAAATCCTTGCTGGGATAGGGGCAGCCCGGCTGCCGGGGGTTGATGACTGCCTCGGCCTGGGGCAGCGCCGCCCCTACGTGATGATGGTCGGTGACGATGACGGACATCCCCTGGGCGCGCGCATGGGCCACCTCCTCCAGGGAGCGGATGCCACAATCAACGGTGATGAGCAGGCGCGTGCCCTGTTGCGCCAGTTGCGTCAGCGCCTCGACGTTGAGGCCGTAGCCCTCCTCCAGGCGGTCGGGGATGTAGGGCGTGACCTGTGCGCCCAGGGCGGTGAGCGTCTGCACAAGGATCGCCGTGGCGGTGACACCGTCAACATCGTAATCGCCGTAGACTGCGATGGACGCGCCCTCCTGGATCCGCCGGCGGATCAGCGTGACGGCCTGCTCGACGCCACGCAGCTGGAAGGGATTGTCGGAGATGACCTCCCCAGCGAGGAAGGCCGTCACCTCCGCGAGGTCGGTGAGACCGCGATTGTACAATACTTGTACCACGAGCGGGTGCAAATCGCGGAAACGGTCGAAAAGTACCGGGGGCGCTGTCGGGGCCAGCTCCCAATGTTTGCGGCCCAAAGTCATCCTCACAATATCCAGTTCCTCCCAAGAGCTCGATCACAGATGTGCATCTGCGACCGAGCCAGTATACCACAGCGAAAGGGGGCGTCAAAAAAGCGGCTTCCCTCGTGAGGGAAGCCGCTCATGTGCGCGGTAATGCGTTTAGAGCCAGCCCTGCTTCTTGCAAAAATCGGTCAGAACCGGCACTTCCACCCAGTTACCCTGGTAGGATTGAATCCCCAAGTAGATCGCGTAGACCCACGGAATCCACAACAACAGACAACCAAAGCCGACGGTCACTGTTGACAGAACGACGATCAACCCACCCAAGACGAGCGACTGGATCGCATTGTACTTGATGAAGGGTCGGGCCTTCTTGTCTTCCAGCAATAGCACGATGATGGAAACCAACGGGGCGAAAATCCAGCTCAACAAAGACCACAGCTTGTCGTCATCCGTCAAATCCATCTGCGGGGAAACCATATCAGGTTGTTCCATGATCAAAACTCCTCTCCTTAACTTAGTTTTTAGATGAGAAATCGAGCCCAGCCAATCCGAACTCTGCGTACATGCCTAATTGTAGGCGAGGTTCTTAGAAAAGTCAAGCGCAAAACGGACTTTCAGCATAAAGCGCACTTGATTGCATTGTCGCTCTATGCAATCAAGCAAAGTGTGGTACAATATAAAGCAGGTTTTTGTCGTGCTAATGTTGAAAAGGAAAGGGAACATCTCGTGAAACTGCGAAAGGATTGGCCTCACGAACAGAGTGGGGATAGCGCGTTGCGTAGCTGGCAGCCAGCGCGTCCAGGCCACCTCCCAGTTGTCACCATGCCTCCGATGCTTATCGGACGCGCTCACGCGCTCCCTGGCTTCACAACATTTGACTACATTGGCAACAGATTGCCAACCTCGGAGGTGTATTCCCCGCGCAGCCAGATATTTTCGGGCCTATTTACCTTGCCATCAAAGGTCATTGCCCCGCGTGCGGTACACTACATCGTGAACACCTCCCCCATAGAGAAGAGAAAGAATTGGACAACACGCCATCCTCAAAACAGCAGCCGCGCAACGCGCCCCTGCCCGGATGGCCGAAGTGATAGCGACAACGCACACAGCGCAACTTTCTCGTATTTTACCCAGGAGCGGAATCTAAATGGCTAGAATTCTCATCGCCGATGATGATAGTGTCATGTTGGGATTGCTCACTACCCTATTGAAATTAGAGGGCGATGAAGCCCTGACGGTGAGTAAACCGGAACAAATTGTACCCCTGGTACAACGAGAGCTACCGGACTTAATCCTGATGGACGTACACCTATCCGGCGGCGATGCATTGCAAACCCTAAGTGATTTGAAGACCGATCCGCAACTCCAGCACATCCCGATATTGATGGCCTCTGGGATGGACCGCAAGACTGAGTGCCTTGCGGCAGGTGCGGATGATTTCATTCTCAAGCCCTTCCGTCCGGCAGATTTACTGGAGCGCATCCAAAACCTGTTGACAGCCAACAGCGCCTCCACATGAAGCCATCCTGCAAATACGAAAAGCCCGCTCATGCCATACCCCATGGCAGGCTTAGCCCTTACCCGGCACACGCCCGCTCCTATGGGAGATAGCTTCCTGCGCACGTCGTTCTCACTTCCTGAGTCTATAACACAGGAAAGAGAAAGATGACACGAAGAAGAAAGAGAAGTCGTAACAGTACCCAAAATCAATGGTACAAAGTAGATGTACACATTCACACGCCGGCTTCGTCCGATTATCAACAACCGGACGTGACCATCCTGGAGATGCTCCAGGAAGCCGAGCGCAAGGGCCTGGACATCATCGCCCTTACTGACCATAACACCGTGGCCGGCTACCGTCAGCTCCAGGATGAGATCGAAAATCTAGAACTCCTGGAACGGCTGAATCGCCTCCAAAACGATGAGATGCATCGCCTCAAAGAATATCGGCGGCTGCTCGAGAAGCTGCTCGTGCTCCCCGGCTTTGAATTCACCGCCACCCTGGGGTTCCACATCCTCGGCATCTTCCCCCCAAACACCAACGTGCGCGATCTGGAATTCTTGCTGCTGGAGCTCAACATCCCCTCCGAGAAGCTTGACACGGGCGCAACCGATGTAGGCGCGACCAGCGACGTCCTCAAAGCGTACGAGGTCATTGACGAGGCGGGAGGTATCGCCATCGCTGCCCATGCCAACTCCAACCACGGCGTCGCCCTGCAGGGCGTCCGCTTCGGCGGGCAGACTCGCATCGCCTACACCCAAGACCCCCACCTCCACGCCCTCGAAGTCACCGACCTGGAGAAGCGCAGCAAGCGCACCACCGCCCGCTTTTTCGACGGCTCCAAGCCCGAGTATCCGCGCCGGATGCACTGCATCCAGGGTTCCGATTCGCACCGGCTTATCGGCGACCCCAATGATAAGCGACACCTCGGCCTGGGCGACCGCGTGACCGAAATTCTGCTCCCGGAGCGATCCTTCGAGGAGCTGCGCAATGTCTTCCTCGGCGAGGACTTCACCCGGACCCGCCCTTATCGCCCCCGCGCTTCGCAACCTTTCGACCACATCCAGGCTGCCCGCAAAGAAGGGCCTAACATTGTGCAGGAATTCCACGAACAATACAGCAAGCGTGGCGGCTACCTCGATGCCATCGTCGCCGATGTCTGCGCCTTCGCCAATACCAATGGCGGCACCCTCTACATCGGCATCTCCGATGACGCCAACAAACCGCCTGTCGGTGTGGGCAAGAGCGCAACACGGGCCATCAACAGCCTGCAATCCCAAATCCAGGAGCGCATCACTCCCGCCCTCAACATCACTGTGGATGAGAAAGAGAGCCAGGGGGTCAAAATCGCGCGCGTGGTTGTGCCGCGCGGCAAGGAACCCCCTTACACCATGGACGATAGCCAAATCTACGTCCGCACCGAAGCCGAGACCACCCTCGCTGTACGCGATGAGATCGTCGAGCTCGTCCGCCGAGGGAAAGGCGCAGCCCCCACCCTCACGCCCACCCCAAAGAGCGATCCCCCTCCACAGGGTAAGGGAACGTCCAAAAAGATCGGAACCATTGATCCGCCGCGTACCGGCGTCGAAATCGCCAACACCGAGGACCGCAACAAGACCCGCTACTACACCATGAACGACCTGCGGAACAACAACCTCGTGAACAATGTCACCCGCCGCTCTGCGCGCAACCTCTGGCGCTACGCCATCGAAGAGGCGGAAAACAACCCCGTGAAGCCCGATCAGGTCCACTGGGTCGGCGATCTGGGCCTCTGGAAGCGCCGGAAACATCGCAACCAGACGCGCTACGATCTCGTCCAACGTGACGGCAACAAAATCCGCACCTACTACGGCGTGACCGAAGAGGGCCTCCACGGCCCCTGGGCCGAACTGATCGGCGAGGACTAACCGCACCCATGACGCGCCCACGGCCTTGAGCGCCGTGGGCGCGAAAATCATCCCGCGAGGAAGCCCATGACGCGCTCATTGCACATTGCCATCCTCACCGCCAGCGACCGCGCCGCAGCAGGCGAGTACGTGGACAGCAGCGGCCCCGCCATCGCTGCCCTCACGCGCGAGGCTTTCCCCACTGCGGCACTCACCACTGCGATCCTCCCCGACGACCGCGCCCAACTGACCGCCCAGCTGCGCGTCTGGGCCGATGAGGACGCGGTTGACCTGATCCTCATCACCGGCGGCACCGGCTTCGCTCCCACCGATGTCACCCCCGAAGCCACCCGCGATGTCATCGAGCGCGAGGCCCCCGGCCTCGCTGAGGCGATGCGCGCGGCCTCCCTCCACATCACGCCCCACGCCATGCTCTCGCGCGCCGTCTGCGGCATCCGGGGCCACACCCTCATCGTCAACCTGCCGGGCAGCCCCAAAGGCGCGACCGAGAACCTGCGCGTCATCCTTCCCGCCCTCCCCCACGCCCTCGAACTGTTGCGCGCCGCCCCCCGCGCTGCCCAACACCACGCGCACCAGCCCTGACCACGCGGCATCAGATGAGATTCATTTGATTTCCGCCCAATCCATAGTACAAAGGCGCTGACACCGACACAAGGAGTTTACCGACATGCGCATGAGTCAACTGTTCAGCCAGACCCTCCGCGACGACCCAACCGAGGCCGAGGTCGCCAGCCACCGCCTGCTGCTCCGTGCAGGCTACATCCGCCAGCTAGATGCGGGCATCTTCAGCTACCTGCCGCTCGCCCGCCGCGCCCTCCACAAAATCGAAACTATCCTGCGCGAGGAGATGGACGCCATCGGCGGGCAGGAGCTGACCATGCCTGTCGTCCATCCCGCCGAAGTCTGGCAGGCGACCGGGCGCTGGGAGGCCATCGGCGCTGAGATGGGCCGCTTCCAGGATCGCTCCGGGCGCGACATGGTGCTAGCGATGACCCATGAGGAGGTCGTCGCCGACCTCGCCCGCCGCGAGATCCACTCCTACCGCCAGCTGCCGCAGCTCATCTATCACCTGCAGACCAAGTGGCGCGACGACCCCCGCCCTCGCGCCGGGCTGATCCGCGTGCGCGAGTTCACCATGCTGGATAGCTACAGCCTCGACGCCGACGAAGCCGGTCTCGACGCCCAGTACCGCGCCCACTATGACGCCTATTTCCGCATCTTCCAGCGGTGCGGCCTGCCCGTCATCGCCATCGCCTCCGATGTGGGCATGATGGGGGGGAGCATGGCCCACGAGTACATGTACCTCACCCCCATCGGCGAGGACACGATCCTGCATTGCCCCGCCTGCGAGTACAGCGCCAACCGCCAGATCGCGCGCATCCGCAAGCCGCTCCCACCGGAGGAAGCGCCCGCGCCGCTGGAAAAGGTCGCCACCCCCGGCGTCACCACCATCGAGGCGCTGGCGGCCTACCTCGGCATCACGCCTGCGCAGACGGCCAAGGCCGTCTTCATGGTCGCCACGCTGCCCACCGCAACGGGCATCGAAGAGAAATTGGTCTTCAGCGTCGTGCGGGGCGATAGGCAGCTCAACGAGACGAAGCTCGCCAACGCGATCCAGGCCCGCGAGCTACGCCCCGCCCACGATGAGGAGATCGAAGCCTGCGGCGCGGTGCCCGGCTACGCCTCGCCACGCAACGTGCGCGATGCGCTCATCGTCGTGGATGAGCTGGTGACAAAGTCGCCCAATCTCGTCGCCGGGGCCAATGAGGAAGGCTACCACCTGCGCAACGTCAACTTCGGGCGCGACCTGCAAGCCGACATCGTCACCGACATCGTCGCGGCCCAGGCGGGGGACGCCTGCCCCAACTGCGGCGCGCCGCTACTCGAATCGCGCGGCGTGGAGGTGGGCAACATCTTCAAACTCGGCACACGCTACACCGCCGCCGTCGGCGCGACCTATCAGAGCGCCGAGGGAGAAGCGCGCCCCATCGTGATGGGGTCCTACGGCATCGGCGTGGGGCGGCTGCTCGCCTGCATCGCTGAAGCGCATCACGACGAGCACGGCCTCTGCTTGCCGCTTGCTGTCGCTCCCTACCACGTTCACCTCGTGCTGCTGCCGGGCCAACCGGAGACCGCCGCCGCTGCCGAGGCGCTCTACGCCGAGCTGCAGGCCGCCGGCATCGAGGTGCTCTACGATGACCGCGACGAGCGCGCCGGCGTCAAATTCAACGACGCGGACCTCATCGGCATCCCGCTGCGCCTCACCGTGAGCCAGCGTTCGCTGGCCCAGGGCGGCATCGAAGCCAAACTGCGCACCAGCACGGAGCGCGAGATCGTTCCGCAGGAGACCGCGCTCGACTACGTCCGACAGACGCTGGATCACTTGGATCACTGATTCACTGATTTTTTGATTCGCCGATTCGCTGATTCGCTGACTCGCCGATTCGTTTGGAGGATTTATGCAGATACTCAACGTCGCCCAAATGCGGGCCTGGGAACAGGCCGCGGACGCGGCAGGACACACATACGCCCAGATGATGGAGCTGGCAGGACAGGGCGTGGCCCGCGCGCTGCTGAAGCGTCACACCCTCAAGGGGCGGCGCGCCCTCGTGCTGGTGGGGCCGGGCAACAACGGCGGGGATGGCCTCGTCACCGCCCGCTATCTCACGGAGGCCGGGGGCAATGTAACCGCCTACCTCAGCCGCGCGCGCGATCCACAGACCGACGCGGTCTATCAGCGCGCCCTCGAGCGCAAGGTTGCCGTCGTCCTCGCCACGGACGATTCTGAACAGAGCGAGCTCCGGCAGCTGGTCACGCACACCCATTTCCTTATTGACGCGCTGCTGGGGACCGGCGCGACCCCGCCCCTCACCGGCACTATTGCCGACATCCTCCGCACCGCGCGCAAGACGTTGGCGGAGCGCCCGCACCTGCTCACCACGCTCAACGCGCCCGCGATCCGTCCGCCGCGCCCGATCATCGTCGCTGTGGATGGCCCCTCCGGGCTAGATTTCGACACGGGCGCGCTCGACCCGCTGGCGCTCCCGGCGCATCTCACCGTGACCTTCGCCGCGCCCAAGTGGGGCCACTTCCGCTTCCCAGGGGGCGGCCACTGCGGCGAGCTCGTCGTCGCCGAGATCGGCATCCCGGCGAGCGTCACGCCGCCCGCCGCCGGCCCGACTGTCGCCACGCCGCAACAGGTCGCGGCCTGGCTGCCCACCCGCGCCGCCGACGCGCACAAAGGGACCTTCGGGCGCGCGCTCATCGTCGCCGGCTCGGCCAACTACACCGGCGCTGCCGCGCTCGCGGCGCAGGCTGCCGTGCGGAGTGGGGCCGGACTGGTGACGCTGGCGCTGGCGAGCTCCCTCCACAGCGCCATCGCGCCCCTCGTCCCGGAGGCGACCTATCTGCTGCTCCCGCACGCGCTCGGCGCGCTCACGGCCAACGCACACCCGCTTCTGGCTGATCGCTACGCGACTTACGATGCGCTGCTGGTCGGCCCAGGATTAGGGCAAGCGCCCGAAACCGAGCAGTTCATCCAGGCGTTGCTGGGCGCGCCGCTCACCAAGCGCAACGCGGGCTTTCTGGCCCAAGCGCCTGCCGCGTCCGCGCCCCCCTCGCTGCCACCGCTGGTCATTGATGCCGATGGGCTGAATCTGCTGGCGAAGTTGCCGGAATGGCCCACGCGCTTGCCCGCCGAAAGCATCCTCACGCCCCATCCCGGCGAGCTGGCCCGGCTGACAGAGCTGAGCACGGCGGAGATTCAGGCGGATCGGCTAGGCTACGCGCAGCGATGCGCCACCGAGTGGGGACAGACGCTCGTGCTCAAGGGCGCGTTCACGATTGTGGCCGCGCCGGATGGGCGCACCAGTGTGTTGCCCTTCGCCAACGCCGCGTTGGCAACCGCCGGGACAGGCGATGTGCTGGCGGGCGCGATTGTCGCGCTGCGCGCCCAGGGGCTGCCGCCCTTCGAGGCCGCCGTCGCAGGGGCCTATCTGCACGGCCTGGCGGGAGAGCTGGCCCGACAGCGCCACGGCGTGGCGGGCGTCGCCGCCGGTGATGTGGCCCTGGCGCTGGGCGAAGCCGGCCTCAGCCTGCATCCCACCTTTGGAGGTCACTAATGGATTGGGCAGATATTGGGAAAATCGCGTTGCTGGTCATCCTCGGCAGTTTGGGGCTGGCGCTCCTGCTGCTCCTGCTCGCTTACCGCAAGCTCAAGAATCTCAAAGTGCCGCCCCAGGCGGATTTATTCACCACGCTGCGGCACGTCCCGCTCGTGCTCGTCATCATCTTAGATCTGCTGGATATGGCCCTCGACGTTTTCGCAGCGCCCTTCAGCTGGTTCCTGCTCCACCAGTTGGGGCTGGATGCTTTGAAAGGCGTCACAGTCATCGAAGGGATCATCCCCGGCACGCAATTGATCCCCACCCTCACGGCGGCCTGGGTGCTGGCGCGGCTGGGATTCCGGATGCCAGGCCAGCAAATCGAGGGCTACCGTCCGCCGCCGCGCCTACGCGAGCCATAAAGCTAACACAAACCGGGGGCAGCAGCAGCCGCCCCTGGTCAATTTTACCTCGCGCGCTTATGCTTCGCGCAACGCTTGGGCGAACTTGTAACCGAACGCCTCACCCTCTTGCAACAAGGCTGATGTAGGACCGCCGAGGAACTCCCACGTCTCGGTGACATCCCAGCGCAACGCCTCGGCCAGCTGCGAGAAGCCGCGCCGCGCCCCGCCGCTCCAGCCATAACTGCCGAAGTAGGCCGCCTTGCGGTTGAAGATGCGCTTGTGCTCGGCTGCGTGTAGCATGTCCACCATCGGCGGGAAGAGCTTACCTTCGTAGGTGGGCGCGCCCACGAGGACGCCCCGGTTCAGATAGAGCGAGGGGAGCACGTAGCTGGGATGCACATGGCGCACGTCGAAGACTTCCACGCGCACCCCGGCGCGCGCGACCCCCTCGGCGACAGCCTGCACCACTGCCTCGGTGTTGCCATACATCGTGCCAAAGAGCAAGGTCACGCTCGGATCGCCGGGGCCGGTGGCGTACTCGGCCCAGCGCGCGTAGAGCTCGATAATCCGCTCAGGACAGCCGCGCCAGATCAAGCCGTGGGAGGGGGCCACCACATCCACGGGCACATCCCGCAACTTGTCCAGCGCCTTGAGCACCGGGCGCGGGTAGAGCGCGACGATGTTGACATAATAGCGCAGCGCCTCCGCCTCGTAGAAGGAGAGATCGGCGTATTGATCATCGAAGATCGCGCCCTGAAGCGCGCCATAGCCGCCAAAGCCATCGCATGAGAAGAGCACCCGCTGCGAGGTCTCGTAGGTCATCATCGTCTCAGGCCAGTGGACGAAGGGCGTGGCAACGAACTGCAAGGTGTGCTCGCCCAGCGACAAAGTCTCGCCATCCTCCACGGCGCGGACATTATCCGTGATCTGGTAGTAAGCTTCCAACATTTGCAGCGCCTTGGCCGTGCCCAAAATCGTCGCGTTGGGCGCGATCCGCCGCACCGTGCGCAGAACGCCGGTGTGATCCGGCTCCATGTGGTTGACAATGATATAATCCAGCGCCGCCGGGTCCATCACCTGGCTAATCTGATCCAGGAAATCGTTCAGTTTGATGTCTTTCGCCAGATCAATGAGCACCTTGCGTTCGTCGTTGATGAGATAGGCATTGTAAGAGACCCCCTCGCGCGTGATCGGCCAGAGGCCCTCGAAAAGATCGGTCGTGCGGTCATTCACCCCAATCCAATAGATACCGGGTTTCACCTCGATTGCAGACATATTGTGCTCCTTTATCTTGTTGATCAAAAGCATTATGGCGCAGTTGGCGTCCCTGTCAAGGCGTTGGCGCACGAGAAAAGGGATGTGGCCTGAGTCAAAATCACTTGAGCATACCAATTTGCATTCCGCCCGACTTCTGATATGCTATCCCTATGCGAAGAAAATCAACCAGCAAACCAACGATTCGTGATGTTGCGGCCTATGCGGGCGTCTCCCCCACCACAGTCTCACACGCGCTGAGCGGCAAGCGCCCCGTCTCCGATGAGGCGCAGGCACGCATTGTGGAGGCGATGGAGGTGCTGGGGTACGAGCCAAGCGTCCTGGCCCAGCGGCTTGCCGGCCATCCCGCCCAGGCGATTGCGCTGATCTTCCCGCTAGTCTCCGGCCTCTTTTCCTCGGTCGAGAACCGCTACATCCCCGCGCTGGGGCAACCTATCGCTGCCGCCGAGTATGCCTTTCTCGTCATCTACACCTCGCAGATGGAGAT
>DAOTXC010000115.1:0-2574 GCA_034435555.1 Anaerolineae bacterium
GACCGCGCCCTGATGGTCCAGAAGATGGTGCCGCAGGGCCAGGAGGTGATCCTGGGGATGCAGCGCGATCCGCAATTCGGGCCGCTGCTGATGTTCGGCATGGGTGGCATCTACGTGGAGGTCTTCAAGGACGTGGCCTTCCGCCTGGCCCCGCTCGCCGCGCAAGATGCGCAGGATATGATTTTGGAGACTGCTGCGGGCAAGATCATGCAAGGCGTGCGAGGGCAGACCCCCGGCGACATGGCGGTAGTGGTCGAGACGTTGCAGCGGGTGGGGCAGCTCGTGTCCGACCTCCCCTGCATCTCCGAGATGGACATCAATCCGCTCATCGTCGCGCCAGCCGGGGCGGGCGCGTGGGCCGTGGACGTGCGCATGGCTTTGGATCAACGCCCTGAGTAGGGAGTATTTATGAATTCAGAGATGCACGACCCACAACTGGCAGCAGAACTCACCGCGCGGGTGGCGGACGCCTGGGCCTTGGTGTTGACGCCGCTGAACCCGGCCTGGGCCGAGGAAGGGTTGGCGACCTCCGCGTGGGCGGAACAGACCGTCGCGGCGTTGCTCTCCGAGACCTTCACAGCCGAGGAAGTCCGCGCAGTGGGAGCGGCGCTGGCGGCGCTCAAAGAACTCGACCCGGAGCCGTGGGTCGCGCTGTTGCGGGCGCTGGCGGAGCAGGTGGCGACGACGCTCCCCGCAGAGATGGCGCTCGCCTTGCAAGCGCGGCTGGTGGAGGTGCTCGCTACGCTTGCGCTGGGCTTCTTCGCGCAGAAGAGCGCCCAGACCAGAGCATTCAACATGGACACGATGACCCGCATGGGCCACGACATCAAGACGCCGATCAACGCTGTGACCGGCTTCTCAAAGGTCATGCTCAAGGGGATTGATGGCCCCATCACCGAATTCCAGGAGGAAGACCTCACCTCCATTTACAACGCCGGCAACAAGTTGCTCTCGATGATTGATGATACCTTCAAGGTTGCTAAGGCGGACGCGGCCAAGGTGGAGTTCTACGAGGGCGAGTTCGAGATGGCGGACTTGCTGGGGGACATCTTGAGCATCGTCCAGCCGTTGATTGGCGCTGACGGCCACGCGCTGGAAGTACAATGCGCGGGGGAACTGGGAACGATGCAGGCGAATCCCTCGGTAGTGCGCTGGGTGGTGCTGGGTCTGCTCTTCGAGGCGGTCGCGCACGCTGATCCCGGCGCGTTGCTGCTATCCGTATCGCGCCAGACGGACGGAGAAAACGGCGACTGGTTCATCATCGAGGTCTCGCACACGCGCACGCGGGCGGCGGAGCTGGGCAATTCCCTCACCGAGATGGACCTCTCGGTGCAGCTGATGACCTGCCAGCGCTTCAGCGCGGAGCTGGGAGGGCGGCTGACACTCGTCGAGAAGGAACAGGGCGCGGGCAAGGTCTTCCTGGTGCGCTTGCCTGCAATTGCGCCGCACTCTGAAATCTGAGACGTGATCTTTCCAGCGATTTAACCGGCCCCAATTCTGGGGCCGGTTTGCTATTCTCCCATCACCTGGACGATCAAGCGGCGGTTGCGCTGCCGGGTGTCGAAATCCATGAAGACGATCTGCTGCCAGGTTCCCAGCGTGAGCTGCCGGTCGCTGAAGGGGATGACGAGCGAGGGGCCGAAGAGCGCCGCGCGGATGTGCGAGTGGCCGTTGTCGTCGCCCCACCGCTGATGGTGCAGATAGTCACGGTCGGGCGGGGCCAGGGTATCCAGGACCTCTTTTAGATCGGTGATGACGCCGTGCTCATATTCGATGGTGGTAAGGCCGCCGGTTGAGCCGGGGCAGAAGATGGTGACGATGCCGCTGTTGAGCTGGGAATCCTGCACAATCTGCGATACGGACAGCGTGATGTCCTGAACATCCGTATGCCCACGGGTGTTGAGTCGTAGCTCTTGGGTGATGATGGTCATGCTATGCCCTCCTGTCGAAAATTGTGCTTTCCAACCGGCTACTGACGCCAGACCTCTACAATCTCCCCTATGTAGAGCCGGTGATAGTCGGCAGCGGGGTAGACCTCCTCCCGCACCTCCGGCACGATGAAGTGCTCGCCAGCGATGTCCTGCGCGTAGAGCTTCCGGCAGACGAGCACGAGCCGCGCCTGCGCAAAGGCGACGCTATCCAGCGGCGTGGGCACGGGAATTAGCCCGGTCTCGGCCATCTTGTCCACCTTGCGCCCGGAGTGGGTTCCGCAGAATTTCAACGCATCGCGGTGGGTCTCTGCGAAGAAGCTCAGCGTGAAGCTGGGCGCGCGCTCCATGAACTCGAAGGTGTACCGTTGCGGACGCACAAAGGCGAACGCGACGCGCCGGTTCCACAGCTCGCCCAATCCGCCCCAGCTGGCGGTCATCGTGTTAAAGTCGTCGGGCGTTCCGGCGGTCACGAGCATCCAATCCTGCCCGATGAGCTGAAAGACATTGTCAGTGATCGCGTCGGGGGCAATCTTCTCGAAAGAGGGATTCATGGGTCAATCTCCCTAGAAAATAGCCTGAGCGTAAGACAGGTTGCCAACCTGTCCTACATTTTCATCCTCGGTGGTGTGCCGAAGGAACATGA
>DAOTXC010000116.1:0-7517 GCA_034435555.1 Anaerolineae bacterium
GCGTAGATGTGGGCTTCCATGTGATTGACGCCGACCAGGGGCAAGCCGCGCCCTAGGGCCAAGCCTTTGGCCGCGTTGACGCCCACCAGGAGCGAGCCCGCCAGCCCGGGGCCATACGTCACGCCGACGGCGTCCAGGTCGTCATACCCCAGGTGGGCCTCCTGCATGGCCTGTTCGATCACGGGCACGATCGCCTCGACGTGGGCGCGGGAGGCCATCTCCGGGAAAACGCCGCCGTACTCGGCGTGCAGTTCGATCTGCGAGGCGACGACGTTGGAGAGAATCTGCCGACCGTCCTTGACGACGGCGGCGGCGGTCTCATCACACGAGGTCTCGATCGCCAAAATGCGGGTCATTTGTTCTCCATTTGCAATACGATTTTACGAAAAGGCAGCTTCGATTTCATGGCGGTGGAGTTCGTAGAGTTGACGGGCTTGATTTTCTATTTCTTCTGTCGGCGTCCATCCCACGACGGTGGCGCGTTCGCTATCTACAACCAACATCCCAACGTCACCTACGTTGCCGACGTTTGGGTAACTTAGTTCGATGGGCACAACCCAAAGCGGTCGTAAAGGGAAAATGATCAGTTTAGGTTCCCCGGCAGAGAATCGATCTGTTAGCTGTTCGACGATGAAGCGATTGGCAGTCATTCTGGCTTCTTCGACGTCCAGGGTAACGGTCTTCCTATTTTTAGTGAGTGTGCCTGTTTGATACGATGCCGATAGCTCGCTTAGACGTTGATCGGGATGAGCGTCCAACGGTGTGACACGTACCAGTAACCTTTGCTCTAAATCGTCTGGCAACGCCTCGTCGAGTTCCAGGTGTTTATCGTCCAGGATAGAGGCCTTGACGATTATTTCTCGAGTCACGAGTCTCTCCCCTGCTACAGATCGACGACCAGTTCCTTGGGATAATCGGTCAGATTGTGCACGCCGCCTTCGGGATCGATCCAGATCACGTCCTCGAGACGGACGCCGAAACCTCGTTCCGGGTAATAAAGCCCCGGCTCGCAGGTGAAGACGTGGCCGGCTTCGATCACGCTGGTGTTGGTGGGGGTGTCGCCGAAGAACGGTTCCTCGTGGATCGCCAATCCCACGCCGTGGCCCAGGCTGTGGACGTAGCCGCTCTCCGTCTGGCTGTCGCTGCCGATGCTAGGATGGTCGCGTGTCTCGAAGAACTCGCACGTCTTGCGCTGGTAATACTTCGTCTCCTGCCCCACCTCGAAGGAAGCGTTCATCTCCTCCACGCACTCGTACACGTCCCGGTAGGCCTCCTCGACCTCGGGGGGGGCGTAACCCAGGCAGAAGGTGCGCGTCATGTCGAAGAAGTAGCCGCCGCCGGCCTCGCAGAGGAAGATGTCGAAGACGATGCTCTCGCCCAGGCGCATGGGCCGGGTGAGCGTCCCCTTGCTGTGAGGAATGCCGGCATCGCGCCCGGTGGAGAAGGTGAAGCCGTGCGGATCTTCCAGCCCTTGCAGCGCGATGAGGCGGCGGATGTGCGCGTGGACATCGCCCACGTTGAGCACGCTGCCATCGGCGCGGCGCAGCGTCTCATCGTGGCCCGCCGTGTGTTGCTGCAAGAAAGCGACCGTCTCCGCGACAATGGCGACCGTCCGGCGGCCCACCTCGCGGATGCGCGCCACCTCGGCGGCGTCCTTGGTGGCGCGCGCCTCGGTGAGCAGATCGGTGTCGTACTCGCCCACCACCTCCAGCGAGGGCAGCGCCGCCTGCAGGGCGCGCAGGAAGACAAAAGCGCGCCCCTGATCGGCCATCCCGTAGAAGCCTACGCGCCCCGCAATGCCCTGATCAGCAAAGATGCGCTGATAATAGGCCACATCGGTCGCCAACTGCTCGCCCTGATGTGCCTGGAGCAACCCAACGTAGTCGTATTCGGTGGTCAGTTTCACTGCCATTCCGGCGTGCAGGGCCTCCTCGCGCTCCATCGGAGCGGCGATCAGCAACGGCTCCGCACCACGCTTCTTCACAACCGTACCTCGCGTCAGCCCCGCGCCGTTGGTCAGATAATACATCGCGGGGTTGCCATGCACCGCGCCGCTGACGACGACGGCGTCCAGCTCGCGCGCTGCCATGAGATGATCCAGGTCAGATTTCATTATATCCTTTCTCCAGTATGTAGAAGTTGATCACGCCGCTCATTTTTTGCGGACAATAGAGAGCAACAGCCACGCTCCCAATATCAACGAGAAGACAAAACCGGCAATTGCGATAATTTGGAAGAGAAGAGAGCTCTGTGAAGTCGTCGGAATGACGATAGCTAGCCCAATGATCATCCCGGCGATGACGAGGCTGAGGGAGAGGCGGGTGACCAGGTATCCCAATTGATTGAAGCTGCGTTGATCGAGTGAGAGGGGGATTGGCTCTTTCTTCTCCATGCGATCGAGCAGCAGCAGCGTCGCGCGCGGGAGCTCCCGGCTCACGTCGCCCCAGAGCTGCCCTGTGCGCAGCGCCCCTTCGAGCCAGCGGCGGTTGGGCAAGGTGGACTTGAACAAGAGGCGCGCCACGTAGGATTGGGAGAAGGCGAAGATGTCGAAGCCGGGGGCCAATTGTTGCCCTAGCCCCTCCATCATCGAGAGCGTTTTCGCCAGTAGCCAGAAATTGCTCGGCATCTGCAAGCGGTGACGATAGACCACCGGCATCACATCGTTGAGCACATCCGCCGCGCGGATCTCTTTGAGCGGCAGCCCGTAGTACTTGCGCAACAAGCGCCCCACGTCGCGCTCCAGAGCGCGGCGATCCACGTCGGGCCGCGCTGCCCCGATGTGGATGAATTCATCCACGACGCCTGCCGGGTCGTTGCGCACCGCGACGGCGTAGAGCCGCACCAGGTCTCTGCGATCCTCCGGGCTGAGATAGCCCACCATTCCGAAGTCCATCGCACCGATGACATCGCCTTCCATCACAAAAAAGTTGCCGGGATGCGGATCAGCGTGGAAGAAGCCATCGTCGAAGACCTGTTTGATGGTCAGGCGCGCCGCGACGGTCGCCAGGTGCAGGCGATCACAGCCGGCTGCATCGAGTGCGGCGATGTCGTCAATTTTGATACCCTCGATGAATTCCAGCACCAAGATGCGCTCGGTGGTGAGCTCCCAGTAGACGCGCGGAATGTAGACGTAAGGCTCGTGGGCAAAGTTGGCGCGCAGGCGGTCGGCGTTGCGCGCCTCGCGGCGGTAGTCGAGCTCGTTGTGCAGGGTGTCGGCGAAGTCCTGGGCAATCTTCTCCAGGCGATAGAACTGTCCCAGGAACGTGTGCTGCTGCGCGTAATGCGCCAGATCGTTGAGGATCTCCAGATCAACCTCGAGGGTGGGGCGGATATCGGGGCGCTGCACTTTGACTACCACCCGCTCGCCGTTGTATAACGTCGCAGCATGAACCTGCCCCAACGAGGCCGCGGCCAGCGGTTTCGGGTCAATGTGCTTGAAGTATTTCTCCGGCAGCGCGCCCAGATCTTCTTGAATGACGCGCCGCGCCGCCTCCCAGGCGAAGGGCGCGACGCGATCCTGCAATTTGGAGAGCTCGGTCACGTAATCGGGCGGTAGGAGATCGGGGCGCGTGCTAAGCAGCTGCCCCAGTTTGACGAAGCTGGGGCCGAGCTCGGTGAAGGCCTGCCGGAAGTGCGCGGGCAAGCTCACCGCCTCGGGCATGGTCTCCGATTTGAGCGCGCGACTGAGGTGGCGCAACAGCCATGGGTCCGTCGGCACCAGCGAGAGCGCAAAGCCGAAGCCATGCCGCGCAAAGATGGTTAGGATGTGCTGGTAACGCCGGAAGTGCCGCACCGGACGGGTGATGGATAACGCTTTCACGCGCTTTAACAGTTTCCTTCCACGGGCAAAGACACACGCGCAAATCGCCTCACCTCAAAAAGCGGGTGGGTGCGATGCACAGAGCAGATGACGCTTGCCAATGTGCGAGCAGCGTCGCGCTTACATGTCCGCAAAAAGCGAGAGTAGATCCACGTCCTCCACGGGCAGTTCGCGGAGCAGCGCCGGCAACACCGCTTGCAGGAGCTCGGCGCGTGCCTCACGCGATACGCCTTCCAACAGCGTGCCCAGATGGCGCTCGATGATGGCTTGGAAAATCGCCACCCGCTCCTGCGCCGTCAGCGATTCGGCCAGGGTGGGCAGGAAGGTGTCCAGCAGTTCAATGGCCTGTTCGCCTTGCACATCCTGAAAGAACTGCCGTAGCAAGTTCGCTTTGAAGCTATTCACCAGCGCTCTCGGTTAAGGTCTCGAGTTGTTGCTGCACAGCGGAGAGCTGTTCGCGCAGCGCGGTAATCTCGCTCTCGGTTGCCAGGTGCATGCTGTTCAACGCCCCCTCGATCTCCTCGCGCACCAGCTTGCGGAACGCGCCGCGCTCTTCCTCGCCGCGCTTCACCAGCCGCTCGGTGGTCTCGTTGATTTCGCCACGGGCCACCTCGCCCTGCTTCACCAGCTCCTCGACGACCGCTTGTGCCTTCTCGCGCGTCAGCGAGAAAAGCCCAATTCCCATCAACAATGAACGTTCTAACTGTTCCTTTAACATGTTACGCCTCCTTTGAGTGTTTATGGATATCTAACTTCATTATAGCATCAAACGCCTAGAAACGTCGAATCCGGTACTTGAGCAAGGTGTAGAGGACGGTAAAGCCATCGCGCCAGGAGATTTTCTTCCCTTCCTCGAATTCCCGCCCATCGTAGGAGATGGGTACTTCATAGATGCGATAGCCCAGCCGCAAAATTTGGGCGGTGATCTCAGGATCGAAGCCCCAGCCGTTGGCCTGCAACTTGAGACGCTGTGCTACCTCGCGGGTGAAGGTCTTGTAGCAGGTCTCCATGTCGGTGAGGATGGTGTTGTACAGCAAATTGGTCACGAAGGTGAGGAAGCGATTGCCCATCATGTGCCAGAAGAACATCGCTTTGGAAGGCCCGCCTCGGAAGCGCGAGCCATAGACGACTTGCACGCGATTTTCGAGAATGGGCAACAGCAGCTTGGGGTAGTCGCGTGGGTCGTATTCCAAATCTGCATCCTGGATCAACATGATGTCGCCCGTGGCGTGTTGCAGGCCGGTGCGCACCGCAGCGCCTTTCCCCTGATTGACTTCGTGGAAGATGATCTGGATGTTGGGCGCTTCCTGCAGGGTGCGCAGATAGTCGCGTGTGCCGTCGGTCGAGCCGTCATCAACAATCACCAGCTCGCGCTCCAGCGTCACGCGCTCCTCGTGGGCCTCGCCGGACCAGGTGTCCACGTTCAGGGGAACCGCGCGCACGCGCTCTACGATCTCCGCGATGGTCTGAATCTCGTTGTAGGCCGGGATGATGATGGAAAGTTTCATGGTGTCCCTCTTTTAGGTGATGGAAAGCGTCTCGATTTCTTGTTGGCGCAGCCGCGTCAGTGATGTGTGCGCGGTGAAGTCCAATTGCAGCGGCGTCACGGAGATGTAACCCTCCGCCAGGGCCGCGAAATCTGTGCCGGGTTCCGCCACGCCGGTGGGGCGCTCGCCGCCGATCCAGTAGTAGGGGCGTCCGAACGGGTCCTCGCGGCGCACCAGCTGATCGCGGTAGATGCGCAGTCCCATGCGCGTCACCTGCACGCCACGGATCTCTGCCGCTGGCAGCGCCGGCACATTGACGTTGAGCAGGACGTGCGTCGGCAAGCTGTGGGCGAGCACCCAGCGGGCCAGCCGTGCGGCGAAATTCGCCGCCACACGATAATCGGCCCCGACCTCCCAGGTCGCCAGCGAGATGGCGAAAGCGGGGACGCCGCCGATAGCGCCCTCCATCGCTGCCGTCACGGTGCCGGAGTAGGTCACGTCGTGGCCCAGGTTCTCGCCCCGGTTGATGCCGGTCACGACCAGGTCCACCGGCGACTCCGCCAGACCCAGCAGCCCCAACGCCACTGCGTCGGAGGGCGCGCCGGTTGTCACCAGCGCGGGCATCCCGTTCGGCAGGTTGCCCTGATCCACGCGGAGCGGTTTGTGCATCGTTTTGGAATGGCCCGAGGCGCTCCAATTGCGTCCGGGGGCAATGATCGTCACCCGGCCAACGGTCGCCAAAGATTCCGCTAACGCGGAAAGCCCTGGTGCGTTGACGCCATCATCGTTGGTGATGAGGACATGTGGTTTTGTGGTTGCTTGCATCTCACTCCCTGGCTGATAGTCAAATATGGTCTGTGTTGAAAAAGAGAAAAACGCCTCCCAAATTATACCCATAGCAGCCTAAAGCGGCAAGTAGTGAATCGAACTAACTACGTTTGGCTGGGTTAGATACGGGCCGTCCGCATGGCAGTATCAACTCCGGCCATAGATCGGCACCGCTGCGCCGTGAATGGCGCGCGCGGCCTCCGAAGCCAGAAAAAGGATCACGTCCGCGATAGCCTCTGGCGCAACCCAGCGGCTAAAATCAGCCTGTGGCATAGCCTCCCGATTTTGCGGCGTATCTATCGTGCCGGGCAACACGCAGTTGACGTTGATGTTGGCCTGCCGGAGCTCCGCGGCCTGACTTTCCACCAGGCGCACCAGGGCCGCCTTCGCGGCGCTGTACGCGGCGGCATTGGCCGATCCCGCCAGCGCCGCCCGCGCGGCCACGTGGACGATCTTGCCCCGCCCCTGCGCCAACATCGGCGGGGCCACCGCCCGGCTGAGGATGAAGGCTGCACGCGCGTTCAGATTCAGCATAAAGTCCCACGTCTCCAGCGCGGTTTCGTGGACCGGTTGACCGGCCCGGTAGCCGCCCACGGTGTTCACCAACACGTCAATCCGCCCCCAGCGCACCAGGATGCTTTGCACGGCTGACGCGACCGACTCACTGTCGGTCACATCCACCGAGCCGAGCAACAGATGGGCGGGATCATCGGCTAATTCCGGGAAAATCTGCGGCAAGCGATCCGGCGCACGATCCAACAAGACGAGGTGCGCCCCGGCAGCGTGAAAAGCAAGGGTGACAGCCCGGCCCAGGTTGCCCGAGGCCCCGGCGATCAACACAATCTGTGAGGAAAAATCAAACATGGCGTCTCCTGTATGTAGCGCAAAGTTAAGGTGATCTCACCATTATTATAGGCAGATTAGGCGAATGGCCAAAGTACCTCTAGCCCGTAGCGGCGCTCTCCTTGTAGTGTCTTTCAAAATCGCACGGTTTGTGCTATAACATATAAACATATCGTCTTTTTGGAGGGAGCTATGATCAATCGACTTGCCGGAGAATCGAGCCGTTACTTGCAACAACACGCCACTAACGTATCTTCTCAATAATCCGGGGGAGAGTAACTCTTCCCTATACCGCTTGCTGAAATCCAAAAACCGATTACACTGCTGCACTATGCTAGAAGACATTGATCTTAACGCCATTCACGACGAAAATGCGCGGGTCTTGATTCAGCGGTTGCTGAACCTGATCGAGGAGTTGGTTGCCGGGCAGCGGGAAGCGCAAGCTGAGATTCAACGGCTGCGGGATGCGGTCAACCGGCTCAAAGGCGAGCAAGGTAAGCCGCAGGTCAAGGCCAACCAGCCCCAGCCCGCACC
The DNA here is from genome assembly GCA_034435555.1 of Anaerolineae bacterium. Taxonomy (GTDB): domain Bacteria; phylum Chloroflexota; class Anaerolineae; order B4-G1; family SLSP01; genus DAOTXC01. The sequence goes on from DAOTXC010000116.1 coordinate 7,513, forward strand.
TACGC
>DAOTXC010000117.1:0-13131 GCA_034435555.1 Anaerolineae bacterium
AATGATGGGGGCGTCTCATTGGGGCAGGCCGTCTACGCCATACCCAATACGAAATACGAAATACGCAATAGGAGCTCTTATGTGTCTTGCCATCCCAACCCAAATCCAATCCATTGACGCCGACCGCAACGCTGTGGTCGAACTCGGCGGCGTGACCCGGCAGATCAGCCTGATCATGACGCCGGAAGCGCAAGTGGGCGATTACGTCCTCGTCCACACCGGCTACGCCATCAGCCTGCTTTCGGAGGAAGAGGCGCTGGCCTCGCTGGAAGCGTTCGCCGAGATTGCCAAAATCCAGGCGGAAATGGAAGCGTAATGCGTATTGCGTATTGCGTATTGCGTATTGCGTATCTTGTGTTTTCCATCCCGTTCTATTGCTTGTGCGGCGGTTTGATAGATGAAATACATTGACGATTTCCGCAATCCGGCCCTGGCGCGCGCGCTGGTGGCGCAAATCCGCCGCGAAGCGCCGCGTCCGGTGCGCGTGATGGAGTTCTGCGGCGGGCATACGCACGCCATCTTCCGCTTCGGGCTGCGTGAGCTGCTCGAAGGCGCTGTGGCGCTCAGCTCCGGGCCAGGTTGCCCGGTCTGCGTGACCGCCGCCGCCGATCTCGACCGCGCCATCGCAATGGCCGATGTGCCTGGCGTGCTCCTGGCGACCTTCGGCGATATGATCCGCGTGTCCGGCAGCGGTGGCACGTTGCAGGATGCCCGCGCGCGCGGCGCGGATGTGCGCATCGTCTATTCTCCCGCCGACGCGGTGGCCCTGGCGCGCCAGAACCCGGAGCGCGAGGTGCTCTTCCTCGGCGTGGGCTTCGAGACGACCGCGCCGGGCATCGCCGCAGCGCTGCTCCAAGCCGAGGCCGAGCGCATCCCCAACTTCAGCGTGCTGAGCCTGCACAAGCTCACACCGCCCGCCATGCGCGCTATCCTCGATGCGGGCGAGGTCGCGCTCGATGGCATCCTGGGGCCGGGGCACGTGAGCGCCATCATCGGCAGCGCGGCGTGGGAATTCTTGCCGCAGGAGTACGGCATCCCGGTGGCGGTCTCCGGCTTCGAGCCGCTGGATATGCTCGCGGCGCTGGCAGCCCTGGTACGCGCCGTGGTCGCCGGCGAACCGGCGGTCAGCAACACCTACGGGCGCAGCGTGCGCCTTCAGGGGAATCCGGTGGCGCAAGAGCTGCTGGCGCGCGTCTTCGAGGTGGGCGCGGCGGAATGGCGCGGCTTTGGGATGATCCCGGCGAGCGGGCTGTCCCTAAGCGCCGAATTCGCCCACCGCGACGCGGCGCGGCGCTTCCCCGTTAAAGTGACGCCCGCGCCGAAACCGCCCGGCTGTCGCTGCGGCGAGGTGCTGCGCGGCGTCATCGCGCCGCCGGAGTGCGCGCTGTTCGGACGGGTCTGCACCCCACGCAACCCCATCGGCCCGTGCATGGTCAGCGCCGAGGGCGCGTGCGCGGCGTATTATCAGTACGGAGAATTCACGTTGGGATGAGATATAGGGTATAATGGAGATAGTTCGAGGGTGTATGCCAGATTAGAAAGGGTAAGTACTATGGAAACGATAAGTATTGCTCGTGAGATAGCGTTGTTACCATCAGAAGCACAAAAGCAGGTGTTAGATTTTGTAGCTTTCTTGAAAACACGTTACCCAACGATAGAACCCGCCCAAGAAGTTCAAAATACTATGTTGACCGAAGAACCATTCGTTGGCATGTGGCGCGACCGTGAGGATATGCGAGATAGTACGGCTTGGGTGCGAAATTTACGGCGACATGAGTGGGAGCGCGCTGAATGAGTGAATTCATTGTTGTAGACACCGATATCTTGATTGATGCAGCGCGGCAAGTTGGCGAAGCTGTTGATTGCTTAATGCGTATTGAACGGAAAACGGTAGCTGCTATCAGTGTGGTAACGCACATGGAATTAGTGATCGGTTGCCGGAATAAAACGGAATTGCGAGATACAGAGCGTTTTCTACAACGTTTTCAATCACTTGCATTAACTGCGGCGATCTGCGATACTGCGCTTGATCTTTTGCGACAATACCGCCTAAGCCATGGGCTAATGATCCCCGATACTTTGATTGCCGCAACTGCAATAACATTGCATCAACCGCTTATCTCAAAGAATCAACGAGACTACCGTTTCATCGGCGGATTACAACTGCTGCCCTACCCAGACATATTATTGTGAAATGCAGAATGGAATATCTCAATGCCTGATCCCACCATCCTCCTCGCACACGGGAGCGGCGGCGTGCTCTCGCACGAGCTCGTCCGCGACGTGTTCGCCCGGCATTTCGCCAACCCCATTTTGGATGATCTCGGCGATGCGGCGGCGCTGCCGCCCTTGCCGCCGGGCCGCGTGGCGCTGACGACCGACTCCTACGTGGTGCAGCCGCTCTTCTTCCCCGGCGGCGATATCGGCAAGCTGGCCGTGTGCGGGACGGTGAACGATCTCGCCGTGGCGGGCGCGACGCCGCTCTACCTTAGCTGCGGCTTCATCCTCGAAGAGGGACTGCCGCTGGAGACGCTGGCGCGCGTGGTCATCTCAATGGCGGCGACGGCGCAGGCGGCGGGCGTGCAGATCGTCGCCGGCGATACGAAGGTGGTGGAGCGCGGCGCTGCCGACAAGCTCTTCATCAACACGGCGGGCGTCGGCGTGATCCCGCCAGGGCTGGCAATGGGGCCGCAGCACTTGCAGCCCGGCGATGTGATCCTCGCCAACGGCACGGTGGGCGATCACGGTCTGGCGGTGATGTTGGAGCGCGAGGGGCTGGATTTCCGCAGCAATTTGGTGAGCGACTGCGCGCCGCTCAACGGCCTCATCGCCGAGGTGTTGAAGGCCGTTCCTGGCGCGATACGCTGTCTGCGCGATGCGACGCGCGGCGGGCTGGCGACGGTGCTCAACGAGTGGGCTGAGGCCGGCGTGGGCCTCGAGATCGAAGAGAGCGCCGTGCCAATGCGGGAAAGCGTCCGCGCGGCGTGCGAGTTCCTGGGACTCGATCCGCTCTACGCGGCCAACGAGGGCAAGGTCGTGCTGGCGGTCGCGGCGGAACAGGCCGAGGCGGCGCTGGCGGCATTGCGCACCCATCCCCTGGGCCACGATGCCGCCATCATCGGGCGCATCACCGCCGAGCACGCCGGGCGCGTGGTGCTGCGCACGCCCTATGGTGCGCGGCGCATCCTCCAGATGCTCACCGGGGCGCAGCTGCCGCGCATCTGCTAACCTACGATAACCTATCCCGGCTGACTTTGCGCGCCAAATGGCCGAGGTCTACGACCCGCGAGGCGTCGCCTGGATTCAGGACTTGCCCACGCTGCTGGATGATTGCGCCCGCCGCTGGTCGCTTACACTAGGAGAGCCGTTCGCCCTTTCATACAACTACGTACTTCCCGCCCGGCGCAGCGACGGAACCGAGGTCGTCCTCAAGGTGGGCGTGCCCAACGACGAATTGCGATGCGAGATCGAAGCGCTGCGACTCTACGCAGGGCTGGGCATGGTGCAACTGCTTGCGGATGATCACGAGCGTGGCGTTTTGTTGTTGGAACGCATCCGGCCCGGCGCGCCGCTGGTCGAGTTGGCGGATGATGAAGCCGCCACACGGATCGCCGCCACAGTGATACGGCGTCTCTTGCGTCCTGCCCCCGCCGAACACACCTTCCCCACAATAGGGAAGTGGGCGCAAGGGCTGGCACGGCTGCGCGCCACCTTCGCGGGCAGCGTCGGGCCGTTCCCCAAGGCGCTGGTCGAACAAGCCGAAGGGCTATTCGCCGAGCTGCTGGCTTCAGAAGGCCCGCCGATGCTGCTCCACGGCGACCTGCACCACTGGAACATCCTCACTGCCGAACGGGAACCGTGGCTGGCGCTCGATCCCAAGGGCGTGGTGGGCGAGGCCGAGTTCGAGGTCGCCGCGTTCATGCACAATCCCTGGGGGACGCTGCTCGCGCAGCCCAACGTCACAGCGCTGCTCTCACGGCGACTCAACATCTTCAGCGAGCTGTTGGGCTTTGATCGCGAGCGACTCCGTGCCTGGTCGGTGGCGCAGGCGGTGCTTTCGGCATGGTGGAGCTATGAAGACCACGGGCATCCGGGGGAATTTGCGCTCGCTTGCGCGGACTCCCTTACCCGGGCCTGATACAACATCGCATTTCAAGAAAGCCCGCTTGCGAAAAGACTCGCAAGCGGGCTTCTACAGTACAGTTTAGCAGAACGGCTACTTCAACAAACCCACCCGCTCATTGAACTCCTCGATGAGCGTATCCATCTGGTCAATCTGCGTCTGGAAGCTGGTCCAGTACGCTTCATCATACCACTGGCGCTGAATCTCTTCGTAGGTCTTGCCCTGTTGCTCGACCCAGGTGTAGTACTTGAGGTTGTGGACGCGCTTGCGGTCGGGATAGGTGAGCTCGGCCATGTTGTCCGTGCCCTCGCCCAGCAGATAGCGCTCGTAGTCGGCGGCGGCGTCGAGCTCGGTGTACTCACCGTGCGCCGCGCGCTCTTCACGCACACGACTCTGGTAGAGCTCCATCGAGTCGGTCCAGATCGTGAAGATGACATCGTCGCCGGTGAGCTCGTACCACTTCGCCATCTTGATCGCGGCGAGCACGTTGGCGATGCTGGAGATGCCCATCAGATCCAGCTGCTCCACAATCTCAGGGGAAATGCCACGTTTCTTGAGATAGCTGTGCCCGGCTGGTTCGTTGAACAGCCGCATCAGATCAATCGTAGCCTGATCATCAATGGCTGTGACCATGTCGGTGTTTTTGACGTTGTGAATCCAGGGAACGTGCTTATCGCCGATGCCCTCGATACGATGCCCGCCGAAGCCGTTCAGCAGCAGCGTGGGGCATTGCAGCGCCTCGCTGGCGACGATCCTGCTGGTGGGGTAGAGCTGCTTCAGATAATCGCCGCAGCCGATGGTCCCGCCGGATCCAGTGTTGGAGACAACCCCGGCGAAGCGATTGCCGGGCCGCAGCTCGATGCTGAGCACCTCTGCAATAGCGTGCCCGGTGATCTCGTAGTGCCAGAGGTAATTGCCGAACTCCTCAAACTGGTTGAAGATGAAGATATCGTCGCCACGCTCGCGGGTGAGCTCGTGGCACTTGTCGAAAATCTCCTTCACGTTGGATTCGCAACCAGGCGTGGCGACGACCTCGCCAGCGACCTGCTTGAGCCACTCGAAGCGCTCCTGGCTCATCTCTTCCGGTAGGATAGCAATGGAGTCGCAGGCCAACAGGGCCGAGTCATAGGCGCCGCCCCGGCAGTAGTTGCCGGTGGAGGGCCAGACGGCCTTCTGCTTGGTGGGGTCGAACTGGCCCGTGACCAGGCGCGGGACGAGGCAGCCAAACGCCGCGCCGACCTTGTGCGCGCCGGTGGGGAACCACTTGCCCACCAGCGCGATGATGCGGGCATCCACGCCGGTGAGCTCGGAAGGCAGCTCGACGTAATTGACGCCGCCGAAGCCACCGCCGTGGGCCGTTGGTTCGTTCTTCCAGGTGATGCGGAACAGGTTGCGCGGCGTGATGTCCCACAGGCCGATACTCGCCAGCTCCGCCTTGATGCGGTCGGGAATCAGCGCCGGGTCCTTCTGCTGCGCGAATGTCGGAATGATAATGTTGCGCTCGCGGGCGCGGCGCACGGCATTTTCCATGCCTTCTTGAACGATAGTCAGGTCAATCATAGTCAATCCTCTCTTTTTTTGATATGGTGTAGCGCGTATTTCGTATTCCGTGATAACTACTCACCCTGGCTCCGAGGGGATCGTCAGATCCCCGTCAAGTCAGAATTATCCAAGACTACATTTATAGCAGCCCGGAATTTGCTTGTGCTTCCACGCCGGATCTGGCGATCCGGCTAGAGCCTGAGTAGATACATTCCGTGTAAAGAAATGCGCAACGCACTACGGTTAAAATTACGTCCGATAAACAGAGCCAATGCAGCGCCTATTGCCGCTCCAAGCGTGTTGAGCGCCACATCGCTCAACGAAGAGACCCGGCTGGAGGTCAATCCTTGCAGGAACTCGATGGTGCAGCTCAGCGCCAGACCAACCAGCGTCCCCCACAGGAGGCGAGACGCAAGCGTGCGCCCATCAGCCAGCGCCATCGCCACCGACGCGCCCAACGGCGCGAAGACAACGATGTTCCCGGCAATGTCAATGAGCCAAAAGGCCGAAATGCCCCGTTCCGCCGCCGGCGTGGTTAGCACTTCCAAATTCTCGGCAACCTGGGGGTTGGGACGAAGCGTCATCCACAGGAGCCAGAGCGCGCAGCCTAAAGCAACAATCCACCAGAATTTAAGATGCAGACGCGGCATTTTTTATTCCGTATTTCGGATTGAACGCATTACGCATTACGCATTACGCATTACGCATCACGGCCTTCACTGCTTCCAGCGTCGGCGCGACGATGGGCGGTTCCGGCATGGTCTTCATCGCATTCTTGATGTCCTTCAGCCCGGAGCCGGTGAGCAGCACGACGATACGCTCGTCAGCCGCCACCAGCCCTTTCTCCACCGCCTTTGCCAGCCCGGCGTAGGCCGTCGCCGCTGCCGGTTCAGAGAAAACACCGGTGTTGCGGGCGACGACAGGAATTGCATCGAGAATCTCCTGGTCGCTGACGCGCAAGTATGCCCCATCGGTCTCGCGGACGGCGGCGAGCGCCTTGTTGCGGTCGCGCGGCAGGCCCGCGCTGATGCTATCGGCGATGGTGTCGGCGGGCTGTTCCGTCATCTCCCAGCCCTGGAGGCCGCGCTCCCACGCATCCACCAGCGCCGAGGAGCCTTCCGCCTGGATGCCCATAATCTTCGGGATATGGTCAATCCAGCCTAGCGCGAACAAGTCCTTTAGCCCCTTGTGGATACCGCCGATGATACAGCCATCGCCCACCGGCACAAAGATGCGGTCGGGGGCGTTCCAGGCCAGCTGCTCGCAAATCTCCAGCGCGGCGGTCTTCTTCCCCTCGGTCATGTAGGGATTGTAGCCCGTGCTGCGATTGTACCAGCCGAATGCTTTGGCGACCTTGAGCGTGAGCTCGACGGCCATATCATACGTGCCATCCACCAGCAGCACGCGCGCGCCGTAGATGAGGTGCTGGGCGATTTTGGCGGGCGGCGCGGTCTTGGGGACAAAGATCACGGCGGGCAGGCCGATGCTGGCCGCCAGGCCCGCCATCGCCGCTGCCGCATTACCCGTGCTGGCTGTGGTGATGATTTCCGCGCCTACCTCGCGCGCCTTCACTACCGCCACCGCCGAAGCGCGATCCTTGAACGAAGCTGTTGGGTTCACGCCGTCGTCCTTCACCCAGACGTGCTTGAGGCCCAGCAGCGCGGCCAGGCGCGGCGACTCATACAGCGGCGTCCACCCCACGCGCAGCGGCGGCACGGGCGAATCCGGCTCCACGGCAATCAGCGGCTTGTAGCGCCAGATCGAAGGTTCCGGGTTCGCCACCAGACTCTCCCGGCTGATGCGCGATGCGATGACCTCGTAATCGTACTGCACATCCAGGTTGCCGTCGTCGCCGTGCTTGGGACAAACGTACATTACCTCGTCCACACCGTAGGTTGCGCCGCAGATGGTGCATTTCAATCCAGTAACGTGATCCATAGTTACCTCTCTGGTTATGATAAGTGATCCGGTAATAGTTAGCTATGAACGGATCATAACCAACAACATCTTAAAAGAGACCGGCGCTTCAAGCGCGTGCGGATCGTTAGCCGGCATTATGATCATCTCACCTGCACCCACACGGTATAACTTTCCAGAGATGATGATCTCAGCTTCTCCTTCCAGTACCTGGACGAGGGCATCGTAGGGTGCTGTATGCTCGCTCAGCCCTTGCCCTGCATCAAAAGCGAAAAGCGTCACCGATCCGGTGGCCTGCTTGATAATTTCACGGCTCACCACAGCGCCTTCCTGATAAGCAACCATCTCTGCCAAAACCTGAACCTGGGGAATCCCCTGCTCTGTCATCGTTCCTCCCTAGAAAATAGCCTGAGCGTAAGACAGGTTGGCAACCTGTTTTACATTTTCATCCTCGGTGGTGTACCGAAGGAACATGATGACTCCTTTGAATTATAAGTGTTCGGATCAGTTTCTAACTATTCTCAATTAAAGTTAGGAGTAAAGGTGTCATCCACCATCTACTTAAATTTCGAGATTGGAAGACAAATCAGCCTGGGGTTCAAGTGCATATTGCTCAATTAGTTGAAGCAACGCTTGTCCATATTTCTCCAGTTTACTTGGGCCTATTCCTTTTATGCGACCTAGATCTTCCAGTCTTTCAGGTCGTTGCGCTGCAATAGCCCGCAAATGGCTATCGTGAAAGATCACATAGGCTGGCGTGTTTTGCACGCTCGCTTCTTGTGCGCGCCAGGCGCGGAGTTTCTCAAATAAGCCCGCATCAATATCCATTTCGTTTACATCTTGTGAGTGTGCAGTTGCAGGCGATACAGGTTTTGCTTTTATCAATGAATCCAGCAACTCCGCATCCTGCAACGCAGCGCGCCCCCTGGTCGTCAGATCGAGCACCGCGCCGCCATGCTCCAGCTGGCGCGGCTGGATGAAGCCGCCCTGTTCGAGCCGCCCCAACAGCTGCTCCACCGCCGTCTGCGAGCGGAAGGCCAGCGCGCCGAAGCCCTCATCCGCGCGGGCGCGCTCCGGTGCTTTGCTATCGCCCCGCAGGATGTGCGTGAGGCTGGCGCGGCCCCAACTCCACGGCGCGGCGGCCATACAGCGCAAGATGCTCAGGCATTGCTCGCGCTCGTCGGGCAACGCGGCGACCTGAAGCGCGGCGCTGCCCATGCAATTGTCGCAGGCCGTGCAGCGTTCGATAACGCGCCCGCCCAGGTAGGCGTTGAGGTAGCCGTGGCGACAGCGGCTGGTGCGGGCGTAGGCCGTGATCTCGTCCACACGCTGCGCGGCGACCGTCTCGTAACGCTCCAGCAGCGCTTTCACGCGCGCGGGCGCATCCGGCGGCGCGGGCAGGAGCTCCAGCAGCACATCCCGCCCGGAGAAGCGGCAGCCGAGCCAGCCCGCATCCGCCCACGCCAGCAGCTGCGCTTCCAGTGTGTAGGGCGAGAGCGCCGCCGTGCGCGCCAAGTCAGCCAGATTCACCGTGAGCCATTGTCCCGGCTTCAAACGGACGGCCTCGCACAAGGCGCGCAATGCAGCATCCTGCGGTTCACCTTCAGCCAGACAGAGCTGCGCCGCGCGGGGAACATCCGGCCCGCGTTGGAGCAGCGCCGCCTCTTCGAGCAGGCTCAGCGCGACGCGAATCCGCGTATCATCGCTCTGCAAGTCGCGTTCCAGATCGCCCATTGCCACACAGCCCCAGGACTTGCCGTTCAGCCGCTTTTGCGCAGCGGCATAGACAGCGCGCAGAAAGTCCACCGAGAGCGCGTCGCGGCGGATGTGGCGCGTCAACGTGCCCCGGTCGTGGGGCGACATCATCAGCAGGCAGCGGGCGGGCAGGCCATCGCGCCCGGCGCGGCCCGCCTCCTGGTAGTAGGCTTCCAGCGAGGGCGGCGGGACGAAGTGAACGATGAAGCGGATGTCGGGCTTGTCAATCCCCATGCCGAAGGCCACCGTCGCCACGACGACGCGCGCGCGCCCGGCCATAAAATCATCCTGCACGGCGTCGCGGTTCTGGATGCCCGCGTGATAATGCACGGCGGCGATACCTTGCCGTTGCAACAGCGCGGCCAGCGATTCGCAGCGGTCGCGCGTGCCGGCGTAGATGATGCCGCTGCCGCTCTCGGCCTGGCAGAAGGCCAGCAGGCGTTGCAGTTTGGCGTCGGCGTTGGGCGCGTGGAAAACTTCCAGCCGGAGATTGGGGCGCGTGATGTCGCCCGCCACAATACGGGCGTTGGCGGCGCCGTCCTCGGACAAATGTTGGATGATGTCTTGCCGCACGCGCGGGGGAGCAGTGGCCGTCATCGCCAGCAGCGGCGGATTGCCCAGGGCGGCGCGCGCTTTGCCTAGCGCGAGATAATCCGGGCGGAAATCGTGGCCCCACGCGCTGACGCAGTGCGCCTCATCCACCACCAGCCGGTTGAGGCCGGCGCGGCGGATGGCGTGCAGGAACGCGGGCTGGCGCAACCGCTCCGGCGCGGCGTAGAGCAGGCGGTACGCGCCGGCCTGCTCCAATCGCTGCCGCAGCTCGTCGCCATCCAGACTGCTGTTGATGGTGGTGGCGCGGGCGCGCAATTTTTCCGGCAGCGAATCGAGTTGGTCTTTCATCAGGGCGATGAGCGGCGAAATCACCAACGTCACGCCTTTTTCGGCCAGCAGCGCGGGCAGCTGGTAGCAGAGCGACTTGCCGCCGCCGGTGGGCAAAATCGTCAGCACATCCTCGCCGCGCAAGACGCACGCCATCGTCTCCACCTGGCCGGGCAAGAGCTCGGTGAAGCCGAAGAGCTGCTGCACGGCGGTTGCGATGCGCTCGCGCTCGGCATCGGAAACGGGTATCTGCTCGAAGGTGGAGAGGAATTCAACGGGCGGCGGGGCCGGTGCGCGCCCGGCGGCGGGTTGGGCAGGGCCGGGCGTCGCACCCGCGAAATGCGCCTGCAGCTCGGCGAGTTCCGTCGCGTAGAGGCTGTGCAGCTGCGCATCCAAATCGGCGAGGCGGGTAGTCTCGCCGCTGGCCTGGAAGTAGGCGCGCAACTGGCGCAAGTAATGCGCCGGGAGCGGGGTTTGGGCCTCTTCCGCCGCGCGCAACACACGCACCGCGTAACCGCTGGCTGTGACCCAATCCGCCCGCGCCTGGTAGACGCGCATCATGCCGAGCAGATAGCTGCGGTTGCCGGGGCGTAGTTCCTGTATTTGCTGCAAGGCGCGCAAGGCCGCCGTGTCATCGCCCCGCGCCAGTTCCATATCGGCCAGGAGTTGCCAGGCCAGCACGCTGTCGGCATTGTTTTTGACGAGGCTTTGCGCGAGCTGGTGCGCTGCCGCGATATCCTGCCGCGCCAACTGCACCCGCGCCAGCAAGACTTGGGCCGTGAGCGAGGTTTTCTGTGTCAGCCGCGCCTGCATCAGCGGTAGTGCCTCATCGCCGCGCCCCTCGGCCAGCAGCGCCTTGATGCGCAAATCCGCCAGCGAGACCAGCGTGGGATTGCAGGGCAGCAGCACGTCCAGGCAGGCGTGCAGCGCGGTGTGCTGTTCCCAGCGTAGCAGGAAATTCAGCACGCGGCTCCGGTCATTGCCGCCGAGCTCGCTGACGCGCTCCAGGGTGAGGCCCAGTTGGAAGAGAATGTCATCGGTCATCGCTTGGTTCTCCTGCGAACAGAAGTTAAAGGGTAACGGGTGATGAGTAATAGGTAATGGGGGTGTTACCCCATTACCCATCACTCATTACTCACTCACAAATTCTGCAAATCTATCTCCGCCTCGTAATCCGGGACGACGTGGATGGCGTGAACCAGCGGCCAATACTCGCCCTGCCACTGGCGACTCAAGCCCAGGGTCAGATAGAGCGATTCGGCGCCCAGGCGTTCCAGCAAGGCGTCGTGTTCCAGGGACAGGGTGGTTTCCGTCCCTTCCGCCAGCCAGCGACGACCCAGCGCGCGCCATTTGAGATCGGTCACGGTGAGACCGCGCGGCTGCATGGCCCGCGTACACTGCGTCTCGCCGGGCAGGGTGAAGCGCAAGCGCGTCTCGTACTTGCCCGAATAGCGATCCCAGAAGAAAAACGCGGCCACCTGCTCCGGCTGCGCCAGACACAGCGAGCGCGTATGCTCGACCAGCACCTCCTCCGGGGCCGCATCCAGATGGCGAGCGAAGAACTCGGCGCGTTTGTCGCCCTCCAACCGGCGCAGCCAGCGCGGTCGCTGGCGGATGAAATCCGTCACCCAATCCTCGACGTGCGGCGGCTCCGGGCGCGGCGCGAGCAAGTGCAGCGCGGCCACATCCCCGCATTGGATGAGGCGACCTGTGGCGTCCACCATATCCTCCGGCAGCACCACACCAAACTCGCGGGTGGGGCGCACCCACCGCAATCTGGTGACGGGCGCCGGCTCGGCGGTGAACCCGGCGGTGCAGATGCCGCTCTTCATTTTGGTCAACGCGAGGATGAGGATTTCTTGTGTGCTCATCAATGTTCCTCGCAAAAGCCAAGAATCTCACGCAAAGGTTTCTTTGCGGCTTTGCGCCTTTGCGCCTTTGCGTGATATTTTACTTTTTCGCAGTATAGAATCATAAATGCGTGATACTGAGTCCCGATAGATGCTCTGCCCAATACTCAGCCACCAGGCGGCGATGGCACTGCGTCGCCGTTGGCTCGGCGCAGAGGAGACAGGGAGCGCGGTAGCGAGAAAGCAGCTCGCGGCCCAACGCTTCAGCCTGGCGCGCATCCAGCAGCGGGAGGAAGCCCACGATGTAGGCGTCCCAATCCCCATCCGCCTGATACGCATCGAGAATCTCCGGCGTGGGCGCGAGCTCCGGGCGGTGCTCGTAGCCGATGCCGAAACCCTTGCGCAGCAGGAATTCGAGCGTGTCGCGCTTGGTGTACCCAGCCAAGTGCGAGGTGTTCCGCAGGCGGATGTCAATCACCGCATCCACGCTGGCCTGGCGCAATTGCGTGATGAAGGTTTCCAGAGATTTGCCTTGATAGCCGATGGTGTAAATGGTTTGAGTCATATTCTATCTGGCGCGGGCGCGGTCAAGAGACCGGCCCGAGCTTGTTAGAAAAGCGTAAGCTGCTCTGCCTCGAAATCTCCCTCGACCAGCGCGCCATCGGGCTGGATGTGACGCACCTGCGCGCCGCGCGCCAAAAGCGTCTGCGTAATCAGCAGGTGCCGATGGCACTGGCGATGATCGCCCTCGCTGCACATCACGGCAACGGTCGCGCGTTGCGACAGATCGAGCAGCCGGTCAATACCGGCCTGGTACACCGGCGTTTGCTCCACACGCCTGTAATTGGGGCGCTGCTGGCCTGGATCGTAGAGCGCCGGGTCGGCGGGGCGTCCGCCCAGCGCGTCGCCCATAAACTCGTAGGCGATGCCGGCCTGCTGTAAATCCTCGCGCAGCGTCTCGCGGTTGAACTGTGTCGCCCACTGGCTGTAGGGCTGACTGCGCACATCCACGAGCGTATCAATCCCGTGCTGGCGCAACAAAGCGACCAGCGCTTCGGTCGTGTG
>DAOTXC010000118.1:0-5484 GCA_034435555.1 Anaerolineae bacterium
GCCCTCCACGGCCCCCTTCACAGTGGAATATGTGCCGGGAACTGTCCTGCTGATCCGGCCCGCCGCCCTCCAAACCGTTGGGCTGCTGAACGAAGATTACTTTTTCACGATGGAGGTCGCGGCGCTCTGTCTGCGCGCCGCCCGGAAGGGCTATCGCAGCGTGATTGACCCGCGCGCGCGGGCAACCCACGCGCTTGAGGCGCGCCCCTCGCAACTGCGCAAGACGCTCTACGCCTACTACATCATCCGCAACCGCTTCCTGATGATTCGCGAGCTGCGACCGCGCCCCATCAGCGCCTTCTACGCCTTCTGGATGTTGTACAGCACGGCGCTGGCGCTGAAATTGCGTCTGACAGGCGATCCCCAGGCCGCCCGCGCCATCTGGATGGGATTGCGGGATGGGCTTGGGGGGCGCTTCGGTGGCCAGAACGCGCGCGTGCTGGCCCACTGCCTGCCGGAAAGCGCTGCGTAGATGAACGTCCTCTATCACCTGCCGATCCTGCCGCCCAAGATGCCGGAGGGCGAGGCGCTCTCTCAGGAGATCGCGGCCCTGCGCGCACAGCACGATGGCGACGTGGTCTACGTCAACCCCAACGCGCGCAGCCGCCTTTACATCCCCCGGCTGCTCTTCGGCCTTGCCCAGCTCAAGGCGCTCCGTGCCCGCGAGGCGGAGTTCGACCTGCATCACTTCTACAACCCCGGCTCGTATCCCTTCCCCTACCTGCTGGGATTGCGCCGCCCCGTCGTCTACACCATTAGCAGCGGGATCGGGCGGAAGCACATTCCCGTGGGGTACTTCAACCGCCTGGCCGCCATCACCGTCTACGACGAACGCAGCGAGCAACGGCTCCTCCGCGCAGGTGTGCGCAACGTCCGCGTGATCCCTCCCGGCATTGATACAAGCCGCTTCAGCCACACGCCGCAGCCGCTGGAAGAGGAATTCCGCCTGCTCGTCGCCTCCGCGCCGTGGACGGCGGCGCAGTTCCGCACCAAGGGCATCGAGGCGCTGCTCGCCGCAGCCCGGCAGGAGCCGTGCCTGCGCCTCACCTTCCTCTGGCGCGGCGTACTCGCGGAGGCGATGGCCCGCCGCGTCGCCGCGATGGGACTGAGCGAGCGCGTGACCGTCATCAATCACCTGGTGGACATGAACGCAGTGCTGGCTCAGGTTCACGCGACCGTGGCCCTGGCGACCGCGCCAGGGATCATCAAGGCCTATCCCCACTCGCTGCTGGACTCGCTCGCCGCCGGGAAGCCGGTGCTGGTGAGCCAGGCTATCCCGATGGCGGATTATGTGGCGCGGACGGGATGCGGTCAGGTGGTAGACAAAATCATCGCTGAAAATATACTTGAAGCTATCAGAACATTGGCCGAAGACTACCAGAGTGCCACCACCGCAGCCTTCCACGCCGGACGAAACGATTTTACATTGGACAAAATAATCACGTCATTTCATCAAGTATATCAAAGCATCACCTATAGGAAATAGGAGTGCTACTGTGAAGCAGATAAAGAGAAATATCATAGTGTTCGTGTTTTTAGCATTGCTGACGCTCCATCCGTTGACAAACAAAGATCTAGTAGAGGCCACTATACAGACCGACTACATCGCCATCCCTTTAAGCGGGGCCTTGATTATCGGCTCCGCGCCGGCGGCAGCCGACTTCAATGGTAATGGTTATAAAGAGATCGTCGTGGGCGGCAGTGATGGCATCCTGTATGTCATAGCGTTCGACGGTTCAACTTGGTCTGAAGTCTGGGCTCACCAAACTAACATTGACATCAACGCCGCCAATCCCCCCAATCCCAATACCGACAACAACATTCGCACCGCTCCAGCCATCGCCGACCTGGACAACGATGGCCATCTGGACATCGTCGTAACCGTAGGGGGATTTGTGCATACAGCTATCGAGAATCGGCGCAACGGAGGGGTGTTGGTTTACCGCTACGAGACAGACTCGCCCTGGAGCTTCTCGCTGATCGAGCCGCTTTCGGCAGATGGTTCGCGTGGTTGGCCCCAGCCCCGCATAGACCAAGTCGGCGCCGGGCCGGGCGAGGGTGATTCAGACGGTTTGTGGGATGGCATTCCAACTTCGCCGGCGGTAGGCGATATCACGGGCGACGGCAACCTGGAAATTGTCGCCCTGGGGATGGATCGGCGCATCCACGCCTGGCACTACGACGGCACGGTTGTGGACGGCTGGCCGATCTCGCAGTGGGATGGCGATCCTCTCTGGCGCGGCGGGCGCTCCTCGCCGGCACTAGGGGACCTTAACGGGGATGGAAATCTGGAGATTGTGGTGGGCACAATGAGTCCAATGAGAAATGGGGAACAGGACCAAAATGCAACCCTCTGGGCGCTCAGAGGCGATGGTACGCTGGTTCCCGGCTTCCCTGTCCAGACCGAACAACACATTCACTCCTCACCCGCGCTAGGGGATATTGATGGCGACGGATACCTGGAGATTGTGGTTGGCACGGGCGTAGGCATCACCGGAGGAAGATCGAATATCGTCTACGCCTGGAACCACGATGGCACACCGGTTCACGTGCCGGGCGGCCAACCGTGGCCCCAAGAGACCACAAATACCGTCCTAGCCCCGCCCGCGCTGGGCGATATTGATGGCGATGGGCAATTGGAGATCATCGTCGGCGAGGGAGGGTATGAGCTCACCGATGATAACAAGTTGTACGCCTGGAAAGCGGATGGCAGCCTGGTTCCTGGATTCCCCGTTCTGGTTCCATCACCCAATCCCTGGCCTTCAGGTTCGCTTCCTTTGCAATACACACCCATCCTGGCCGATTTTGACGGCGACGGAACAATCGAAATCC
This sequence comes from Anaerolineae bacterium, assembly GCA_034435555.1. Taxonomy (GTDB): domain Bacteria; phylum Chloroflexota; class Anaerolineae; order B4-G1; family SLSP01; genus DAOTXC01. Next base: position 2,833 of record DAOTXC010000118.1, read on the forward strand.
TAATCACACAAATCAATAGCTGGGGGTTTGTCGTCATTGAATCGAACGGCGAGGTCAGTGACATCACCGGCCATCCCATGCGCCAGGGATTGTGGGCCTCGCCGATGGTGGATGACATAGACAATGACGGCTTTCTGGAGATCGTAGCTGCCAGCGGCGATGCCAACGAGAACGGGGAAGTGCGCATCTGGAACAAAAGCGGTCCCGTAACCTCCGCGCGCCCCTGGCCGATGTTCCGTCAAAACATCCAGCGCACCGGGCTGTTTCCCAGCCTCCCCCAGATCTACTTCCCCAGCCTGACGCGGCTCTTCCATGATACGGATGACCCTGGCATCAGTGTCAACGGGGCCGTGAACATCACCAGCATCGGCGGGCAGAACTTCGATTGGACGCTCTTTGCCTCGACGCAGATGATTCAACTGAGCCGCACCAGCGGCAGCGGCGAGGCGCGCGTCGCCTTTACTGTCCACACCGGCCAGCTGGATCGGGGCTGGAACGAGGTCGGCACGATCACCGTCGAGGCGACCCACAACGGCGATCCCCTCCCCAACAGCCCGCAGACCACCGCCGTCCACGTCTTCGTCGGCGAGGTCGCCCGCCTCTACCTGCCGCTCGTCACCCGCGATTAGGAGCGCCCGATGCAATCCCACGACTTCACGCCCACCCCCTGGATTCGGCTCAAGGATTGGATCGCGCGTGCGCTGCGGGGGGAGCTCCGGCTCCCCCCCTGGTGGCTCCGCGATGTCGGCGGCAGCGACTTTAAGCGCACCGGCGAGGAGTTCCTGCGCCACTTCATCGAGATCGCGCACCTCTCGCCGCAGGCCCGCGTGCTCGAAATCGGCTGCGGCAGCGGGCGGATGGCGCTGCCGCTCACCCGCTACCTGCACGGCGGCGCGTACACCGGCGTTGACATCACCCCCAACTCCATCGCCTGGTGTCAACGACAGATCACCCACCGCCACCCGCACTTCACCTTCGTCCACGCCAATCTCTACAATAAACGGTACAATCCCCAGGGGAAATATCAGGCCCGCACCTATACCTTCCCCTTCGAGGACGGGACCTTCGACTTCGTCTTCCTGACCTCGGTCCTCACCCACCTGCTCCCCGCCGATACCTCGCGCTACCTGCACGAGATCGCCCGCCTGCTTGCCCCGGAGGGGAACGCGCTGCTGACCTTCTTCCTGCTCAACGACGAGCAGGCCGCGCTCGCCGCCGCCGACCAGAATGACATCGCCTTCCGCTACGGCGAGGATCCCTACCGCGTGCGCGATGTGGACATCCCCGAAAGCGCCGTGGCCTACCAGGAGAGCTACGTGCTGGCGCAGCTGGCAGCGTGCGGTCTGGCGCTTGAAGGTCCCATCCGCTACGGGCGGTGGAGCGGACGGGCCGACGGGCTTTCATATCAGGACATCCTGCTGGTGCGCCACACATGACCGCGCCCCGCGTCACCGTTGTGATTCCCAACTGGAACACACGGCGCTGGCTACCCGGCTGCCTGGAAGGCCTGCGCGCGCAGACCTTCCGGGACTTCGCCGTGTTGCTGGTTGATAACGGCTCTACCGATGGCTCGGTGGATTTTGTGCAGGAGCACTATCCCGAGGTAGAGGTCATTGCCTTCGCGGAAAATCGCGGTTTTGCGCCCGCAGTCAACGCGGGGATCGCCGCCGCGAGGAGCGCATACGTGGCGCTCCTCAACACCGATACGCAGCCGCGCCCGGCCTGGCTTGGCGCGCTGGTCGCCGCGCTGGATGCAGCCCCGCCCGATGTGGGCGGCATCGCCTCGAAGATGCTTCAGCTCACCGACCCCACGCGCATTGACGACGCGGGCGATACCTTCAGCTGGTACGGCTCGGCGCGCAAGCAGGGGCTAGGAAGGCCGGCAACCGCCTACACCGTCCCGCGAGAGGTCTTCTCCATCTGCGCGGGGGCGGCGCTCTATCGCCGGGATTTTCTGGAAACCGTAGGCGGCTTCGACGAGCGGTTCGAGAGCTATCTGGAGGATATTGACCTGGGGCTGCGCGGGCGGTTGCTGGGCTATCGCTACTTCTATGCGCCCGCTGCCGAGATTTTGCACCAAAGCCACGGCGCGGGCACGCCCCACGCCCGTTACGTCACGCTGATGACGCGCAACCGCCTGGCGGTGCTGACCAAAAATATCCCGCTGGCGCTGCTGCTCAAACACCTGGGGACGCTGCTATACGGGCAGTGCTACTATTTCCTGGCCTACAAGCGCCCGTGGCACTCGCTGAAGGGCTGGCTCGGCTTCGTGGGCATGTTGCCACATCTGTTGCGGCAACGACGGCAGATTCTCAAGCACAAGCGCCTCACCAACGCCGAACTGGACGCGCTGCTCAGCAACGAGTTGGACGAGATTCCCCTAGCGGTGCTGTTGCGCAACAAGACCCGGCGGATCCTCCAAAAATAACCCTACAACAGCCCCAGGAACCCCGCCACTCCCTCCGCCGCGCCGATCATGTTCAGCGCAATCGGCAGCAGCAAGACACCCATCGCATTCATCCGCCGCGATCCCCACAGCACCGGGATCAGGCCGATGCCGGTGGCGACCGCGCAGATTGCCAACCCACCCACGCCCGTCATCGCGAAGACCACGATGACCAGTACGACCAGCGTCCCCCAGCTCAGCACGCG
>DAOTXC010000119.1:0-18632 GCA_034435555.1 Anaerolineae bacterium
CATGCTTGCAGCGGCGACATAACGATATCCGAATCAACCTGCGAATACACAGTATAGAAAATCGGGGGATAAGATGCAGACCGTTACCATCGAAGTACCACAAGATGTATTGGCTTCAGCGCGACTGACACCGGCTGAGGCCAGAGTCGAACTGGCAGTTTCTCTCTATGCGCAGGGGCGACTGGGCATCGGTAAGGCGCGAGAATTGGCAGGCATGTCACTCTGGCAATTCCGGCAACTGTTGGGCGCGCGCCAGATCCCCCCCCATGTGGATACCGAAGACATCAACGCAGATCTGACCACATTGCAGCAATTGGAACGAGCATGAAAGTGGTGAGCAATACCTCACCGCTGACCAATCTAGCTGCCATTGGGCAGTTCGATCTGTTGCGCCAGCTCTATGGACAATTATGGCTGGCCCCACAAGTATGGGAAGAACTCAATGCAGGCGGCATAGCCTGGCCCGGAAGCGCCGAAGTCGCAACGGCGGAGTGGATACACATCTGCGAAATACGCAGCCAAACATTGGTTGCCGCTTTGCGCACCGACCTGGATGCAGGGGAAGCTGCGAGTATCGCCCTCGCCGTGGAAATTGAAGCCGACCTAATTTTGTTGGACGAACGTGAAGGCCGGCGCATAGCACAACGCCTGGAAATACCCGTCATCGGTGTATTGGGTGTACTGTTAGGGGCGAAAAAAGAAACTTTGATTTCCACCCTACACCCTATGCTAGATACCTTGCGGCACACCGCCGGCTTCTACGTCAGCGAGGCCGTATACCACCATGTCCTACATCTTGCAGAAGAGGATTAAAGTCGTTCCCCAATGTCATTAAGTTAGCGTTTGCAGGCCGTCCTCGAATGGTTCACAAATACACGAATGATTGCCAAACAAGGTGAATTCGTGTATTCGTGTCGGGATTCGTGGACGGCAAGCGAATCTTGTATTCTTAACTTAATGACATTGAGTCGTTCCCTGATAATTCAATCAGGATCAGGACGCAGATAGCTCTTAAAATCAGCGGAAATCTGCGTGAATCCGCGTCCAATGCCTGCTCAAGGTTTATTCAGGAACGATTTACCCCAACCACAGAATCTCCATGCCCACTTGATACCTGTTCGATAGCCTCCGGCTAGGTAGCCAAACGCGCCTTGTGCTAAGATGAGGGCACACTTTGCGGAGGAGAACCCATGACGCTACAGAGACAAGAGACGCGCTCCACATCTTTGACCCAGCTCTACACACTGGGCGAGGAGCTCTTTCACAGCATCAGCCACGGCATCGGCGCGGCGCTGAGCATCGCAGGGCTGGTCGTGCTCGTGGCGCTGGCCGCGACACGCGGCAACGTCTACCAGGTGGTAAGCTTCAGCATTTACGGCGCGACGCTGGTGCTGCTGTACACCGCCTCCACACTCTATCACGGCGCGCGCCGACCCAGAGCCAAGCGCATTTTCCAAATCCTGGATCACGTCGCGATCTACCTGCTCATCGCGGGGACGTACACGCCCTTCCTATTGGTGGCGCTGCGCGGCGTGTGGGGCTGGACGCTGTTGGTGATCATTTGGGGGCTGGCGCTCGCGGGAATCAGCCTCAAGATCGCCTTCATTCGTCGCTTCCAGAAGCTCTCGGTGCTCACCTACCTGCTGATGGGCTGGCTTTGCGTCATCGCCATGAGGGAATTGCTGGCGCACATGTCGCCGGCAGGGGTAGGCTGGTTGATCGCCGGCGGGGTCTTCTACACCGTAGGGGTGATCTTCTACGCGATGAAGCGCGTCCGCTACGCCCACGCCATCTGGCACCTCTTCGTACTGGGCGGCAGCGCCTGCCATTACGTCGCTGTGCTGCTGGCCTTAGCGCCGCTGCAATAGCCCGGTTAGAAAACGCTCCCCAATCCCGCCGTCAGCGAGCGGGCATCTTTGACCGGCGCGGTCGTGTCGAAGAGCAGATAGCACCCCGCTTCGTAGGGGAAGGCGTGCGCGCCGCTGGCGATGCGGAGCTGCTGCCCGTCAGCGACCACCTGATAGCCATCACGGCAACCGACGTGCCCCGTCACCAGCACCCGCTGCGGCGCATAGCCTTGCGAAAGGCCCGCGAGCAACGCGCTCACGTGCGCCACGTAGTCCTCCGCAGCATATTCGCGCTCGTTGGTGTTGAAGAAGGCCTCCCAGAGCAGCTCGAAATCGGGCTGCTTCCCCACCAGCGCGCCGAAGAGATACTCATCGTAGCGGGGATCTTCTGGGCCGGAAATTGCCAGGTAGTGCCGGGCGACGACCCGATAGGGGACGCCCAACTCCTTCTCCAGCGCCTGGCGCAGGGCCGGGCGCGCCTCCGGCGGCAGCTGCGACCACAGCTGCTCCCGCACCGCCGCGTGCGAGAAGTTCCACAGCCGGGCCAGCGCCTCCGGATCGTGGGCGCGGGGAAAGGCGCCGGTGTGACAGAGCGCCACGCCCGCCGGGGTGCGCGCGTAGAAGGGCCGCTCCGCGAAGAAGGCGAGCACCTCGGCCCGGCGCTCGCCCAGCGCCGCCTCGAAACGCGGCGTGTAGACCGTGTCGCCCCTGGATAGCGCGAAGTGATAGAGGTGCGGCAGCTCGTGGTTGCCCAGCAGCACGACCAGCGCTGGCCCCAACGCTTCCTGCAGGCGCATCACATCGAGCACGATCTCCAACGAACGGTCCTCCCACGGCTGCCCCTCGCCGTGGATCAGATCGCCGGTGAAGACGAGCGTCTGCGCCAGGCCCCGCGCCCGCAGCTCCAGGAAAAGGTCCCGATAGCGGGCGTAGAGCGGCCAGTCGCCGTGCAGGTCGGTGACGACCAGCGCCACGCCGGGCGGGAGTTCCACCACACGCGCAGACATCACGCCTCCGGCGGCACGTCGAAGAGCGCGCACAACATCTGCGCGACGCCCGCTTCGTCGTTGGCAGGGGCGATGCGCCATGCCCGTTCCTTGATCTCCTCCCGCCCGTTGGACATCGCTACCGCGTGCGGAACCCGCTCGAAGACCGGGAGGTCGTTGAGGCTGTCGCCGAAGTAGAGCACCTCCGCCGGCGCGACGCCCAACCGCGCCGCCAATGCCAGCAGCGCGACGTCCTTTCGTGCGTTGCGGTGGTTGACCTCCACCCAGGTGCGCTCACTGCCGGGCTGATAGACTACGTAGGCCTCCGCGCCTAGCGCTGCTTCCAACTGCGGATAGAGCGCCGCGCCCCGCTCCGACGTCTCGCAGACGGAGACCTGCGCCGGGCGCACCGTCAGCAGCTCCGCCTCCGAATGCACCAGGTCGAAAGGCTGGTAGGGCCGCGCCATAATCAGCGGCTCCAGGACAGTCATCCCCTCCGAAGTCGGGAGATAGCGCGAGATGCCGTCCTCGCCGTAGACGAGCGGCGTCGCCCCTGCCGCCAGGATCGCCGCCACAGCGCGCTCGACCAGCGCCGGGGCCAGGAACTCCCCTTCGATGAGATGCCCATCCTCTACTAGAAAGATGCCGTTCAGGCAGATGGCGCGCACGCGCGTGTCAATCTCCCGCACGTAGCGCATGGCGGGCCAGGGATTCAGCCCCGTCACCAACACGACCGGGATTTCCCGTGCCAGCAAGGCCTGCAACACACGCACCGTCTCCGGGGCGAGATCGCCCTGCGCATCCACTAACGTGCCATCAATGTCGCTCGCAACTAAACGCAACGGTGTCATCATACCCTCACATTAGTAGGGGCGGGCCGCCGGCCCGCCCCTAACCCAAACATCTGCGCCGCTGTTAACAATGGTAGCTGTCGAAAATCTTCTCCAGCGTCGTCCCCGTCGCCTGCGTCTGCACATCAGCGAGGCGCTGGCTGTAGGCAGGGCGCTCGGTGTTCCGGTAGAAGATGCCGGTGTACTGCGTCTCCGTGACCAGCGCCAGGCGCATCGCCTCCAGCAGATCATCGGTCGGATGATCCTCAGGAAGGGGCTGCGCAATCTCGCGGTAGAGGCTGTAGGTATCGAGGAAGGTCACGCAAGGGCTGAGCACCTGCACGAAGGCGAAGCCGCGATGTTGCAGCGCCAGCTCCAACAGGCTGATGAGCTCCTTCACCTGGCCGGAGAAGGCCCGCGCCACGAAGCTCGTCTGATAGGCCAGCGCCATCATGATCGGGTTGAGCGGTTGCTCCTGCGCCCCGTAGGGCGCGGCCTTGCGCTTTAGCCCCTCCGGGCTGGTGGGCGAGGGCTGCCCCTTCGTCATGCCGTAGATGTTGTTGTCCATCACGATGTAGGTGATATCAACATTGCGGCGCGCGGCGTGGGCGATGTGTCCGCCCCCGATGCTGAAGCCGTCGCCATCGCCGCCGACGGCGACCACCGTGAGTTCCGGATTGGCGAGCTTCATCCCCGTCGCCAGCGGCAGGGGCCGCCCGTGGATACCGTGCATCCCGTAGGTCTTGAGGAAAGCCGGGAAGCGGCTCGAACAGCCGATGCCCGAAGCCACCGCAATCCGCTCCGACGCAATGTCGAGATTGGCGAACGCTCGCATCAGCCCGTTCAGCACCGCATAATCGCCGCAGCCCGGACACCAGATGGGCTTCACCCCGCTCTTATAATCGTTGGCCTTGCGCGTGCTCATTGCCCACCTCCTTGTCCCTCTGCGATCAATTGCTTGATCGCCTCGTAAACCTCGCGCACTTTGAACGGCACGCCCTGCTCCTTCCGCAAGGATGCCACGCGCACATCGCGCGCGTCCAGCTCCTTGTAGTAACGGTGCTCCACCATCCGCTCGAATTGCCCGGAGAAGTTGAGGTCCACCGCCAGGATCGCATTCTTGGTGCTGATAAAATCGCGCATCGCCTTATCGGGCATGGGGAGCATAGTGTGAGGATAGAGCGCCTCGATCTCGACGCCCTCGGCGCGCAGCCAGTCCATCGCCTCACGGACAGCGCCGCGCGTGCTGCCCCATCCGATAACCCCAAAGCGCGCCCCTTCGTGACCCCAGCGGCGAGCCGCCATCCGCCAATCCACCATCATCTGCCGGGCGGTCTCCACCTTGCGCGCGCGCTTCTCCATCATCAACTGGTGCATCTCCGGCGATTGATCGGGATAGCCGTACTCGTTGTGTTCCAAACTCTCCGAAAGATACATCCCGTTGGGCGTGCCCGGCGTCGCCATCGGCGAGATGCCGGTCTCGGTGTTGCGATAGCGTCGGTAATCGTCAGCCAGCTCCGCCTCGGTGGGCAGCAGCCGCTTCAGCTGCGGATTCCACAGCTCCCCAGGCGGGGGGACGCTCTCGACCCGCGAAGCCATCGCCTGATCGCACAAGACGATGACGGGCATCTGAAAACGCTCGGCCAGACTGAAGGCGTTGATCATCTGGTAGTAGCAATCCTTGACCGAGTCCGGCGCGAGCACGAAGCGCGGCGCGTCGCCGTGCGCCCCGTAGAGGGAGAGGAAAAGGTCACCCTGGGAGGTCTTGGTGGGCAGGCCGGTCGAAGGCCCGGCGCGCTGCACGTTAATCAACACGATCGGGATCTCTGTCATACTTGCCATGCCGAGCGCCTCGATCATCAGCGAGAGCCCCGGGCCGGAGGTCGCCGTGAGCGCGCGCTTGCCCGCAAAGGAGGCCCCGATGATCATGTTGATCGCCGCGATTTCGTCCTCAGCCTGGACGAGCGTCCCGCCAAACTGCGGCAGGTACTTGGCGAGTACCTCCATCACCGGCGTTGCCGGCGTGATGGGGTAGCCCGCGTAGAACTCGCAACCCGCCGTCAGCGCCCCCAGCGCCAGCGCCTCCGCCCCGGTGAGGATCAGCCGTTCCGGGCAGCTATCCGGGTCTGGCAACGGCAGCGTGTAGGGGAAAGGCTCCGGGTAGTGCTCCCGCGCGTAAGCGTACCCCTCCCGCATCGCCGCCAGGTTGTGATCCAGCGACGCCTCGTGGCGGCCCATGCGCCGCAGCACCACCGCCTTCGCCATCTCCATCTCGAAGCGGAAGAACCAGAGCAACGCGCCCAACAGGACAAAGTTCTTGCCGCGCGCCCAATCCAGCTCCTGGGCGATCTGCTCCGCCGGGATGGGATAACGCTGCCCATGATGCTCCGGGAACTCCAGCGACGCTTCGTAAATCAACGCGCTCTCCCGGCACAGATCGCCGCGACACTCCTTCCAGGCGCGTTCGTTCATGGCGACGACGACATCAGCCTCATCGCCCTCGGAGTGGACCCGCTGCACGCCCAGCCGGGTCTGATAGAGCACCTGTCCGCCCTTGATCTCGGAGGGATAGGTGCGGAAGCTGTAGACTTCCAGGCCGGCGTGGGCCGCGATGCGCGTGAAGATATCACCCAGGGTGATGGTGCCTTCACCGCCCTCGCCGCCAACGCGGATGACTACGGTACGATCAGGTTGTGTCATGCTACCTCCTCGTTAAAATCAGCAAATCGTAGCAAGTCTAAAAATCTGCAAATGTTCACACGTTCTCAGCGGCGCCTGTCACTACCGCCGTGATCTGCGCATACCCCCAGGTTTCCACCTGACCCTGCGGCCCCAAAGCCAGGGCCGTCCCCCTGGGAATGCCCAGCCCTACAAAGCCGGGATGCCGTTGCAACCGCGCGCGCAGGTCAACGGCGGATTCGGTATCGGTGAAATGTGGCGCGATGATGGCGCTCCGCACGAAGTTCAACCCAGGGGCATCCTGTTCGGGCTGCTGCGGATCACCAACCCAGGCCCCCAACGCTGCCGCGCCCGCGCCTACGCCCATGACGATCAGGCCCTGCAAGGTGGCATAGCCCTTGACGATCTGCTCGATGAGGGGCGTGTTGTGCAAGGCCCGCGCCAATGCCAGAGGGCTGTTCCCACCCAGGTAGAGTAACCCCACCTCTCCCAAAAATTCGTGCAATTTGGGCGCTTGATAATGCTGCGGCTTCAACTGGCTGAGAAGGACACACTCCCCACCGCTGCCGCCCAGGTTGATGTAATGTTCCAGAATTCCCTCGGCCTCAGCGCGCTTTCCCTCATCTAACATGACCAACATGGGCCGATCGAGGTTGGCGATGCTGAGTACCTGCGTATCCACCAGATCGGTCTCGCCATATTGCCAGGCGCCGCCCCCGGAGAGCACCACCCAGCCCTGCCCATCCACCCATTCGAGCGGGTTACGACGCGGCATCCGCCCCTCGCACAGGCATCAGGCGGCGCAATGCCTCCACAAGCACCCCCACTCCGATGGGCAGCGCGGCCTCATCGGTATCGAAGTGCGGGTTGTGATGCGCGACCGGTTGCGCGCCGGGCGGCGTGGAACCGATAAAGAAGAAACAACCGGGGACCTCTTGCATGAAGAACGAGGCATCCTCGCTCCCCATCGTCCGCAGCGAGGCGATAAGCTGTTGCGGGCCGAGCAAGTCCGTGACCACCTCCTGCACCAACGCGGTCATCGCGGCGTCATTGACCACCGCCGCCGTGAGCGCGCTCGTCTCAAAGTGCGCCTCGCAACCCATGACAGTCGCCACGCCCTCAATGATCTCCCGCACCCGGCGAATCACCGTGGCGCGGACTTCGGGCGTGTAGGTGCGCATCGTCCCCTCCAATATCGCCTGATCGGGGATCACGTTGAAAGCCTCGCCGCTCTTGAAGGCCCCCACCGTCACCACGGCGGTATCCAGCGCGCCGACGTTGCGGCTCACCACCGTCTGGAGCGCCATCACAATCTGCGCCGCTGCGACCAGCGGATCCACAGCCTTTTCGGGAACTGCGGCGTGCCCGCCGCGCCCCGTAATCGTCGCCCGCCAGGCTTCCGCCGCCGCCATGATCGGGCCGGGCGTCACGCCCACCTGGCCGGTTTCGAGATCATTCCACACATGAATCGCCAGCATCCGCTCCGGGCGCGGATTTTCCAGCGCCCCCTCCCGCACCATGATTTCGGCCCCGTTGCGGCCCTCCTCGCCCGGTTGGAAGACGAGTTTGAGCGTCCCTTGCCAGTGGTCGCGCGTCTGCGCCATGAGCGTCGCCACGCCCAGCCCCATCGCTACGTGAGCATCGTGCCCGCAGGCGTGCATCACGCCTGGCGTCTGCGAGGTGTACGCGCTGTCGTTTTCTTCCTGGATGGGCAGGGCGTCCATATCCGCCCGCACCATGATGACCGGGCCATCGCCGTTGACCAGCAGCCCGATCACGCCCGTTTCCGCGATGCCGGTCTGCACCTGATACCCCAGTTCGCGCAACGTCTGCGCCACGATCCCCGCCGTGCGGTGTTCTTCCAGGCCCAGTTCGGGGTGACGGTGAAAGTCCCGCCGCCACGCGACCAACTGCTCTATCAATGCCTGGGCCTCTTCCAATCCGTTCATACGACCTCCTGCCAATCCATCTTTTGATTTTCAGGTTCATTGTAACATATCCATAATGAGAGGCAACCGTTATTTTTAACGCCTTTGACGGGAGTAAGGTCACATCATCAGCAAAAAGGCCCGACAAGAAAAACTTGTCGGGCCTGAGGGGATGCGTGGCAGCGCTATAAATCGTAAATATCGGTATACTTGGCGCGCATGTACTCCAGGTACGGCTGCGCGCGGATCTCCTCGCCCAGCTCCCGCTCCAGCAGCTCCGGCGCGGTGAACTTGGAGCCGTGCGCGTGAACGTGATCCCGCAGCCATTGCAGCAGGGGCGCGAACTCGCCGCGCGTGAAGCCCTCCTCCAGGCCGGGAAGCTCCTGTTTGGCCCGCGCGTAGAGCTGCGCCGATATCAGATTGCCGAGCGTGTAGGTGGGGAAATAGCCGATGGTGCCGTGCGACCAGTGAATATCCTGGAGGCAGCCCTCCGCATCGTTGGGGGGCGTGATGCCCAGGTACTCTTCATACTTGGCGTTCCAGGCGTCCGGCACATCGGCGATGGGCAGCTCGCCCTTGATGAGCGCCTGCTCCAGCTCGAAGCGGACGAAGATGTGCATGTTGTACGTCACCTCGTCGGCCTCCACGCGGATGAGGTCCGGCTGCACCTTGTTGATGCCGCGATAGAACTCCTCGAAGGAGACATCGGCCAGCTGCTCCGGGAAGAAGGCGCGCATGATGGGCAGGTAGTGCCGCCAGAAGGGGCGGCTGCGGCCCACGAGGTTCTCCCACATGCGCGATTGAGACTCGTGCAGCCCCAACGTCGCGCCGCCGGCAAGGAAGGTGCGCTCGAACTTCTCCGGGATGCCCTGTTCGTAGAGCGCGTGGCCGCCCTCATGGGTGGAGCTGAAGATCGCCGATTGCGGGCGGTCGGAGAAGAGGCGCGTGGTCACGCGCACATCGTTGCAAGAGAAGTGGATGGTGAAGGGATGCGGGGCCTTGTCCTGCCGCCCGTGGCTGAAATCGTAGCCGATGTCGCGCAGCATCACCAGCGTGAGGTCCCATTGCCGCTCCACCGGGTACTCCCTGGAAAAGAAGTCATCATCCACCGGCTTGCCGCGCTCCACAATCTCCTGCAAGAGCGGCACCTGGCCCGCCTTGAGCTCCTCGAAGAGCTGGGTAATCTGTGCGGTCTTGATGCCCGGCTCGAAGAAGTCCAGCAGCGCGTCGTAGGGGTGCTCCTCGTAGCCCAGGATGTCGGCGATTTTCACGTTGAGATCCACGATCTTCTGCAAATGCGGCTGGAAGAGGGAGAAATCGTTCTCCTCCCGCGCCTGCCGCCAGGCCACGAACGCCTGCGACGTTGCCCGCGACATCTCCGCAACGATCTCCGTGGGGATCTTCGTCATGCGGTCGTACTGCCGCCGCGTGACGCGCACCAGACTGGCGTCGTCGCTGTCGTAATCCAGTCCCTCGGCCTCGACTTCGGCCTCGGCAGCCTCCAGAAGCGCGCCCGTCTCATCGGAGACGAGAATCTCGTGGCCCATCGCCGCCAGGGTCGCCAACTGCTCGGCACGCGCCTGCGCCCCACCCGGCGGCATGTAGACCTCTTGATCCCAGCTCAACACCCCGGAGGCGTGACCGAGATCAAAAGACGGATAGAGATGCCCTTGTAGTTGCTTGATCTTTTCGCCCATTCGTTCACTCCTTATAAAAATAGTAAGTGGTGATTGGAAATGGGTAAGGGGCAAACGCCCCCATCACGCATGACCTATCACCTTTGTATGATTCAACCCTAGTACGCCCTGACAAATTCGTTAGCTATTCTCATTATATCTCAAAAGTACGAAAGGGCGAACGTCTTTTCATTGCCACACCAGCGCCAGGCGGCTCCTGCGCACGCCGTCCAATGATGTGTACAACACCGTCTGCCCATCGAGTACGACCAGATCCGCGTGTCCCAATCCCACGTTGCCCGGCAGCGGCGCGAGCAGCGGATTGCCCGGATAGACCTCCCACGGCCCGTCAATCTGCGCGGTGAGGCTGCGCGCCAGGCCCAGCCCGAACTGCGTGTCGCCGGGATCGCCCGGCCCCGGCCCGCGCACCCCCTCGTAGAGCGCGTAGTATCGGTCGCCGATGCGCTGTACCTCCGCCGAGCTGATCGTGCGGAAGTCGAAATAGGGAGCCGCCTCCAGTCCGCGCAGCTCCAAAGGGCCGTACTCCGCCGCGCCGACAAAGAGGGGATTGTGCTGGCAGCGCGCGAAGGCCTCGGCCCGCTGCCCCACCGTCCCCACGTAACAGCCCAACGATCCGGGATTTTGCCCCATTCCCATAAAGACGTACACGCGCCGCTCCTCGATGTGGATTCCCGGCGGCCCTCCGGCGAGACATTCATACTCATAGGGGACAAAGGGATGCGGGCCGATGGCCTCCTCCGGGTAGCAGGGACGCAGCCAGCGCTTCCATACGCTGGAATGGGGGAAAGCCTCGATTGGCCCCCACGTCAGCCCATCCGTGGAGCGGCGGAGGCGCACCCGGCCCCGGTACTCGTAGACGAGCCAGAGCGTCGCGCCATCGTAAGCCACCCGTGGGTATTGCTGCTGATCTACGTGATCGCGCTCCGACTCGCACGGGCACTGGGCGCACTCGAAGAGACATACCGGCGCGGTCAGCTGGAAGGTGCGTCCGCCATCGGTGCTGCGATAACGCACCACGCACCCAGGGAAGGGGACGGGATCGCCGCAGCGGTCCACGATCCCTGCCGAGGGCGCGCTGGCGTGAACATACGACCACAACTCGCCATTGCGCAGCACAATCGTGTCCGATTCCCCCATCGGCAAGCCGGTATCCGCCACCTCCAGCACAAATCGAGCGCGTCCCGCCCAAAAATCGGCCAACGTGGGATGTCCATTGCCGCCAGGGACAGCCGCTCGCTGCAACGGCCCGGAAGCGGGCGGCGCGACAGTCGAAGGCGCTGTGGTCGGCGCTGGCGTGGCGGTGTTCGTGGGAAAAGGGGTGCGGGTCGGCGTGGCCGTGGGGAGGGGTGATGGCGTCCAGGTGGGCGTGGGCGTGCGCGTCGGGGTGGCCGTCCATGTGGGGATGGGGGCCGATGCCATCGGAGGCAACGGTGTTGCCGTTGCTGTGGGAGGCAGCGCCAACGTCGGGACGAGCGTCGGCAAAGGGAACGAGATTTCAGGGATGGTAAGCATCGCGCACGCCGTCAGAATCAGGCTCAATAAGCAAACCCATCCCCTCCAACACCAACGGCGCACCACCACTCTCGACTTGACCGGCTACGGCGCGACGGTTTCCGTCACCGTGGGTGTGGGTGTGGGTGTGGGTGTGGGCGTTGCCGTCGGCGTGAGAGCGGGCGTCAGCGTGGGCGTCCAGGTGGGCGACGGCGTGGGCGTGGCCGTCGTGCCGGTTGGGGTAGCGGTGGGCGTCAGGGTGGGCGTAGGCGTCAGGGTCGGTGTGGGCGTCAGCGTGACCGTAGGCGAAGGGGTCGCCGTCACGGTCGGCGTGATGGTCACGGTGGGCGTCAGTGTCGCGGTCGCCGTAGGTGTGGGTGTGAAGGTCGGCGTCACAATCGGCGAGAGCGTCGGCGAAGGCGTCAGCAAGGGCGTGGGGGTCGTGGTCGCGGGGCGCGTGGGCGAGGGCGTCGCCGTCGGCCAGATCACCGGAACGGGCGGCAGGTAGAGTTGCTGCCCAGCGTAGATTGTGTAGCCGAAGAGGCAGTTAGCATGGCGAATCTGCTCGATGGTCGTGCCGTAGCGCAACGCCAGCCGGAAGAGATTTTCGCCGGGCTGGACGGTATAGAGCAGCCAGGTCGCCGGCCGCCCGCAGTAGTTGGTCAGCGGCGTGGGGGTCGCGGCGGCAATGGCGGGGAGGTAGATCACATCGCCCGTCTGCAACGTCGCCTCGCCGAGGCAATTCCATTGCAGCAACGCCACGGGACTCAGCCCCACGCGCCAGGCGAGGCTGGCGAGCGTGTCGCTCGCGCGCACCGTGTAAGGGATCCAACCGGCGGGCGGGGTGCATGGCTCAATCAGCACCGAGGCGCGGGTCGCCGTGGGGAGCAGCCGGGGCGTCGCCGTGGGCGTGACCGGCCCAAGCGTGGGATAGAGGGTAGCCGTGCGCAGCGCGATGCGCGTGGGCGGGGGCAGCACCAACGCCGTATCCAGCTGGACGAGCCAGAAGCTCCCCAGCACCAGCCCGGCGATCAACAGCCCGACGCCCAACACGACCGCCAACCGCGTCAACGGGTTCTCGTTCACCTGCGCCTCTGCCGTTTCATGATACCTCTATTGTAACCGCAAAGAGGCCACATGGCAAAAATCCTGGCTACGCGATCAACGTCAGGCCGATGCGGCCCCGCTCCACATCCACATCATTGATTTCCACCTCGACCACATCGCCCACCGCGACTTTGTCGTGGGGATTGTGGACGTAGCCGCTGCCCATCCGGCTGATGTGGATCAGCCCATCGCGCTTGACGCCGATGTCCACGAAAGCGCCGAAGTCCACCACATTGCGCACCGTCCCCTTGAGGCGCTGTCCCACGCGCAGGTCCTCTATCGAGAGCACATCGCCGCGCAGGACGGGGCCTTCCAGATCGTCGCGGGGATCGCGTCCGGGACGGGCCAGCGCCGCGAGGATGTCCTCCAGGGTGGGACGCCCCGTGCCCAGCTCCGCCGCCAGCGCGTCGAGGGTCGTCACCTGAGGCAGCTGCTCGATGGCGCGCGCCAACGCCGCCGAGCCGAGCGGTGCATCGAGCAACGCGAGCACGTCGCGCGCCACGGCGTAGCTCTCCGGGTGGATGGGGGTGTTATCGAGCGGCTCCTCGCCCCCCGGCACGCGGAGGAAGCCCGCCGCCTGCTTGAAGGTCTTCGGCCCCAGGCCGGCGACCTCCAATAGCGCCGCGCGCGTGGGGAAAGCGCCCTGCGCATCACGATGGGCCACCATCGCTTCGGCCAACTTCGGCCCGATGCCGGAGATGTGCTGCAACAGCGCCGGGGACGCCGTGTTGAGATCAACGCCCACGCTGTTCACCACCGACTCCACCACGATGTCCAGTGCCTCGCCCAGCGCCTTCTGGTTGATGTCGTGCTGGTACAGCCCCACGCCGATGGCCTTGGGGTCAATCTTGACCAGCTCCGCCAGCGGGTCTTGCAGGCGGCGGGCGATGGAGACCGCGCCGCGCAGCGAGACATCCATATCGGGCAGCTCCTGGCGTGCCAGCGGTGAAGCGGAGTAGACCGAGGCCCCCGCCTCGCTTACAATCGTATACTTCGCCGTGAGCTCCGCAGCCTGCAACAGCTCCGCTACCAGTATCTCCGTCTCGCGGCTGGCGGTCCCGTTGCCGATGGCGATCACGGTCACGCCGTGCTTCTTCAGCAGATGGCGCAGCGTGTCGAACGCCTGCTCGCGGTGACGGTCGGGGTAGATCGTGCGCGTATCGAGCACCTTGCCGGTGACATCCACCACCGCAACCTTGCAGCCGGTGCGGATGCCGGGGTCAATCCCCAGCACCGTCTGCCCCCGGAAGGGCGGCTGGAGCAGCAAGGAACGCAGGTTGGTGGCGAAGACGCCGATGGCGTGCTCGTCGGCGACGCGGGTCAGCTCCCGGCGGATGTCGCGCTCGACCGCCGGGAAGAGCAGCCGCTCGTACCCATCCTGCCGCGCGGCGAGGAGGTCATCGGCCAGCGGGCTGCCGTAGTCGGTGGGATAGCGCCCGGCAAGGATGCCCAGCGCCTCGGCTTCGGGGATCTCGAGCGCCAGCCGCATCACACCCTCTCGCTCCGCTCGGTTGAGCGCCAGAATCTGGTGCGGGCGCAGGCTGCGCACGCTGCCCCGGAACTCGTAGTACATCGCGTAGACGCCCTGGGGATCCTTGCTCGCATCCGCTGCCGCGATTTGCAGCTCGCCGCGCCGCTGCGCCAGGTTGCGCACCCCCTCACGAATGTGAGGATCGTCCGTGACGACCTCGGCGACGATGTCACGAGCGCCGGCGTAAGCCTCCTCCACCGAGGGGACGGCTTCGTTGAGGAAAGGCGCGGCCAGGGACTCCCGCTCGCCGTCGAGGTGCTGCGCCAGGATCAGCTCTGCCAGCGGTTGCAGGCCCTTCTCGCGGGCGACGGTCGCGCGGGTGCGCCGCTTGGGTTTGTGGGGGCGGTAGAGGTCTTCGAGGCGCTGTAACGTATCCGCCGAGAGGAGTTGTTCCTCCAGCTCCGGCGTGAGCACGCCCTGCTCCTCCACGCTCTTGAGAATCGTGGCGCGCCGGTCCTCCAACGTGCGGCGATAGGTCAACCGCTCGGCGACCTGCCGCAGTTGCTCCTCATCGAGCGAGGCCGTGACCTCCTTGCGGTAGCGGGCGATAAAGGGAACGGTGTTGCCCTCGTCCAACAGCGTCACCGCCGCGTTGACGCGGGGCGGTTCGAGTTTCAGTTCCGCTGCGATGGCAGCGATGATCTTAACGTCCATAACACACTCCTTCGAGAATCAGCAAATCCATCTATACGTTCACACATTCACCCGTTGGGTCAATCAAGTCGTCGGGCGATGGCGCGCATCGCCACCACCGAGATCAACAGGCCGATGCCCACCAGCCCCACCAGATGCGGCCAGAGGTCTACCGGCCCCGCGCCCTTGAGCAGCACACTCCGCACGATGATGAGGTAATGATGCAAAGGCACCGCCTGGGCAATGAGGCCCATCACCGGCGGGAGGTCGGTGACGGGCACGAGATAGCCGGACAGGGCGATATCCACCATCGCCTGGATGAAGACCAGGAGAATCGCCTGTTGTTGCGTGCCCGCCAGCGAGGAGAGCATTGTCCCCCAGATCACCTCCACGGCGATGAAGACCACGCTACAGGCCAGCAGAAAGGGATACGAACCGCGAACGGGCACATCAAAGATGTAGACAATGACCACGCTCAACAGCAAAAAATCGAAGAGGCCGACCAACGTGGGCGAGATCACCTTGCCCAGCAGCAGCTCGGAGCGGCGCACCGGCGTCACCATGAGCTGCTCCATCGTGCCGAGCTCCTGCTCGCGGGCCAGGCCCAGCGCAGCGACGCCGAGCGTGACCTGGTAGGTGATGAAGCCCAGTTGCGCGCCGATGGTGTAGGGGCGCGTCTGCACGCTGGGATTGTAGCGCATCAGCGTGGCGACCTGCACGCCGCCCATGGGCTGCCCTCCCCTGCGCATCAGGAAGCGCTGGATAACCTGCTGCCCCGCCCCCTCGACGATGCGCGTGAGGAGCGAACTGGTGCCATCTATGATGAACTGCACCGACATCGTCTCGATAGGGTTCGCCAGATTGGCCGCCAACCCCTGCGGGATGATGAACAGCCCCATCACCTCGCCCGCTTCCAACGCCCGCACGCCCGCCTCCAGCGTCTCTGGGAAGCAGGTGACGTTCAGCGAGTCGGAGGCATCGAGCAGGGCGATGAGCGCGCGGCTGTCGCTGCTGCGGTCGAGATCAAGCACGGCGATGGGAACATTGAGCGCCCCGCGTCCCGTCGCCTGCACCATCAAGAGCAACTGCATCACCGGCAACAGAATGAGAAAGAGCACCATCGTCCGATCGCGCAGAAATTGGCGCAGGTCCTTGTTGGCAATCGCCCAAATCGTCGCCAGATTCACGCGGCACACTCCTACGTCAGGCGCTTGCGGAAAGTCGCCACCGCTATCGCCAATCCCGCCAGCGCCATCAGCGCCAGAATGGCGGTGGGACGCACCAACAGGTCCAGCCCCAGCCCCTTGACGAAGATGCCGCGCGCGATCTCGACAAAGTGCGTAGCAGGAAAAATATCCGCTGAGAGACGATCCCAGCCGGTATCGAGGATGGGCACGACCAGCCCGGAGTTGAAGAAGGCCGGAACGAAAAAGATGATCAGCACAACGAAGAAGGCCAGCTGTTGGGTGCGCAGCACGGGGGAGATCGCCGTCACCATGCCGATGGTCGCGGCCAGGTAGAGCGCCGCGAGCGCCAGGTAGAGCAGGAGCGCGCCCTCAAAGGGGACGCGGAACCAAAAGACCGCCACGATCCAGGCCAGCAGGACGCTGTCCATGCCCACGGAGATGTAGGCGAGTGCCTTGGCTAACAGATACTCCGCGCCCTGCACCGGCGTGGCGATCAAGCCCTCGAAGGAGCCAAGTTCGCGCTCGCGGGCCAGCGCCAGGCCGAAGGCCAGCGCCGGCATCGAAAGCACAATCGGCGTGAGGCCGGGGACCATGCCCGTCATCGCCCGGCGCTCCGGGTTGTACCAGACCGCCACGCGCAGCTCCAGGGGCATTCCGCTGAAGCTGCGTCCCTCCAAGAGCACCGCGCTGCTGAAGGCCGCCGTCCGCGAGAGTAGATAACCCGAAAGTTGCGGCGCGCGCAGTGCGTCGGTCCCATCAAAAACGGCCTGCACGGGCGTGTTCCGCCCTGCCGCGAGGTTGTTCCCGAAGCCCCTGGGGATGATGAGGACGAAATCCACCCGGCCCGCCCGCAATAGGGCCTCGAGCTCCGCATCGGAGCTGACGTGGCCCGTCAGCGTGAAGTCGCCATCCGCCGTGAGCTGCTGCACGTAGCGGCGGGCGTAGGTCGAGCGGTCCAAATCCCACAGCGCAAAGCGGGCCTGTTGGGCCTCCACAGCGAAGATGTTCGCCAGGAGCAGCAAGAGGAAGCCGGGGGCGAGCATCACCAGCAGCAGGGTGCGGGGATCGCGGAAGATGTGGCGGAAGTCCTTGAACAGTAGCGCGCGGAAGCGCCGTGGGGAGAACCTCATGCCAGTTCGATCACGCCGTCGGCGGCGATGGGGAAGGCGTGGCCCTGCGCACAGCGTACGACCTGCTCCTGCCGTTGCAGCGCGTCATCGCAGCGCGGGCAGCGCAGCACCTCCTCCAGCCGGCGCAGTCCCACCGGCAGCGCCGCGCCGGGCCGGGTCGCCCAGACCAGGTCATAATCCTCCTGCCAGGGCTGCGTGCGGATCATCTCCAGGCCCAGTTCGCGCAACAGGTCGGCGAAGGCCTCCGGCGTATACGTCCGGCCCGGCAACAGGCGAGCATCCTTGCCGATGCGGTTAGTGGTCAAGAAGATGCCGCCGGGACGCAGCACGCGCACCAGCTCCCGAAGCACCCGGTGCATATCCGGCATGAATTCCAGCGCCTCCAGGCAAGTCACCGCGTCGAAAGTATCTGCGGGGAAGGGCAGTTGCCCGGCGTCATCGTAGATGAAGGCGAGGCGGTCGGCCCACGGCTGCGTCGTGGCGACGGCGCGCCGCAACATGCGCCGGGAATAGTCCAGCCCGATCAGCCGCCCGTGGAAGCCCGCCTGTCGAAAGAGCGTCCGCGCCAGCCGCCCGGTGCCGGTCGCCACATCGAGCACGAGGGGATCGGGGATGAGGGCCAGCGCGCGACTGAGGGGCAGGCCGAGGAACCACTGTTCGTAGCCGGGATCGTATTCCTTGATGCGGTCATAGACCCGCGCGGAGAGATCGTAGAGGAGCGCGACCACGCGCCGTCCGAGATAAGCGCCCTCGGCGATGATCAGCTGCCAATAGAGAAAGGCCCCGACCGCGACGAGGCCGAGCGCCAGCCATGCCCAGCCCATCTCACAAGACCGAGGCCAGCAGAACCACCATCGCAAGGAGCCACGGCGCAACCGCCCGCCGATACACTGCTCCGCGTAGGTCGGCGTTGAGGAGCCACAGGCCCGGCAGTCCCAACAGCAGCAAGAGGCCCGCCGCCACAGGTTGGCGTATCCAGAGCAGGAAGAGCGCCGCCAGCAGCGGGCCGACGAAGGCCGTCCAGGAGGCTTGCGCATGGAATTTGACCAGGAGGAGCAGCACAATCGCAGAAAGTAGCGGCCAGAAAACGGCCTCTGTCGTGAGGGACGCGCCGAGCAGCCAGGGGAGGCTGACCCAGGCGAGCGCCTCGCCGCCGATGCTGCGCTCTCCGGAACCGTTGTGCCACAGCGCGATGAGTTGCGCGGAGGCAAGAAGCAGCAGGGTGAGCAGCACCGCGACGCGCCCACAGCCCCAGGCCAACAACAGGCTCGCGCCGAGGGCCAGGAGCGTCGAGCACACCGCCGGCGAGAGGGCCATCGCCGCGCCGGCCTCCCACCAGGCCCGCGCCTCTCCCATCACGCGCAAGAACCGCGCCCCCGGCGTGCCGGGTCGCAAGTAGGGCCAGAGCTTGAGCGGCTCACCGCCCTCCCAGGACTGCCACTGCGCAAGGGGCGTTGCCCAATCGGTATTCACCAGCGCGCGCCAGAGGGGAATCCAGCCCAGGAGCACCAGCCCGAGCCGCAGGGCGAGCGCCGGGAAATCCGGGGGCGACTCGGTAAAGGCCCAGGCCCCGGCCCCGGTGGCGA
>DAOTXC010000120.1:0-71895 GCA_034435555.1 Anaerolineae bacterium
TCGACGGCCCGCGCGCGATCCACATCGGGTACGGGCATCGGCGTCAAGTCGGGGCGCGCGCGCAGTTGCGCGTACTCCCACAGCCCGCCCAGCGCCCGCGCCGCGCGGGTGGGATCGGGATAGAAGGGCACGCCGCCCTCGTGGAGGATGTGGATGGCTTCGGGGAGGCTCTGGCCGCCCACGAGACAGGCAACCACGGGCTTATTGGAGCGCTGCGCCGCCGCGACGGTGTGCCGCGCCACCTCTTCCACAGGGGTGATGGCCTGCGGCACGAACATGGAGATTGCCATATCCACGCCCGGATCAGCCAGGATGATGTCGAGCGCGGCGCTGTACATCTCGGCGCGCGGGCCGCCGAGCATATCCACAGGATTGCCCAGCTGTGTACCGTGGGGCGTGACCTCTTTGAGCTGCGCCTGCGTCTCCTCGGAGAGATCGGCCATGCGCAGGCCGTTGTCGTCCAGCCCATCGGCAGCGAGCGCGGCAGGCCCGCCGGCGTTGGTGAGCAACACCACGCGCGGCCCCTGCGTCAGCGGTTGGTGCGCCAGCGCCATCGCCACGTCGTTCTGCTCCTGAAGCGAGTTGACCATCACCACGCCGGCGCGATGGCAGGCGGCCTCGTAGGCTCGCCCGGCGCCGGCCAGCGCGCCGGTGTGCGAAGCGACCGCCCGCGTCCCGGCGGCGGTCCGCCCGGCCTTCACCATCACAATGGGCTTCTGGCGGAAGACCGCCGCCGCCGTCTCCACAAAGCCGCGCCCGTTGGGAATGCCCTCCGCGTAGAGGCTGATGACCTTGGTGTGCGGATCGTCGTACATCATGCGGACGCCATCGGCGAGGCTGACGTCCACCTGGTTGCCCAGGCTGGCGATGCGGCTGTAGCCCACCCCCTGCTGGATGGCCCAGTCTATCGTCCCCCCGACGATAGCACCAGAGTGCGAGGCAAAGCCGATGCGCCCCGGCTTGGGCATCGCGGTGATGAAGGTCGTATCCAGGGGGACATGGGTATCCATCACGCCGACGCAGTTGGGGCCAATGAGGCGCATCCCGTACTCGTCGGCGATGGTCTTGAGCGACTGTTCGAGCGCCGCGCCCTCCGGGCCGACCTCCTTGAAGCCGCCGGTGATGACGATGACGACCTTGAGGCCGCGCTCACCGCATTCGCGCAGCGCGTTGGGAACCGCATCCGCCCGCACCATGATCACGGCCAACTCGATGGGATCGGGAACATCGCCGATCGAGGCATAGGCCGGTAAGCCCAGAATTTCGCCGCCCTTGGGGTTAATTGGATAGATAGGGCCTTGATAGCCATGCTCCTTGAGGTTGTGAACGACGCCGTAGCTCAGCTTTGCCGGGTTGCTGCTCGCGCCGATAACAGCCACACCCTGAGGGTTGAAGAAGTACTCCAATTGACTCGCCATGCTCTGCTCCTTGAAAATAGTAGTCGTAAGACAGGTTGCCAACCTGTCCTACATTTTTGTGCTGGATGGTGTGCACCAGCACCGGTGTCTCTTGAAAACAGTTGTAACGCGGAGCGTCCGCTCCCTGCGCGGACTATCAGTCACGCTACATTTTCTTTGCTGGTCGGTTGCGACACAAGCCTAATGATACTCAAGGGCGGGGATTTGTCCAACTGACAAAGCGCACGACCTGACACGCGCGATTTCCCATCCTGGCATTGACTTTGCAAGGGGCGAGATTATACTTTGTTTGTTACGCAAGTGATTTTTAGATTTGCTGATTTACAGATTTTAGAAGTAGGAGCAGAATTTCATCATGGAGATCGAATTACGCACCGCGGTCGCGGCAGACATTCCCCGCATCCGCGAGATTTCAGCGCAGATTTGGGATGGCGATGATTTTGCCGGTCACCTCATCACCCACTGGCTCGATGACCCCCACGGCGAAGTGACTGTGACCCTGCTGGAGGGCGCTGTGGTGGGCTTCGCCCGCTTCTACTGGCTGCTGCCCGGCTACGCCTGGTTCGAGGCGCTGCGCACCGATCCGAGCCAACGGCTGCGAGGGGCCGCCAAAGCCATCACCCGCTACTTTCTGGAGAAGGCCCGCACGGAGGGGGCAGAGCGGGTGGGTCTCTCTACTTATCTGAGCAGCCTGGCCTCGATTCACATTATCGAGACGCACGGCTTCAACCGCGTGGCGGAATTCATCTTTTGCGTGGCCCCGCACCAGGCCCCGGTCTACGCGCAGGCGGCCCCTTCCTCCCGCGCAGTCGAGGTCTCCAGCGCGGAGGCGCTCCCCTTCGTGCGCCAATCCACCTTCTGGCGATTGGCGCGCGGGCATCTGCCCCACGGCTGGAAGTTCTACCCCTTCGAGCGCGCCCCCCAGCACTGGCTGGCGCGGATGCAGTACCGTTTCGGCCTGCGCGATGCCCAGGGACGCCTCACTGCGCTTCTCTGCATGGGCGATCCCAACCGTGAGGCCAACGAACAGAGCATCAACTTTCTGGAGGGCGACGCTGAGGGGATGGCTGAGCTGCTGCGCCACGCGCTCCACCTCGCCCGCGACAACCGCTGGCTGGGGATGATGCTCCCCAATTCGGAGGGCCAAATACCGCCGGTGCTGAACGTCGCCCAACAGCTGGGATTCTCCAGCTGGAATGATTATCAAGCCGATGTGTACGTTTATGAACAGGCTTTGCCAACAGGAGGGCAACCATGACACAAATCCTACCGATTGCAGTTGACCGCATGACCAAAGTGTTTCTCGTGCGCGGCGCAGCGGGCGCAGTGCTGGTGGATGCCGGGCCGCCCAATGTCGCTGAGACGATTCTCGCTGCGGTGCAGGAAAGCGGCCTCGCCCCACAGGAGATCCGGCTGATTCTCATCACCCACGGGCACACCGATCACTTCGGCAGCGCGGCGGCGCTGCGCGAGCGCACCGGCGCGCCGATTGCCGTCCATGCAGAGGATGCGGCGGCGCTGCGGACGGGCCGCAACCAGCCAGAGACGCTGCATCCCGTCGGCTGGCTGACGAAGGTGCTCTCGGCCTTCGCTGCCGGCTACCCGGCGGAGATCGCGCCGGTGGAGCCGGACCTGGTCTTTGAGGAGACGCTACGGCTGGACGCTTACGGCGTGGCGGGCGAGGTCATCCACACGCCAGGGCACACCCCCGGCGCGGTGACAGTGGTACTCGACAGCGGGGAGGCGCTCGCCGGCGACCTCGTGCGCAGCCAATGGTTGATCGTACCCCGCCCAGCGGCGCGGCCCTTCGTGGCCTGGGATCTCGAGCGCAACGCGGCGAGCGTCCGCGCGCTGCTGGCGCGCCAACCGACGCGCATCCACGTGAGCCACGGGGGGCCTTTCGTCCCTGCCGATCTGGAAAAGCCGCACCTGACGCAATGAAAACGCCGCCCTCAATGCGAGGGTGGCGCGATTCAGCCAAAAGGGGACACGCTAGAGTTCGCCGCTGCGCAAGCCCGTCACTTCAAAGAGCAAATCGGGTTCGCTGTGGCCCTTAACGTGGATGTACCCCAGTTCTTGGACCACCACCTCATCCCGCAACCGCTCGTAAGCCAAATCGTTGATAAAAATCTTCCCCGGCCCGGCCTGATCCTGGAAGCGGGAGGCCAGATTGACGCTATCGCCGACGGCGGTGTAGTTCTGCAAGCGGGTCGAGCCGATGTTGCCCACAACTGCCGAGCCGGTGACGATGCTCACGCCGAAACTCAGCCGATAGTCCGGCGGCAGCTCGTGATGGAGCTCCCTGACCCAGTTCCGAATCTTGAGCGCCGCGCGCACTGCCCGTAACGAATGATCGGGTTGGGAGAGCGGCGCGTTGAAGATCGCCATCACCGCATCGCCGACGAACTTATCGAGCGTGCCCTCTTCGGAGAGGACGGCCTCCGCCGCGCGGTCGAGGTGGCGGTTGAGGACATCAATCAGCACCTCCGGCACGCAGTTTTCGCTAAAGGAGGTGAAGCCGCGAATGTCGGCAAAGAGGATCGAGACCTCCTGGCGCACACCGCCCAGCCGGACGCTGGTGGGATCGGAGAGCAGCTTCTCCACCACCTGCGGCGGCACGTAACGCTCGAAGGTGCCGCGCACCTGCCGCATCTGCTCCTCCAGCTGCCGCCGCTCGGTGAGATCGTCCACAACGATGGCGATGCCGGTCGTGTTTTCATGGTTGTCCTTGAGCGGGCTGAGGTGCAATTGCAACACCACCTTCCCCCGCCCCGGCAAAGTAGGGTTCACCTCATGGCCCACGACCAACCTGTTTTCGCTTTTGACGGTATTGACCAGCGGTTCCAGGCTTATCCCCAGGGCAGGCAACGCGGTGGTATAGAGAATCCCCACCGTATCCTCGGCCTTCACCCCCAGGATGCGCTCCGCGGCGCGGTTCAGGATGGTGACCATATCCTCAATGTCGGTGGTGATGACGCCGCTGGCGATGCTGGCGAAGATGTTGTCCATGTAATTCTTCATCTCCGCGATGGCGTCACGCTGCTGCTTGACGTCGGCGAAGAGGCGCGCGTTGTCAACGGCGATGGCGGCCTGCCCGGCCAGGGCCATCAAGAGCTTCTCATCATCGGCGGTGAAGATGGCGCGCTCTTCCAATCGCCCCAACACGACGAAGCCCAAAATGCGCTCGCGGGTCTTGAGCGGCGCGCAGAGGATAAAGGCCACCGGCGTGATGGCATCGGTCAGCTGCGCAGCCGTGAGGATGCGAGGCTGTCCATCCTGCAACGCCTCCAGGAAGCAGCCCTTGGACATCTCCACAAGATGGGTCAAGATATCTTCGCCGAAACCCGAACGGAGAATCAGGGTTTGCAGATCATCAAATAAGAACACAGCGCCACCATCCGCCTGGATCACGCGCACCGCCTCTTCCAGAACCAGATGGGGGATTTCATCGGTATCGAGGCTCGCGCTGATGGTCTCGCCGATGTTGTAGAGCAGGTTGATCTCCCGGTAGCGTTCCAGCGTCTCCTGGGCCAACGAGCGGCCCTCGGAGGCGCGCTCCATGATCTGTTGGAGCGCATCGGCCAACACGCGCAGCGCCGGTTCCGCGACGGGGGCGGACAGTCCCGGCCCTTGCGCCCTCAACACGCCCAACTGGTAGGCATCAACGCGCAGGGGCAAAGAGAGCGACGTGGCTGATGCCTCCGGCGACAACGCCTCGCCGACCTTGATCAAGGTGCGCCCCTCGATATCTTCCAATGCCAGTGCAATCCCCGGAGCAATCTCCAGAAAATCCTGGAGCAGTTTTTTGGTCTTGCGCCCACTCAACAACCGTCTCAGCGAGATGGATGGTTGCGCCATATCCTTGCCTCCCCTTTTATCTATCTCATAACCTCGAGGCGCTCACCAGCAGGCGAGGTTTCGCCCAACAGCACCACGATGGTACGATTTTGTGTTGAATCGTGAAAACGATACGCCCGCACCACGTCGCCATCCGTGTACAATTGCGCCAACATCTCTTGCACCACCGCAGTATCCTCCAAAGGCACATCGCTGTCCAGCAGCGCCCCGCGCGGATCGTATCCCTGGACGACTTCGAAGCCTTGTTGGCCCAAGGCGCGGGTGATGAGCTCCATCGCAGAATGTTGCTCCAGGGAAGCAATCAGAGGCAGGCGCTGCGGCGCGCGCGCCAGCAACGCGGCTATTGCTGTCAACAGGTGTTCAGTATCCACAGGTTTGGTCAAGTAGGCATCGGCCCCCAGCGAAAGCCCCAGAGGACGATCTTCGATGATGGAGAGTACCAGGATGGGGATATTGGCGGTGAGCGTGTCGGACTTCAGAACTCGCAATACGTCAAAGCCCGAAAGGTCGGGCATCATAATATCGAGCAGGATCAACGCCGGGCGATGCGAGCGCGCCATCATCAGGGCTTCGGCGCCGGTGGACGCCGTGATGATTTGATAACCAACCTGCGAAAGCTCCTGCGCCAGCAGCGAACGGATGGAGGCTTCGTCATCCACGATCAACACGAGCGGCAACACCTCCTCCAGAGGCGGCAGCGGGCCAGTGAGGCCGCGCGGGCGCGCCTCCACCGCAATTGAGGGAGCTTCCTCCACGATGCGCATCGCCGGCTCTATCGGCAGCGTGAAATTGAAGCGCGAGCCTTCCCCTAGCACCGAATCCACCCAAATCGCACCCTTGTAATGCGCGACGATCTCCTGACAGATTGCCAATCCCAATCCTGTGCCCTTGGGCTTCTCGGTCAAGGTATCGGTGGCGAGCTGTTGGAAGCGCCGGAAAATGCGGAGCCGATCCTGCTCCACAATGCCGCTGCCGGTATCGGCCACCGTCACCAAAACCCCACCACGCGCCGGGGTTTGCCACCCGTGGAGCTCCTCGCCTGGTGCGAGCAAGCGGATGGAGACACGCACCTGCCCCTCCGCCGTAAATTTGATCGCATTGGACAAGAGGTTATCAAGCACCTGCCGGATGCGCACCGGGTCGGCCACAATGGGCGGCAGAGGCGCTGCTGGCGGATCAAAGAGCAGGGTGAGGCCCTTCTGCTGCGCCTGAACGCGCCGACGTTCGAGCGCCCGCTCGATGAGCACCGGCAATTCAAAGGGGTGATCCTGCCATTCGATCTTGCCCGCCTCCATCTTGGCGATATCGAGCACATCGTTGATCAGATCGGTGAGACGCTCGCCCTCGGTGAGGATGATCGCCAGGTTGTCGTAGATGCGACGCGCGGCGCGCTGGACGTTGTGCTCACCGTCGGAGAGGGCGGGGAAGACATCGCGCTCGAAGGTGCGATGGATCAGCTTGGCGAACCCCAGCACCGAGGTCAATGGGGTCCGCAACTCGTGCGAGACGGTTGAGATGAACTCGGTCTTCATCCAGTCAATCTCTTTTTCGTAGGTGACGTCGCGCAGGATTGTGACCACGCCAATCAGCCGGTCGCGATCAACGATAGCCGCCGAGGAGGCTTTGAAGATGCAGTCCTTGGAGAAAGGAATCTCAGCCATAAAAGTCGAATCCGGCACGTCGAGCGTGTTGTGGATGAGTTCGCGGAGCTCCGACCTGGCGACGATGGCGCTCAGGGGTTGTCCGATCAACGTACTGGCCGACCGCTCGAACATGCTCTCAAAGGCGGGGTTGACCAACAAAATATGATCCTGCGGATCGGTCACAATCAGGCCATCGGCGATATTGAAGAGGATAGCGTCGAGCTTGCTCTTGTCCTCGGCGATACTGTGCGCCATCAATGCGAGCTCGTCGGCCCGCCGTTGCGCCGTGCGATAGAGGCGGGCGTTATGCAGCGCGGCAGCGATGTAGGCCCCAAAGGTCTCCGCACCTTTGACGTCAACGGAGGTGTAGAAATTCGGCTCGTGCTTATCGAGTGTAAGCAGGCCGATGCTCTGTCCCTGAACGACCAGCGGAACGCCGATCCAGGCCCGAATCTTGCCCGCCCCTTCGACATCGTCCCGCTTGCTGCCCCAGATTGGCTCGCGCTGCACATCCGCGACCATCCGCACCTTGCCGGAGCGCATCACCTGGTAGCCTAAATTTTTCTCATTGGGCGAGAAGCTCTTGCCCACCACAGCCTCCGGATCGCGGAAGCCACGGGCCGCCACAATAGTGATGGTTTCGCTATCTTCGGTGAGCATGATGGAGGCGCTGTCGTATTCGATAATCTCAGCGATTTGCGCGAGCGCCAAATCGAAGACCTCATCCAAATCGAGGGTAGAGACGAGCAGTTGCGCCAACCGCGCCAGGCTGGTGACCTGGAGCCGCTGCTCCTCGGCCTCGCGGTAGAGCTGCGCGTTGTGGATGGCGATGGCCGCCTGAGTCGCAACCGCGGAGAGAATTCGCACATCGCGCTCGGTGAAGGCATCGAGCTGTTGCGCCTCCACGTTGAAGACGCCGATCAACTTCCCGCTGGCGACCATAGGAACGGCTAGATCGGAACAGGTCGTATCATCAACGGGGATGTAGCCCTCGCACGCCTGCACATTCGGCACCGATGACGGTTCACCCGTCGCTGCGACACGCCCGATGATCCCCTCCCCCACTTGCAGGCGCGTCTCTATGGAGACAGAATCGATGTATGCGGCGCGCGCGGCGATATAGAGATCGCCACGCTCAGGGTCAAGCAGGAAGATGACAGAGTTGCGATAGCCAAAGGTCTCCTCCACGTTCCGAATCAGCCCCTGGAGCAGCTGGTCGACATCCAGAATCGAGCCGAGGGTGCTGGAGACGTGCTGCAAGGCCACTAATTCGCGGCGCTCCCGCTCTAGCTGGCTTTGTTCCGCGGCGATTTTATCCAACAGCGCGTTGAAGGCCCGCACCAAATCGCCGACCTCATCTTGCGAAAAGACGTTGAGCTTATCCAGCTGCGGACCGGTTTCCTGAGCGAGCTGTTTGAGGCGATAGGTCACGTACTTGATGTCGCGGGTGAGATCATCGGCAACATAGTAATTGACCAGGAATGATAACCCCAGAATCCCCAATACAAAGAAGCCGTAAACCCAGATCACGGTCCGCACCAGCGGCAACATCAGCGGGTCAATCTGATAGACAAAGACCAATTGCCAGCCTTCTGGATGTCTGGCAATTGGAACGACCAGCGCCTCACCGTTAAAGAGAGGTTGCACTCCTAGATGCAACGTTGTCGTATCGAACTGGGTAGCAAAAGCGGGCAGTCCACCACCCAGCGCCATACCCTGCTTATCCACAATAAAGGCGTATCCCTCGCCATTCATTTTCAAATCGGAAACATAGGCCAATAGCGAAGCATCATCCAGATAAATCGCAAGGTCGTCCGAGATGCTGCGCCCCAATAAGGCGTACTTACTCCGCAGACCCTCACGGACGCTGGAGACAATCAAGTGGTAGCCTATCACGCCAAGAAAGCCGGAGACAAGGAGGGTCAAGATGACCGAGGTGATGAATTGTCGCGTGCGAATTGCAAAGCGGAGGTCTTGGTTATCTTCCAACTCATAATCGGCAGTCACCACGAGCACATTGACCAAGATACGGCGCGCCAGGATCGAAATAACCAGCGAGGCGCACATGGCGGCAAGCACGGTCAGAATGGTGGAGGGAAAGTGACGGGAGAAATAATAGCCCTGGATAAAGAAATGGCCCAGGATGTCGGCTGTGGTGGCAACAACCGCCACAGCCAACGGGGGGATATACAAAAAGCGCAGCGGCACCATAAAGGCAAGCCGCCGCGCGCGGGACGCTAATTCCAATGGGGGCGCAGTGGATTGCGCCAGATGATCCGCCAGCTGCGTAATCGGACGCAGGTAATAGTAGAGCCAGAACAGCAGCACCGCGATGACCAACGGGGTATACAGCACATAGTTCAAGCGCCCCATCGCTGCCAGTTCGGGAGGCATAGCACTCACGATAGGATTGATGAACATTAACAGCGCTGCGGCCCCCACAGCACTAAGCGTCACCAAGACCATCAGGTAGCGGCGCACATATCTTATCTCAGGATCCACAGCCACCTCCTCCCGCACACCAGACAATCACGTCACGCAGGCCCTAGAACAGCTCCACCCCCAGAATTTCCGCGGCGCGCTCCAAAATATAATCGGGATCGAACGGCTTGGTCACATACTCATCGGCCCCTACTTTTGAGCCTTGTTCCTTATCCACCGCCTGCCCCTTCGCCGTCAACAGGATCACATAGATCTGCGCATCCAGCTGTTTGACCTGCTCGCAGACCTCGTAACCGCTGAGCTTGGGCATCATCACATCCAGGAAGATCAGGTTTGGGTGCTCAGCCTCTACCAGGTCGAGGGCCTCCTGCCCATCAACGGCCTGAAGCAATTCCACCCCCTCTTCCTCTAGCTCCTCCAACGTCTGTGAGAGCAAGACACGGATAAAAGCCTCATCATCAACAATCAACACCTTTTTAACTTCGTTCATTCTGACCTCCCCTTACAGTCCGCTATGGGTTCCCTGCGGTTCAATGAAACTTTAGCACGCTCTTGACGAATGTCAAGATAACGCCAATGGATATAATCTCGTGTCTTGACGTTCACGGCGCTTATGATACAATAGCTTTGATCTGGAAGAAGTTGTTTGCATAAGGCCCGGGCCTCGAGCGGCACACTCGCTTCGAGGCATTTTTGTTGCTACACGGCCTAAGCCAAGGATTGAGGGGAAGATGAGTAAGAAAAAAGAAGCACCAATCAACAAAGTACGCATCATTGGGATTTTTGCCCACGTGGATGCAGGAAAGACGACGACTACTGAGTCAATTTTATACTACACCGGGCGGATTCACCGCGCCGGCAACATTGACGATGGCAACACCCAAATGGACTTCATGGAGCAGGAGCGCGAGCGCGGCATCACTATCATGTCGGCAGCGACCGCCTGCCACTGGGAAGGCCACCGCATCAACATCATTGATACGCCCGGCCACATTGACTTCACCGCCGAGGTAATCCGCTCCATCCGCGTCATTGACGGCGCGGTGATGATCCTCTGCGGCGTCGGCGGCGTGGAACCACAGACCGAGGCGGTCTGGCTCCACGCCAACACGGAGCGCCTGCCGCGCCTCATCTTCGTGAACAAGCTCGACCGCGTCGGCGCGGATTTCGAGCGCGTACTCGGCGAGATCCACGAGCGGCTCTCGCCCAATGCCATCCCCATCACGTTGCCCGTAGGCACAGAAGAAGATTTCAGCGGCATCGTGGATCTGCTGCACGAACGGGCGCTCACCTGGCAGCCCGGCGAGGATGATCCCACCGTTGGTCCTATCCCGGAGGAGATGGCCGACGCCGTCGCCGCCGCGCGCGAGCGGCTGATTGATGCCATCTGCGAGACCGACGAAGCCCTGCTGCTCCAACGGCTTGAGGGCGAGGAAATTGACGCGGCAACGCTCCAGGCCGCGCTGCGCACCGCCACCATCAGCAGCGACCTGATCCCCGTGCTCTGCGGCACGAGTCGCAACCGCATCGGCGTGCAACCGCTGCTGGATGCCATCATCACTTACCTCCCCGCCCCAACCGACATGCCGCCGGTGCTCGGCCATAATCCATTCAAAGAAGCAGAGATCATCGAGCGGCCTGATGATCCCACCGCCCCCTTCTGCGCCTCCGCCTTCAAAATTGTCACCGACCCACACGTCGGCCACCTCACCTGGGTGCGCGTCTTCTCCGGGCAGATGAGTGCAGGCGACACGGTTTACAATCCGCGCACCGACGAGACCGAGCGCATCGGTCGCATCTACCGGATGCACGCCAACCGCCGCGAGCAGGTGGACACGATGTCCGCCAGCGATGTGGTGGCGATCGTCGGCATCAAAGAGGCGCTCACCGGCGATACACTCTGCGATCCTGAGCGCCCCATCACGCTGGAGCACTTCCACTTCCCGGAGCCGGTCATCGCCGTGGCCCTCGCACCTAGCGCGACGAAAGAGCGCGAGAAGCTCCATCAGGCCGTCATCCGCCTCTGCGATGAGGATCCGACGCTCGTGCAACAGGTGGATGCCGAGACGGGTGAGCTCACCCTCGCAGGGATGGGCGAGCTGCATCTGGAAGTGACCATTGACCGGCTGCGGAGCGAGTTCGGGCTGCGGCCACAGGCCAGCTCGCCACAGGTCTCCTACCGCGAGACCGTGCGCCGCCCCGTCACCCTGAAGACCACCTACAAGAAGCAGAGTGGCGGCCACGGGCACTTCGCCGAGGTCGAAATGGCTATCGAGCCGTTGGCCCCTGAGGAGGCCGAAGAGGCGAAAGAAGGCGTCTATTTTGTCAGCGCAGCGCCGCCTGCAGATTTGCCGCGCGAGTTCTGGCGGCCCACGGAGCTGGGACTGCGACGGGCGCTGGCCCAGGGCGTGATCGCCGGCTTCCCGGTACAACAGGTCAAAGTCACGCTGACCGACGGGCGCATCCACGAGGTGGACTCCGCCAGCATGGACTTCGAGATCTGCGGCGGTATGGCGGCGCGCCAACTGGTGCGCGCAGGTCAGCCCGCCCTGCTCGAACCCATCATGCGGATTGACATCAACGTCCCGGAGGAGTACGTGGGCAACATCGTGGCCGACATCGGGCGGCGGCGCGGGCAGGTGAACGCGATGCGCGTGCGCGGGCAACTGCGTAACGTTGATGGCGAAGTGCCCCTCGCAGAAGCACGGGGCTACGCCACTACCCTGCGCAGCATGACACAGGGACGCGGCACCTTCACGTTGGAGTTCAAGCGCTACGACGTCGTTCCCGATGAGATCGCCGAGGAGGTCATCGCCGAGCGCAAGGCCGCCGGGAAGATACCGGAGCGGTAAATAACCTCGATCAACAAGGATAAATGACCACAGATAACAAACGAACGACCACTTAATTGTGGTCGTTCGCTCATGGTCAGCGGGCTACCATACAGAGAACAACTTGCGTTAAACTAAATTGCGCCATGCAGCGTGCGGGGGTACAATAGACCCGAACTCGCAGAATGCACCTTTACAACAGCTCGTCCAGCGTCTCAATAGGGGAACGATACCCTACCCTCAGCAATTGATGCAAGAGGGCATTACCTTCCGCCAAAGAAAGATACCCT
Source organism: Anaerolineae bacterium (assembly GCA_034435555.1). GTDB lineage: Bacteria > Chloroflexota > Anaerolineae > B4-G1 > SLSP01 > DAOTXC01. The sequence continues at coordinate 12,483 of DAOTXC010000120.1, forward strand.
TCATGAATCAAGCGCACGAGAATACCAATGGTACCGGTCAGGCGCACATTTAGGCGGATTGCGGCGCGACGCGCTGCAAGATCATCACTGGCGAGCACCCAGCCATGATGCGCGGCCAACGCCAGGCACGCAGCTTCGCCGGAATCCAGCGCGTCTAGCAGCTGCAGATAACACGCTTGTTCGGCGGGAGTTTCCAGCGTCACAATTTCCAACCATCCTATCCCTATCGGGGGCGCAAAAGCCTGCTCGACCTGGCGAAGAATACCATAGCCGGCAGTTAAACCACGCCGGACCTCTTCAACTACAGGCAGGGTAGTGCAGGCCCAACCTTCATAAAGTTTCTGGAGCAAAGGCAGACAAGCAATGAGAGCAAAATTAGAGAGAACAGTGGTATCGAATACTACAGTGGATGCAGGTTCAGGCGTTGTAGACATCATCTTGCAGTTCGGCGATGTGTTGAGGGCCTAGAGGGATAGTATAGCCACTCTCGCGGAGCAGGTCCTTGAACTCCTCCTGAGAAAGTCCCAGGAGCGACGCAGCGCGTCCAAGGCTGATATCGCCGTGGTCGTAGGCGCTGATGACCATCTTCTGGCGAGTTTGGGGATGGAGCTGAAACAAAGCGCGTAGGGCGCTGCGCAGGGCCGCTTGCATGTCAGGATATTGGCCACTCTTTACCAGGTATTCGAGCTCCCAACTACCCTCGATTACTTGTGTGGGATTGCTCAATTCCATCTCAACTCCTTGGCATAATGTTTCTGTACTTGATTTTATTATACTCGAATAGCATATTTTAGAAAAGACTGCGGAGATCATGGGCCGTGGTCTGCAATCAAGAAAATTTCGAGAAAGGAGCACTTCGTGTTACCCTGGTTAGGCGAATGGTTAACCCCAGTTTTCGGGCCGTTTCGGCTGCTCACCTCGTACCTCTTTCTTGCCAGCACAGGGACGGCGCTGGCGGCCCTGGCGACCTGGCTCCTGCTCCCCCGGCTCTGGTCACACCTGCCCCGCGACGGAGGGCGCGCCTTCGCCGTGGATGGCGAGCGCAGCCGGGGCAAACCCGTGGGGGCCGGGCTGATCTTTGTGTCAATTTTCGCCATCGTCTGCCTGTTGGTGCTGCCCTTCCGGCTCTGCAATCTACAGGTTTTAGCCTGCATGTTACTGGCGATGGCGGTCGGCTTCATTGACGATAAAATCGGCGGGCTAAGCGAACTGCAATTGGGACTTGCCGACCTGGGCATCGCCTTCCTCGGCGCGCTGGCCTTCTGCGAGGCTGCCCCGGTGATGATCTGGCTGCCGCTCATCAAGACAACATTTGCCATCTCCCCGTGGCTCTTCGTCCCGCTGGCGACGCTACTGATCTGGTTGTGCATCAACGCGACCAACTGCACCGACGGCGTAGACGGCCTGTCGGGCAGCCTGGCAACGCTGGGGTTCGTCTACCTCGGCGGCATCCTCTACGCCATCTTGGGCCATCAAGAGATCTCCCACTACCTGCTGGTGCCGCACTACCCCGATGGGGCCAACTGGGCCATCATGGCCTTTGTGATGGCAGGCTGTCTGGCGGGCTACCTCTGGCACAACGCACATCCCAGCGCGGTACTGATGGGCGACGCCGGCTCGCGTCCGATGGGATTTTTGATTGGGCTGCTGGTGCTGGCGACAGGCAACCCGTTCATGGTGGTGGTGGTCGCCTTCATGGTGCTGGTGGATGGCGCTACGGGGCTGCTCAAAGTCGCGCTGCTCCGCTTCTTCAACATCGGCATCTTCAGGACGGTGCGCTATCCCCTGCACGACCACGTCCGCAAGGAGCTGGGCTGGTCGAATACGCAGGTGCTCGTGCGGTTTGTGCTCCTACAAACCGTTATCACCCCGCTGCTGCTGGTCTTCCTGTTCAAAGTGCGGTAAGCGCGCGCCCTCTCACCCCCGCGTGGTAACGAGATTCCCCGATGCGTAGCGCCGCAAGCCCCGGTAGAAGACCCAGCGGGCCAGCAGGCATATCCCCACGGTGACGAGCGACAAGAGCGCCAGCCAGCGCACGTCGAAATCAAGCAGCAGCCGGGCCGGGACCGACCCCACAAAAGCCGACGGGATCAAGGTATAGAGCACACCCCGCACCCCAGCAGGGAAGAAGTCAATAGGATAGAGCGCAAAGGAGAGCGTGGCGTTGCGAAGTTGCATCGCCAACTCCTGGGCCTGTCCCAGCCAGAAGGCGAGCGAGCCGGTCAGCACTCCCACCGAGGCGAAGAAGAACGCCACCAGCACCGTCAGCAGGATGAAGAGGGGCAGCCGTTGCCAGCCGGTGGGGATAGCGATCACGTAGAGGAGCAAGCCGAAGAAGATGTCCCCCCACCCCGGCAACGTCATCCGCGAGACGAGCAGGTGTAGCAACGGATCGGCGGGCAGGACGAGGTAATAATCCAGATCGCCCCCGGCAATTAGCGCGGCGACCCAGGAGGCGTTGCCGAAGACCACAACGGAGAGGCCGAAGCCCGACGCGGCGATGGCGTAGATCGTGACGACGCCGGTGAGGTCCCAGCCATTCAACAGCGGGAAACGCTGGAAAAGCAACGTCCAGAAGAAGAGCAGCATCACGTTGTTGAGCATCATCCCCAACACCTGCATCGCGAAGGCCCCCCGGTAGGCCAGAGCCGCCATGAAATTATGGCGGACGTAATACACAATCAAGCGCCAGGCGGACTTCATATCAGCCCCCTTGCACCACAAGCCGCCGCCGCGCGCGTTGCCAAACCCCGGCCACGATCAACGCCAGCAGGCCGATGTAGAGCAGCTGGCCCACCAACGTCTCCCGCACAAAGGCCGCGTCGTAGGCAACCCAGGCCCGCGCGGGTGCATAGGTGATGAAATTGAAAGGCAGCCAGCGCGAGAGCGTCCGCAGCCAATCGGGAAAGAACTCCAGCGGCAGGAACAGCCCGCCCACGGTGAAGAGGAGCTTCTGGTAGATCCAAAAGACGGGCACGACCTCCTCCATCCAGAAGGCCAACAGGCCGATGAGCACTGCAATCAACGCATCGAGCGGCAGCGCGGCGAGCGCGCCCGGCAGGCTCCCCACCTGGAAGCCGACGCCCAATCCCACAACAATCACAGCGGTGACGAGATTGATGGCGCAACGCGGCAGCGTTGTTCCCAGCGAATTCGCCAGTTGCAGCAGCGGATAGGGCGCGGGACGGGTGAGCGTGTAGGCCACCGCCCCGGAGCGCACCGTCTCCGCGATCTCCAGAAAGATCCGCGAGGTGGAGAGCGCAATCGTCTCGGTGATCGCCAGATACCAGAGCATGGTGGTAAGGGTGTACCCGCTGAGGCTCGTCACACCCTGCGCGGTGTAGACGGTGCGCCACAGCGCCATGAAGATGCCCATGAAGATCACCATCGAGACGGCGCGCAACACGAACTCGCTGCGATAGGTGAGCTGTTGCCGGGCCGCGATCCGGGCCATGAAGGCGTAACGCCGCAGCGCCATCTACGCCCCCGCGTCCTGCGCGTAAATCTGCGCGATGATCTCTTCCATCGGCGGATTGTCAATGGTGATGTCAACGATGGTGTAGCGCGACAATAACTGCGCGATCACCGCTTCGATTGAGGCCCGCGAACCATCCACCAACAATTTGACGCCGTAGCCTTTGTGTTTGAGCACCTGCACGCCGGGCGCTTCAAAGCCCTGCCAGGCTGACCCCAGTTTGAGCGACACGGTTTTGGTGCGCAGGTAGTTGTGCTTGAGATCGTTGACGCGCCCATCGTAGATGACCTCGCCGTGGTTGATGACCATCGCCCGCTGGCACAGCACCTCGACATCGCCCGCATCGTGGGAGGTGAGGAAGATCGTCACCCCCTCCGAGCGGTCGAGCTCCAGGATCAGATCCCGGATGCGCTGCTTGACGACCACATCCAGGCCGATGGTCGGCTCGTCAAGGAAAAGGATGCGCGGGCTGTGCAACAGCGAGGCCGCGATCTCACACCTCATGCGCTCCCCCAGGGAGAGCTTCCGCACGGGCGTTTCCACGTAACCACCGATGCCGAACAGCTCGATCAGATAGGCACGGCGCTCCACGTAAGCGCGCCCATCCAGTTCGTAAATGTGAGCCAACAGATCAAAAGAATCGGCTGGGGGCAGATGATACCAGAGCTGCGACTTCTGCCCAAAGACCGTGCCGATCTTGTAGGCCAACTGCCGCCTGGCTTGCCAGGGCGTCTTCCCCAAAACCCGCGCCGTACCGCTGGTGGGATACAAAATGCCGGTGAGCATCTTGATCGTCGTTGATTTGCCCGCCCCATTCGGCCCAATGAAGGCGAGGCGCTCGCCCATCGGCACCGTGAAAGAGATATTCTTGACCGCTTGCACCGTGCGATGCTCAGGGCGGAAGAAGGCACGCAGGCTCCCGCGCAGCCCGGCGGCCTTGTCGGCGATCTGGAAATCCTTGGTCAGCCCCTCAACCTCGATAACGTTCAATGGCGTCCCCCGTGTAGAAAGATACTCGCCAGACATTGTATCCCCCTTTGGAACAGAACGCAAAGGCGCGTGTCGGGGCATTGATAAAACGCTCCCCAAAAAAATCAGGGAGCCTTATCGGCTCCCCAATCATTGGTCACACAAGTAACCTGCCAGCACTCACCCGTAGCGCTGGCGTCGCGCCATACGGCGGCGACGCTGCCGCGCCTTGCGGATACCCTTGCGCTTAGCGATGCGCTCCTGCTCACCCTTGGTGATGAAGTAGCGGCGCTTCTTCAATTCGCTAAAAATGCGATCCTGTGTTACCTTGCGGCGAAACCGTTTGATCAGGCTCTCAGCTGATTCACCAGCACGCAATTCTACAATCGTCACGAATGTCACCTCCTCTTGATATTATAAGCACGCCGTCCCAAAAAGGGCGGCAATTCCACAACAAAAAAACCTGGGACTCCGCCACCGGCGTTCCCAGGTTCACAAGGCCTAATTACAGCGCGTCAAATCATCGGACGCGCATCCTTATGCGTGATAACGTCTCCGCGCACACCCCGGTGCGCCTCGCTATGCACAGCCTCCCTATCTACTCGTTACTCTTCCAAATCACGTAACCCAGAGGCACTCCTGAGATGCGCTCTTAACTCCCACATCTCCTTACTACTCGTATTCTACCCCGAAAACACGATCTTGTCAAAATCGAATTGATGTTCACAAAAATTATGGCGCGCACAGCCCCAGAGCCAACCCCTACTGAGCCGCTCGATCTGCTTGCCCCGCCCACAGGGTAGCGAGGCGCGCACAGACCTCGACAGCCTGGCCCATATCCTGCAAGCTGATCCACTCCAGGGGGCCGTGAAGGTTCTGCATCCCGGTAAAAAGGTTCGGCGTCGGCACACCGCGCGCGGTCAGGCGCGCGCCATCGGTGCCGCCCCGCACCGAATAGAGGTACGGCTCAAGCCCACAGTCCCTCACAGCCTGGACCGCCAGCTCCACCGGCAGCGGATCTTTCTCGAGCCAGTAGCGCATGTTGCGATATTGCTCCACAAATTCGCAGGTGACCCGAGCGCGCGGCTCGATAGTCTGCACCGTCTCTGCCAACGATTGCAAAACGGCGCGGTGGGCGGCCAGACCCTCCAGCTCGAAGTCGCGGAGGATGAAGTGCAACTCTGCCCGCTCCGTCCGCCCCTGCATCTGATAGAGATGAATGAAGCCCTCGCGCCCCTCGGTTACTTCAGGGCTGCAGGTGGATTGCGGCAAACAGCTGATGAACTTGGCGGCGAGTTGCAGCGCGTTGACGAGCTGCCCGCGCGCGGTTCCGGTGTGCGCCGGCACGCCCTCAATCGTTACCACCGCCTTATCCGCGGAGAAGGTCTCACCCGTGACTTCGCCCGGCAGCCCGCCATCGAGGGTGTAGGCCACATCGGCGCGCAGATCTTCCAGCCGCAGATGCTTGACCCCGCGCCCGATCTCCTCGTCCGGCGTGAAGACCAGCCGCAGCTCGCCGTGGGGGATTTCGGGATGCTCTAGCAACCATTGCGCCAGCGTCATCATGATGGCAACACCGGCCTTGTCGTCCGCGCCCAGCAGCGTCGCGCCGCTCGCGGTGATGATGTCGTGGCCGATTCGCGCCTGCAATGCGGGCAGCGTCTGGGGATCGAGCACCCGGCGCGGATCGTCGGGTAGCGCGATGGGCCGGCCATCGTAGGCGCGATGCACCAGCGGCTTGACTTCCGCCCCGCTGGTGTCGGGGGAGGTATCCACATGCGCCAGAAATGCAACGGTCGGCGCGGATTTATCCACGGTAGCGGGCAAGGTGGCGAAAAGTGTCGCGTAGTCCGTGAGCGCGATCTCCTCCGCCCCCAACACTTCCAGCTCCTGCGCGAGCAGCCGCAAGAGCTCATACTGCTTCTCCGTGCTGGGCACCGCCAGCGATGATTCCTGGCTCTGCGTATCAATCTGGACGTAGCGCAAAAAACGCGCCTCCAAAGCTTGAAGATATTTTTGTTCCAAGTGCTTACTCCCTCAGAAAATAGCCACCAAGAACACAGAGTTCACAGAGAAAAAGAAAAACTCAGCGTGCTCTATGATCTCTATGGCTTAAATTTTAATCCTCGTTTTCACAACTCTCTCTAGCCCTATTGTAGACCCAAAGCACAATCTCGCCAAGGTGTCAGCTCTCCTCCAAGCCGTTACAAAATGACACAAAAATCGCCTTGCCTATCGCCCCATAATGTGGTATCTTTAGCCCCACGAGGCGCACGGTGTGCCTCCGATCACCTCAGGTCAAGGAGTTTGATTATGACTGTTGCGGTATCAGCGGATAAACGCCGCGATCAAAACACACCGGTTCCGTTCACGCGGGCCGGTGTTATCGTTGTAGCGGCCTACATTGCTGCTCAAATGCTGGCCGACATCGGCAGCCTGAAGATCGCCCTGGTCGGCGGCTTTAGCATTGACGGCGGCACCTTCATCTATCCCCTCACCTTCACATTGCGGGATATGGTGCATAAGATCCTGGGCGCCCGCGCCGCACGTACCGTGATCATCACGGCGGCGCTGATCAACATGCTGATGGTGTTCTACTTCGTCTTCATCGCCTGGTTGCCCGCCGATCCCAGCTGGGAGCTGCAGGATGCCTTTACCGCCGTCCTCACCCCTGTCTGGCGGATTGTCGTCGCCAGCATCATCGCCGAGGTCATCAGCGAGCTGCTGGATACCGAAATTTACGAACTCTGGGTCACGCGCGTGACGCGGCGGTACGAGTGGAGCCGCGTTCTGGTCAGCAATGCCTTCGGCATCCCCGTGGATAGCCTCATCTTCTGCTGGCTGGCCTTCGGGGGCCTGTACCCCAACGCCGTCGTCTGGTCTATCTTCTGGGCCAATGTGCTGGTCAAGATGATCACCGCGGTGATCAGCATGCCCGGCATCTATCTGGTCAAAGAGCCGCCTAACACATAAAGAGAGCAAACAATGACAGAAAAAGAAACGTCCGACATCAACCAGGAAAGCCTGGAACTCATCAAGACCTTCCTTTCCGAGACCGGGGCCACACCGGAGGTAGGGGGAGATGCACTGGACTGGCATACCGAGCCGCTGCCGGAGGATCATCGCTCCGGCTTCATCGCGCTGATTGGACGGCCCAACGTGGGCAAGTCCACCTTGCTCAACGCGCTCCTGGGCCAGAAGGTGAGCATCGTCTCCAAGAAGCCCCAGACCACACGGCAGCGCGTCCAGGGGATCCTGACGCTGCCCACCTACCAAGCCATCTTCATTGACACGCCCGGCATCCACGCCCGGCCCCATCTGCGCATCGGCGAGAGGATGGTCGAGAGCGCCGTCTCCGCCATCCCCGAAGCAGACATCATCCTCTTCGTTGTGGATGTCTCCGTCGCTCCGCACGAAGATGACCAGCGCATCGCGGCATTGCTGGCGGGAAAAGCCCCAGAGTGTCCGGTGATCTTCGTGCTCAACAAGATGGATCAGCTGCAATTGGAGGAGGCAGAGGAGCGGATTGAAGCTTACTGGGCGCTCTTGCCCAGCTATGCCGACTCCATGCCCACCAGCGCAACGCGGGGCACGAACGTCCTCAAGTTACGCGAGCATCTGGTAGCCCAGCTCCCCCTCGGCCCGCGCTATTATCCCCACCATCAGGTGACGGATCAGACCGACCGCCAGATCGCCGCCGAGCTGATCCGCGAGGGCGTGCTGCGCTACACGCACCAGGAGGTGCCCCACGCCGCCGCCGTCCTGATCAACGAATACGAGGAGCATGAGAACCACGTCATCTACATTGACGCAACGCTCTGGGTGGAGCGCGAGTCGCAGAAGGGGATTGTCATCGGCAAGCAGGGGCAGATGCTCAAGAAGATCGGCGCGGCAGCCCGGCAACAGTTGGAGCGGATGTTGGGACAGCGCGTCTATTTGGACCTGTACGTCAAAGTCCGCACCAAGTGGCGCGAGCGCGAGCAGGATCTCCGCGAGCTGGGGCTAACGTAAGCGAGTCAGCGAAGCGGCCTCTGCTGTGCTTCCCAGAAGGCAGCGCGGTAGTCGGCGAATTGCCCCGCCAGGATGGCGGCCCGCACCTCGCGGATGATGGTCAGCATCGTGTGGAGGTTGTGGATGCTGAGCAAGGTCGCCGCGAGGATCTCTTTCGCCATGAGTAAATGGCGCAGGTAGGCGCGCCCGAAGTGCTGGCAGGTGTAACAGGTGCAGGTCTCATCCAATGGCGCGCGATCATCAGCAAAGCGGGCGTTGCGCAGGTTGAGCCTGCCTGCCCGCAGCAGCGCCTGCCCATTGCGCGCCACCCGCGTCGGCAGGACACAATCGAAGATGTCAATGCCGCGCGCGATGCCCTCCACCAAATCCTCCGGCGTGCCGACACCCATCAGATAGCGGGGCTTGTCGGCGGGCAAGAGCGGGACGGTGACATCCAACATCGCCAGCATCTCCTCTTTGGTCTCCCCCACGGAGAGGCCGCCGATGGCATAGCCGGGGAAGTCCAGGGTCTGTAGGAAGCGCGCACTCTCCGCCCGCAGCTCCGGGAAGATGCCCCCCTGCACGATCCCGAAGAGCGCCTGATCGGATCGCGTGTGGGCCGCGCGGCAGCGCTCGGCCCAGGCGTGGGTGCGCTGCAAGGCGCGCACGTTGTAGTCGTAATCGGTGGGCGGGGCGCACTCATCGAGCACCATGGCGATATCCGCGCCCAGGTGCATCTCAATCTCGATCACGCGCTCCGGCGTGAAGCGATGCGTCGAGCCGTCAATGTACGAGCGGAAGGTCACGCCGTCGTCATCAATCTCGCGCAGCGGCTTGTGTCCCCGTCCGCCGCCCAGGCTAAAGACCTGGAAACCGCCTGAATCGGTGAGCATCGGGCCATCCCATCCCATGAAGGTGTGGAGACCGCCCAGTTGGGAGATGCGCTCGTGGCCGGGGCGCAGGTAGAGGTGATAGGTGTTCGCCAGGACGAGGATCGCGCCGACCTCCCGCAGCTGGCGCGGCGTGAGCGCCTTGACGGTCGCCTGAGTGCCCACAGGGGCATAGATGGGCGTCGGCAGCGGGCCGTGTGCCGTCTGGAAGACGCCCGCGCGCGCAGCGCCGTCGGTCGCCAGCACATCGAATGCAAATAGAGATGGGGATGAAGCCGTTGTCATGTTGGTTGAACTCCTCTTGGAAAAGCTGTGAATCAGCAAATCTCAGTAGATCGAAAAACGCTCCAAGGGGATCGCCAGATCCCCGCTTCAGGTCTGGATCTGATGATCCAGACCGAGCAAAATCACTTGGTGGCGAACTGGCGCGGACTCAAGCGCGCCCTCCTCCCGACACGCGAACCGCCCACCCGCTAGCCTCCCACCGGGTGGGCGGGGTGTTATACGACAGTCTTACGGAGCCGGCGGCGTGGGCAGTGGGGAGAGTGCCGGTTCCGGCGCTTCCGGGGCCACGGTCTCTTGCAACAGCGGCTCCAGCGGCGTGACCAGCTCCATCACCGAGGCCCACAGCGCCTCGAGCTCCGGCCCGACGCGGAACGAATTGGTCGCAATGAGCGCATCCAGGGCCTCGATCCGGGTCTGGAGCGCCTCCAACGTCTCGGCCTCCTCAGGCAATGCCGCGCGCGCCTGCTCCAGGTGCGCCACAGCGACCGGTAGCATCTCACGGGCCAGGCGCGGGTTATCCTCCAACAGCAATAGCCGCACCTTCAGCAAATCCTGCGCCGTCTGCAAAAGCATCATCCGCCCGGAAAGCGTCCCGACCAGCTGGCGCGTATCCCGGGTCTCCGCCAGCCCGGCACTGAGCTCCACGTTGAGCGTCTCGAGCTCGCGGAGATTCGCCTCCTGAGCGGCGAGCAGCGTCTCCAGATCCGCGAGCGCCTGCGTCAGCTCGTCGAGTTGCGCCTCAGTATCTGCGATACGCGCCAGCGCCGCTGCGCTCTCCTCGCCGTAAGCGACCAGCTCCTCGCGGGAGGCGGCGAGCTCCGCCAGCTCCGTCAACTGCACCTCCAGGCTGGTGATACGCGATTGCAGGGCCTCGACCTGCTCCTGCTCGCGGAGTTGCGTCTGCTCCAGACGCTGCTCCAAGACGGTGATGCGCGCGCGGTTATCCTGCACCGGTTGTACCAGGGTGCGGTAGCCCCAGGGGATGCCCCAGTAGAGCGCCAGTCCCAGGCCCGCGCCGATGATGAGCACAAACGTCAGGCGCAACAAGAACTTAAAAATCTTACCCAACGTCTCTCCAGCTACCTGCCATCCCGAACGCCGGGGCGTCGTCGTTTCCTGTGTCATCTGTTACCTCCTCATTCACCTGAGGCCGGGGGCGTTTGCGGCCCCTCGCCAAAGATTTCTTGCAAAAGTTCCTGTAGCCGCTCGAAGAAGCGTTGCCCCCGCTCGGCCTGCGACTGGACGGTCTCCAATTCTGTGGAGAAGACGCCCAGCTGCGCATCAACGGCGTCAGCGTGTTCTTCCAGCGCCAGGGTCTGCTCGCGCAGGGCGGCGACCTCGGACTCGGCGGCCTGCATCCGCACGGTGAGGCCCTCCAGGGTATCGAGCCGCTGCCGCAGGCTGGTGGCATCGCTGCGCAAGATGGCGATCTGCCCTGCCAGCGCCTCGGATTGGCTGCGCAGATCCAGCACCGCCTCGCTGTGGTTGATGTCCAGTGAGCCGTTGATGCCGGAAAGCACCAGGAGCGTAAAGACCATGCCCAGCAGCGCCCCCGCCAACGAGGCCCACAGCCACGCCCAGAAGCTGCTGTTGTTGGTGCTAGCGACCACCGGTGTCGGGGATGTATCAGGAGCGACGGGCGGTTCAGGTTCGGGGGCCGGTTCAGACTCCAGTTCGGGCAAGGGATCGAAGGTAGGCGCAGCCGGGGGGTTGAGATGCAAGGGGTCTGGGAAGAGCGTCTCGAGTACAGGGGTAGGTTCCGGCTCATCTTCTGGCTCAGCAGCAGCGACCGGCTCCACTTGCAGGCGCGACGCCCAACGTTCATACAGCACCTCACCGATACCGGGGACCTCTTTGAGTATCGCAGGGGACTCAAAGGGGCCTTGCATCTCGCGGTAGGCCAGGATGCGCTGGGCCAATGTCGGGCCAACGCCCTCCAACGTCATCAGCTCCGCCTCAGTTGCCCGGTTCAGGTCTACCAGAGGCAACACCGTCGTTTCTTTTTGTGCTTCCAGATTCAAATCTGGCGCGACTTCAAAATCCACCTGGTTTTCAGTCTCCATCCTCCACCTCCTCTCTCAAATCAGCAAATCAAAAAATCAGCGAAATAGCAACACTCTTTATTATACGCGCCCCGCCGCCAGAGTGCAAATCACCGAGAGAAGAAAGAGGTGAAGCGGCTCATCCGCGCATCGGGTCAGCCGCTATATTGTTCAAACGTGCAAATCCCTATCACGATCCCTTTTTCAAGAGTTGTTGCAACAAGTCACCCAGGTCAGATTCCATCACGATCCCCGGCGTGCCCTGGAAGTTGATGGTGAGGTTCTCGATGACGACGGACGCCCCACCTTCGATACCCTCCAACGGAATTCGAGCGGTGATCGGTTGCGACGCGGGTGGTGGCGGCGCTTCAGGTTCGCGCACGGGAGGCGGCGTAACCTGCGGCGGCGCTTCCAGCGGTGGGTCGGATTGAGCAACGGGTTCGGCTTGCCTGCCTCCGGCCCGGAGGGGCGCTACCACCACGATCTCGTTCCGCTAGGGATAGCGGCAAGTCACAAGGGATATTTCGCGTCTGGCGTGCAACTTTCACGCTGTAATTCCGTAATACACTTACAGAGAATGTGACTCATTCGCGCCACGTGCGCTACGTAAGTGATTTTTGGATTTGCTGATTTGCAGATTTTTACGGAGGTGTATGATGATTGACACGAGTAAAATTCATTGGCTGTTGTGGCCGTTTGCCGCGCTGTGGAACCTGCTCTGCTGGATTCTGCAGGTGACCGGACGCCTGATCGCAGCAATTTTGGGGCTGGTCATCTTCATCGTCGGGATTGTGCTGACGCTGACCGTGATTGGCGCGATTGTGGGCATCCCGCTGGCGATCTTCGGCCTGTTGCTGATGGTGCGGGCGATCTTCTAGACCAAAGCACAGAAACCACAAAAAAGCGTGGGGCGCGTCCATTTTCAGGACGCGCCCCACGTTATCGCCAGGACAGCGTCACTCCGTCACATTCTCCAATTGCAGCGCCTCCCCCACTGTGTCCACACGCACGCGATCCCCCGCGCCGAAGCGCCCTTCGAGGACGGCGAGCGCCAGCGGGTCCTGGAAGTCGCGCTGGATGGCGCGCTTGAGGGGCCGCGCCCCGTAGACCGGATCGTAGCCGGCCTCGGCCAGATATTGCCTGGCCGCCGGGGTCAGTTCCACCTCGATGCTCTGTTCGCTCAACAACGCCTTGAGCCGCCGCACCTGAATCTCGACGATCTGCACCAAGTCCTCCAGCGTCAGGCTGCCGAAGAGGATGATCTCATCAATGCGGTTGAGGAACTCCGGGCGGAAGGTGCGGTCGAGCTCGGCCATGACCTCCGTGCGAGCGGCCTCCGGGCCAAGTTCCTTGATCGCCCGGCTGCCGACGTTGCTGGTCATAATGACAATGGCGTTGGTGAAGTCCACCGTCCGCCCGTGGCCGTCGGTCATGCGCCCATCATCGAGCATCTGCAAGAGCACGTTGAAGACCTCGGTGTGCGCCTTCTCGATCTCGTCGAGCAGGACGACGCTGTAGGGCCGTCGCCGCACCGCCTCGGTCAGCTGGCCGCCCTCCTCGTAGCCGACGTAGCCGGGCGGCGCGCCGATGAGCCGCGAGACGGTGTGCTTCTCCTGGTACTCGCTCATATCAATGCGGATCATGGCCTCCTCGGTGTCGAAGAGAAACGCGGCCAGCGCCCGGCCCAGCTCCGTCTTACCGACGCCCGTTGGCCCCAGGAAGAGGAACGTGCCGATAGGGCGATGAGGGTCCTGCAGGCCCGCCCGTGCGCGGCGCACCGCGTTAGAAACGGCGCGCACGGCCTGATCCTGGCCGACGACGCGCTGGTGCAACTCGGCTTCCATGCGTAGAAGCTTGTCCCGCTCGCCCTCCATCAGCCGCGAGACAGGAATGCCCGTCCACCCGGCGACGACAAGGGCGATCTCCTCCGGCCCCACCTCCAACCGCAACAGCGGATGGTCGCCCTGCACCTGGGTGAGTCGGGCCTGCGCTTCCTCGATGCGGCGCTCGAGCTCCGGCGTCTTGCCGTAGCGCAAGCGCGCGGCCTGCTCCAGATTGGCCTGGCGCTCGGCCTGCTCAATCTCGACTTTGAGGTCTTCGAGCGCCTGTTGCGCGGCCTGAATCTCCTGGATAAGTGCCTTTTCCTGCTCCCAGCGGGAGCGCAGCGCGTTGCTCCGCTCCTTGAGGTCGGCCAGCTCCTGCTCGAGCTTCCGCAAACGCTCGCGGCTGGCCTTGTCCTTCTCCTGCTTCAGCGCCTCGCGCTCGATCTCCAGCTGCATGATGCGGCGGTCAATTTCGTCAAGCTCGGCGGGCTTGGAGTCAATTTCCAACCGCAGGCGGGCGGCGGATTCGTCAATCAGGTCAATGGCCTTGTCGGGCAGCTGCCGGTCGGCGATGTAGCGCTGGCTGAGTGTGGCCGCTGCGATGATGGCCGCATCCTGGATGCGCACGCCGTGGTGCGCCTCGTAGCGCTCCTTAAGGCCGCGCAGGATGCTGATGGTATCGGGCACATCAGGCTCCTCGACGTAGACCGGCTGGAAGCGCCGCTCCAGGGCCGCGTCCTTCTCGATGTACTTGCGATACTCGTCGAGTGTCGTCGCGCCGATGGTGTGCAGCTCGCCCCGCGCCAGCATCGGCTTGAGGATGTTGCCCGCGTCCATCGAACCCTCGGCCTTGCCCGCGCCCACGACGGTGTGGATCTCGTCAATGAAGAGGATGATCTGCCCCTCGGCCTGGGAGATTTCGTTGAGGACGGCCTTGAGGCGCTCCTCGAACTCGCCACGATATTTGGCTCCGGCGATGAGCGCGCCCATGTCGAGCTGGAAGATGCGCTTGTCCTTGAGGCCCTCCGGGACATCGCCGCGCACGATGCGCTGCGCCAACCCCTCGGCGATGGCGGTTTTGCCCACGCCCGCATCGCCCACCAGCACGGGGTTATTCTTGGTGCGGCGCGAGAGGATCTGCATCACGCGGCGCACCTCCTCATCTCGCCCGATGACCGGGTCGAGCTTGCCCTGGCGCGCCAGCTGCGTGAGATCGCGCCCGTAGCGTTCGAGGGCCGCGTAGGTCCCCTCCGGCGTCTGCGAGGTGACGCGCTGCCCGCCCCGGATGGTCTGCAAGGCGCGCAGCACGGCATCCCGGCTGATGCCGTAGGTGGCCAGGAAGCGCGCGATCTCGCCCGCACTGGAATCAGCCATCGCCAACAGGATGTGCTCGGTGCTGACGTAGTCATCGCGCAACGCCTGCGCCTCGCGCTCCGCCGCCTGGAGCAGGCGCGAGACCGCCGGCGAGAGGCCGACCTGTCCCGTGCTGCCCTGCACGCGCGGACGCCGCGAGAGCGTCTGCTCCAAATCGCCGCGCATCCGCTGCGGATCAGCATCCAGGCGCAACGCGACCTGCGGCACGACCCCATCGGCCTGCTCCAGCAGCGCCAGCAGCAGCTGCTCCGGCTCGATCTGCGGATGGCCGTATTCCAATGTTAGCCCTTGCGCCCGCAGCAGCGCCTCTTGTGCTTTTTCGGTAAAACGATTCATATCCATAGACAACCCCCCTCAAAAATCAGTAAAATCGCCATGCTACTTTCATTCTAACCGATTCACATTAGAAGCCCATTAACGCCATATAAGAAGCATCTTTGCGCCGGGCAGATGTTGACCAAACCGGGGAACAGGCTATAATCCGCTCAGAAAGGATATGAGCATGGAGATTATTCCGGCCAACAGCCCGACATTTGAAATCGTCCACATCAACGCCCAACGCTGCGATTGCGGAGGGCGTTATCAGATTCACGGCCAACAGTTGTTAGAAGTTGATGGGAATCCTATTGACCGCATCCGCACCAGCTGCGAGCGGTGCGAGGAAGAACGGGCCTTTTTCTTCGCTGTGCGGGGAGAGGCCGCTGACGACCACTTCGAGCGGACGGAAGCGAGCCTGCGCGCGGCACTGGATGCCATCCACGCGCAGGATTGGCCACTGGCAGAGGCGCAATTGCGCCAGGCGCTCGATCCGCAGCATGGCGAGCCGGCCTTCTGCTGGGCGCACTATCATCTGGGGATGGTGCTCCTGGCCCAGCAGCGGCCCGCCGAGGCGCTGGCCTTCCTCCGCCAGGCGGCGCTCCTCAGCCCCAACGAGGCGGAATTTTACCGGGGACTGGCAAAGGCATTGACCCTCACCGGAGAGCCGGAGCTCGCCGCCGATGTGCAAGCCACTTACAAAGCTTTACAGACCTTATAACGCAAAAGGAGTTATCCATGACCGGCAAACTCACCCTCACGCCCGTGACCACACCCGCAGAGCGCGAAGAATTTATCCGCTTTCAGTGGGAGATCTATCGTAACGACCCCGACTGGGTTCCGCCGCTCCTCTCCGAGCGACGGGAGTTTATGGACCCGGCGCGCCATCCCTTCCACGAACACGCCGAGGTACAGTCCTACATCGCGCGGCGCGATGGCCGCCCGGTGGGCCGCATCAGCGCCATCATCAACCACCGCCACAACGAGCACTGGAACGAGCGCGTGGGCTTCTTCGGCCTCTACGAGGTCGTCGAGGGCGAGCACGAGGCCTCCAAGGCGCTCCTGGCCGCCGCCGAGGACTACGTCCGCGACGCCGGGATGACGGCGATCCGCGGGCCAATGAACTTCTCGACCAACGAGGAGATCGGCCTGCTGGTGGAGGGATGGAACGGCCCCCCCGTGGTGATGATGACCTACAACCCGCGCTATTACGTGGAGTACATCGAGGCCGCCGGTTACGCTAAAGCCATGGATGTGTTCGCCTACCTCGCCGACCTGCGCAACCTGCGTGAGGATGGCACGGGCATGAATCCCAGGCTGCTGCGCGTGGCCCAGAAGGTGCAGGAACGGTACAACTTCACCGTGCGCCCCATCAACATGCGCAACTTCGATGAGGAAAAACAGCGTGTCAAGCAGGTCTACAACGCCGCCTGGGCCAAAAACTGGGGCTTCGTGCCGCTCACCGTACATGAAATGGACCACCTGGGCGAGGCCATCAAGACGATGATTGACCCCAAGACCGTCTTCTTCGCCGAGAAAGATGGTGAGCCGATTGCCTTTATGATCCCCTTCCTGGATCTGTGCCAACCGCTGCTCAAAGCCTATCCGCGGCCCGGCGTTCCCGAATGGTGGACGCTGCTCAAGTTGGGCTATTGGTGGAAGGTGCGCAAGAATGTGACCCGGCTGCGCGCCGCCGTCGGCGGGATCATCGAGGAGTATCGCGGGCGCGGCGTGGATGCGGTGCTTTTTATGGAGACGCTCAAGGCCGGCATCCGTGGCGGGTACGAGGAATTCGAGATCTCCTGGGTTTTGGAAAACAACATCCCAATGCGCCAAACGGCGGAGAACTTCGGCGGGGAGCAGTACCGCACCTACCGCATCTACGAAAAGAGCTTGTAATCCTTGACCCGAAAGGACGGCAACGCAGAGCGTAACGCCACCCTCAAGCTGCTGGCCCAGAACCCGGATTTTCTGCGCCTGTGGCTAGGGCAATTGCTCTCACAGATTGGCGATCGGGCCTTTCTGATCGCTACGCTCCAGCTGGTGAACCAGATGAGCGATTCGGTGACGGCGCTCCTGATTCCTGCGCTGGCGTTCGCCCTGCCGCAGGTGCTCTTCGGGCTGGTGGGCGGGGTGATGGCCGACCGCTGGAACCGCAAGCACACGATGATAATCTCCGAAGTTACCCGTGGGTTGATCGTGCTGAGCCTGCTAACCATCCAGTATCACCGCCAACTCTGGATTCTCTACCTGGGCGTGGCGGCATTGGCCTTCGTGGGAGTCTTCTTCTACCCGGCGCGTAACGCGCTGCTCCCCAACATCGTCTCTGTAGGCGATCTCTGGAGCGCCAATACGCTCATTCAAGGCAGCGCCATGATCGCGATGGTCTTCGGGCCGGCGCTGGCGGGGATCGCGGTGGGCCTTTGGGGGGTGGGCTTCGCCTTCATCTTCGACGCCGTCACGTTCTTCCTCTCGGCGACCGCAATTGCTTCGTTACAATCAAGCGGCCAGGTCGCACTTGTGGAGGGCGCCCAGCCGCGCTCCAACCTGCGCCAGGAGATGCACGATGGCCTCAAGTACATCATGGGCCACCAACTGCTCAAGCGCGTACTCGCGCTCATTGCCATGGCGACGTTGGGGATCGCCTCGATTGTGCTGCTGTCGGTGCGGCATCTGGATGAGGCGCTGGGCGTGGGCGCGACCGGCTACGGCTTCACGCTGACGGTGCTCGGCATCGGCGCGCTGCTCGGCGGACTGAGCGCCAGCCGGCTCAATCGCGTGCTGAAGGTGCGCCCGCTGGTCAGCGTCATGTTGCTCATCGCGGGCGTGGCGATCATCGGCTTTGCTTACGCGCCGACCTACGCCATCGTGCTGGTCTGCGTCGCGCTGTTGGGGATGAGCGTTGTAACCGCGCGCGGCGCGCTGGATACGATCACACAGGTGCTCGCGCCTGACGAGATGCGCGGGCGCGTCCAGGCCGCGGTGAATCTGATCATCAGCGCAGCCACCGCCCTCGCGGAGGGGATGTCCGCGCTGTTGGGCGATCTCTTGGGGCTGCGGGTTGTCTTCACCGGCGCGGGGATTATCACCTTACTGGCCGGGTTCGCGGGTTGGCGGATTTTGCGCGCTTTCAGCGCCGCTCCCCAACACGGACGCGCTGAAGAAAGCACGGCCATCGCTTCCCCAAAAAGCAGGGCGTGACCTCGCGGTCACGCCCTGAAAACTGGCTCGGTGAGCGGTTAGTACTTGCGCACGATGGCGCGGTACGCGCCCGGCTGCCGCGCCAGAATGATCTGGCTGTCCTCGCGCACCTGCCGCACCTCGTCCATATCCAGCCGCACCATGACGTAGCCTTCCTCCGGCTCCTCGAGGGCAGCGAGCACCTCGCCACGGGGGCTGAGCACCGCGCTCTGCCCGGCGAAGGTGTACGAGGGTTCCTCGCCGATGCGGTTGGCCGCCGCGACAAAGACGCCGTTTTCGTAGGCGCGGGAGACCAGCAGCGTGCGCCACATATCGGACTCCTGGGCCTGCCAGGCCGCCGGCACAACCAGCACCTCCGCGCCCTCAAGGACCAGATTGCGCGCAACCTCCGGGAAGGCGAGGTCCCATCCCAGCACCACACCGATGACGCCCACTTCGGTCTCGATGGGAGCGATTTTGTAGCCGGGGCGGAAGACCAACCGCTCCTCCGCCGGGAGGTGAACCTTGCGGTAGGTGCCCACGGGCGCACCATCCGGCCCAATCAGGACCGCGCTGTTGTACAACACCGTCTCAACCTTCTCCTTCTCCGCCATCCCGATGAGGACGTAGATACCGAATTCGCTGGCGTGTTGCCCCAGGATGTTGGTCACAGCGCCGGGGACCCGCTGCGCAAATTGCGAGAAGCGCGAGCCGCCCTCGCAACCGGTCACGGAGAGTTCGGGGAAGACGATCAGATCCACGGCTTGCTGCGTGGCGATGTTGGCGATCATGTCGGCCATTTTGCCGACATTGGCCTCCAGTTTGCCCAACTGGGGTTCCATCTGGACAACGGCAATGTTCAATTGACGCATAGTTTTATCTCCTTGAAAATCTGAAAATCAGCAAATCTAAAAATCGCCAGAATGTGCTTCTATTTAGGTTGGCTACGCTCTAAAACAGGCTACAGATTTAAGAGCTTTTGGGGCGGGTCAAGTAGCGCAAGATGCCCTGCAGATCCGCCGGGAGCTGTGATTCGACAGGCTGTATGGTCGCCGTCTCTGGATGGGGAAATTCCAACCGGCTGAGATGCAAAAAGAGACGGTAGTCGAGCAACGGCTGAAAGCGGGAGCCGTACCAGCGGTCGCCGACGACGGGATAGCCATACCAGGCCAGGTGCGCCCGGATTTGGTGGCGACGCGATCCCTCCGGCGTGACCTCCAGCAGGGAGTAAGTGCGCGTCTGATCCCTGTAGCGTCGCAGGACGCGGTACGCGGTGCGGGCAGGGCGTCCCTCCCGCGCGATGATAGTGCGCCCGCGTTCGTGCGAGGCGCTGCCCAGTGGAGCCTCGATGACCTCCGTGCCGCTGGCCTCCCCTTCGACCAACACTGAGAAGCGCCGGATCACCCGCTGGCGTTTGACCTCCCGTTGCAGCGTGCGGTAGGCGGCCTTGGTGCGCGCCACGAGCACCAGCCCGGAGCTCTCCGCATCAAGCTGTTGCACGATGCCCGCCCGTTCCGCCCCGCCGACATGCGCGAGATCAGGAGCATATTCGTACAACTGCTGGGCCAACGTGGGCACGTCACGGTGTCGCCGCGAGGGATAGATCGGCAGGCAGGCGGGCTTATCCACCACCAACACGACCTCGTCAGCGTAGACGATAGCCAGGTCGGGAATCAGCGATGGCGGTTGCACCCCTACGACGTTTTCCGACGCGGCCTCTGGCACGGCGACATCGAGCAGATCGCCTATCTCCACGTACTGCCCGGCCTTGCGCGCCGGTTGTCCATTGACCAGAACCGCGCCCTCTTGGATCAACTGCCGGATCTCCAGGCGGCCCAGGTCCGGCCACGCCTCGAGCAACGCCTGATCAAGACGCTGCCCCTGCGTCACCTGTACGTGAGAACGATCAGACATCGGCGGAGCACTCCTGCTGTGACAATTTCTGCTGCTGCACCTCTCGCCGCTGCTCCAGGTAGGTCGCCAGGATCAACAGGGCAACGCCCACCACGATGGCAGAATCGGCCAGATTGAAAATAGGGAAGTTATGAAAGGGCCAAAAATTGGCATCCAAAAAGTCAATGACCGCCCCGCCATGTTGCAGGCGATCCACGAGATTGCCCAAAGCTCCGCCCACCTGCAAACCCAGGGCCAGATGCATCAGCCAGTCATCCACGGGCAGGGTCCGGTAGAAGAAGAAGATCAGCATCACCACCAATACAGCCAACATGACAAACAATCCGCTCAGTTGAGGGAAGAGGCCAAAGGCCGCGCCGGTATTTTTAACGTAAGTGAAGGAAAGGATCGGGCGCAACCAGGGGATTACATCAACGGGGACCTGCTCAGGCAGTGTCGTCACTACCCAGTACTTTGATAGTTGATCGGCAGCCAGGACTACCGCCGCGCCTCCCAGTAACAGGAGACGACTGCGGAGCGCAACCCTCATCGCTTACCTTCGATGCGCGTCTGGCAGCGAACACAATGGCGTGCAGCGGGCATCGCTTCCAGACGAGCGATCTCAATAGCGCCACCGCAGGATTCGCAAAGGCCGTAGGTGCCCTCCCCGAATTTCTGAAGCGCGCGCTGCACATCATCCAAGGAGCGGGCCAACTGCCGCCGCAGGGAGACGTCGCGCGCCTGCTCGAAGACCTCGCTGCCCGCATCGGCCATGTGATTGCTATAGCCTACCCCTTCCTCGCGCACCTCATTGGTGATGGTCTCAAGTTGCTCTTCCAACTCGGGCGCCAATTCCAGAAGTCGTTGGTGTAGTTCATCGTAAGTTAACGGCATATCTGATCTCTCTATCTCACGTTATGATCCTCTGCATTTTACCCGGCTTTACAAAAAAGACAAGGGTTTGTTACAGCAGCGTTCTTGTAACGGCGCTGTAATACCACTTTGCGGAAATTTAGGCTATAATAAAAAGTGGGCGAAGAAAGATGGGCCACAACTTGTCCCATCACCACTTACTATTTCTGAGAGGAGGTTATACCCATGAAACTGAGACTTGGCCTGCTGGTACTCTTCCTGTTGGCGCTGCTCGCGCCCACGCCCGTCCTTGCAAATGGCGGCGCGGTGAATTGCAACAATGTGCAGGGAACCCACATCGTGCGCACGGGCGAGACGCTCTACTCCATCGGACGCGCCTATGCGACCAACCCCTTCGCAATTGCCACCTGCAACGGCATCGCCAATCCTAATCGTCTGGCGATTGGAACCGCGCTGGCGATCCCGGTCGCGCCCTGGTCGCCTGTGCCGCCCGGCCCAACGGCCATCCGGCAATTTGGCGATCCCTCACCGACCTGTCGCTACCATCACACCGTGCTCTATGGCGAGACGCTGATCGCCATTGGCCTGCGGTACAATGTGAGTATCTGGGACATCGCCGCCGCGAACAACATCTACAACCTCAACCTGATTTACGCCGGGCGCGTGCTCTGCATCCCTTAGATCACGGGAAGGTATAGTGATAGAGATCAACTCTGTGGAAGTGCGCCTCATCTACCAACGTCCCGTGGATGTCAAGCCAGTTCTTCACCAACTCACGCTCATCCCATAGCACGACCTCGGAATAGACCAGCCACAGTTCACGCGCATCAGCGGTGAGCGCGCGTAGCTGTGTGTCAACGTAGCCTGCCCCTACCTCGTAGCCGCCCTCGGGCGTGCGCCAATTGGTGAAGGGGGCGGCAACGGCGGTCGCGGGGAGCTCCGGCGCGTAGTAGTCAATCATCCGCTGATTGTAGGGGATCTGGTACAGCAGCAAGGTCGGCGCGGAGGTGACATCCACCAGATAAGCCGCAGCCTCACGAAACTGCGGCTTGATGGGTTGCGCTGCCTGCCGCGCCAGGTTCACGCCGGAGATGAGCAACAACACTGCGATCAGCAGCGGCATCGCCGCACGCGCCAGACCTTTGAACGTATCTAGCCCCACCGCGATCAACACTAGAAACGCCGGCAGCGACCAGATGAGATAGCGGTCGGTGAACAGGGGGCCGCGCAGCACAGAGACCGTCCAGACGCCCAACAGCGGCAACGTGAGCCAGACCCACAACGCCGCCAGCCGTCGAGGTGCGCGAAGCAATAAGGTCAGCGCGCCCAACAAAGCCACGCCTGCGTACAGCGCCATCGCCCACACGCCCCCCCACCCTGTGATGCCGGTGCTCCAACCGTTGAGCAACACTACGATCATCTGCCTCAACGTGTAATTCGGGTAGCCGGTCTCTGCCTGCACCTGCATCAACAGGGGAAACTGCCAGAGCAACAGCGGTACATAGGGGAGCGTCAGCAACGCCAGCACGACGCCCCCGCGCATCCAGGAGCCAGGCGCACGCCGGGGATGCAGCAGGAACCAGAGCGCCAACACAGGGATCAGCAGCGCCGCCAGGATGTGGCTGTAGAAGGCCAGCGTGGTCGCCACGAGGACGCCCCACCACCAGCGCCACGCCATCTCGACGCAGGCGCGTTCCAGGGCGTAGCAGGCCAGCAGCGCCAACAACGTCATCCAGGCGTACATCTTGGCATCTTGCGCGTACCAGACGAGATAGGGCGCAAAGGTCAAGAGCGTAGCTGTCAAGAGGCCAGCATCACGCCCCAGCAAGCGTCGGCTCAAGCAGTATCCCACCGGAATGGAGAGGACGCCGCACAGGAGCGCGAAGTAGCGCAACGCGAAGGCGGTCTCTCCCGTGAGGGCAATCCAACCGCGCAACAACAGAAAGTAAAACGGACCATTCCAGCCGGGCCGGGTGAAATTTTCCGCCAGTTGCTCCAAGGGCGCTTGGGCAAAGAGCAGTGCGTCCACCTCGTCGCGCCATAGCCCTTGCGCATCCAGGGTCAAAGCGCGCACGGCAAAGCCCAGCCAGAGCAACATCAAAAGCGCCAGCAGGCCCCAATCCTGGCGGGATATTCGACGCTGTTTATCGTGATGTTCTAGTATTGCAATCATCTTCCGGTTAGACTATAGTATCAAATGGGGATTTTGGCAATTCGAGCAAACAAATCCGCCTTTGGATTTCGCTGTCCCTATGCTACAATAGTAGCACAGGTTACACTCAAGATTCGGAAGGGAGAGAGATTATGAAAGTATTGGCCTTCAATGCTGATCTTTGCACGGGCGCGCGCGAGTGCGAGGCCGCCTGCGCTCAGACATGGTTCAAGGTGCAAGACGCCGCCAAATCCAGCATCCGCATCAGCACGAAAGATAACGGCTTCAGCGCCGCGTTCTGCATTCAGTGCGGCAAGTGCATCGAGGTTTGCCCCACCGAGGCGCTTTACTACAACAAGCAGGGTGTCGTCCTGCTGAAGAAAGACCTGTGCGTGGGCTGTATGTCGTGTGTGGGCTTCTGCCCCTACGACGTGATGTACTTCGCGCCGGAAGAGGCCATCGCCTTCAAGTGCGTCGCCTGCGGGCAGTGCGTCAAAGCGTGCCCAAATGACGCGCTGAAGATCGTGGAGGTCGAAGAGGCTTCTACAGATGTGTGGAATTTGCGATTTTAGATTTGGGAGATTTCACCGCAAAGACGCAAAGATTTCAGAGAGGGCTTGACGATTGGAACACATAACAATTCTGAAACAAATTCAGCAGCAGACCATTACCGAACAGCTGCGCCTTACACAACACGCCCAACAGGAAATGGTCGAAGAGGACATTGTCTTGGATGATGTCCTTGAAGCAATCGCCACAGGCCAAATTCTGGAATACTATCCGGAGTATCGGCGCGGAGCCTGTTGCCTATTAGGCGGTTATACATATACGGGGCGTGCGCTACACATCGTATGTACCACAGCAAATCCAATCTTGATTATTATCACCGTTTATGTTCCCTTACCGCCTAAGTGGGTCACACCAACACAGAGGAGCGAGACATGAACATGAAATGTAGCTTTGAGGGTTGTCCTGGCGAGTATGAGCACCAGGAAATCATCCATGCAGTAAGACACAGAGGAGAAATCGTGGTGATTGACCATGTGCCCGCCGAGGTTTGCTCCGTATGTGGCGATGTACTACTGCACCCTGAAATTGTGCGTCAAATCGAAACGCTGCTGCAAGAAGAACAACCTGCTCCAAAGATGGCACCCTTGTATGAATATGCCTGATCAATCTAATTTGCTTTAGGGAGAAAATCTATGACTGAAAAATTTACCCGTAAGATCCTCGCGGAATTTCCGTATGTCGCGCCCCAGGTGGAGCGCGGTTATACCAACCAGACCCTCTACGTCAACGTCGGCACGGGCGAAATCAAGGCCAAACCCGTGTCCGAGGAGATGAAGCTGCAGTTCACCGGCGGCAAGGGCTTCGATCTGTGGCTGCTGTGGCATGCGGTCAACGATGACACGAAGTGGGACTCGCCCGAAAACGAAATCGTCATCTCCAGCGGGCCGTGCGGCGGCGTGACGCAGTACCCCGGATCCGGCAAGTCGCTCATCACCACCATCTCCCCCATCACCGAGATCGTCACCGACTGCAACGCGGGCGGGCACTTCGGGCCGCTGCTCAAGTTCAGCGGCTGGGACGCTATCGAAGTGCAGGGCATCGCCGAGAAAGACGTAGTGGTGATTGTGGACGCCATCGAGGGCAAAGTCACCCTCGAGGAGCTGCCCGATGCGCCGGATGACACCCACATCCTGGGCGCGTGGCTCTATGACGCGCTCGCCGAGAAGCCGGAAGAGAAACATTACATCGCTGTAGTTTCCGCCGGGACGGGCGCGGAGCATTCGCTGCTCGGCTGCCTCAACTTCAGCCTGTACGACCGTAAGCGGCAGGATGTGCGCTACAAGCAGGGCGCGCGCGGCGGCCCCGGCACTGTCCTGCGGCAGAAGCGCATCAAGGCGCTGGTGGTGCGCGCGAAGCCGTTCAAGGGTGACGCGAACCATCCCGCCGACCCGGAGCGCATCGCGCGCGTGGGTGCGGATATGCAGAAGGAAGTCGCCACCTGGGACCCCGTCCAGAACCGGATGCGCAATCGCGGCACGCCCTATCTGGTGGGCATCATGAGCGATTACGACCTGCTGCCGGTCAACAACTTCAAGTTTGGCGCGCACCCCAAAGCGCATGACATCAACGGCGCGTATTGGGAATCGCGCCTGACGCAAGGGCTGCCCGATGGCTGCTGGTATGGCTGCACCATCGCCTGCGCCCACGCCGTGGACGGCTTCGAGCTGCAAACCGGCCCGTACAAGGGGCAGAAGGTCATCGTGGATGGGCCGGAGTACGAAACGGTCGGCGCGGTCGGCTCGACCTGCGGCATCTTCGATGCGGACGCCATCCTGGAGCTGAACTTCTACTGTGACACCTACGGCGTGGACACCATTTCCTACGGCAACACCATCGGCTTCCTCATGGAATGCTACGAAGCGGGGATTCTCGACAAAGAGAAGACCGGGGGGCTAGAGCTCACCTTCGGCAACGCGGCAGCCTCGCTGGAGATTCTGCATCAGCTGGCGCGCGGCGAGGGCCTGGGCAAGCTGGCCGGGCTGGGCGTCCACAAGCTCAAGGCCATCATGGTGGAGCAGTACGGGGCCGATCCGCAGTTCATGCAGGACATCGGCATGGAGAACAAGGGCATGGAGTACTCCATGTACATGGCGAAGGAATCGCTGGCGCAGCAGGGCGGCTACGCGCTCACCAACAAAGGCCCGCAACACGATGAAGCCTGGCTCATCTTCATGGACATGGTCAACAACCAGCTGCCCACCTTCGAGGATAAGGCCGAGGCGCTGCACTACTTCCCCATGTGGCGCACCTGGTTTGGGCTGTGCGGTTTCTGCAAGCTGCCGTGGAACGATGTGGTAGATCCCAAGAACGCGGAAAGCGACGAGCCGGCCAAAATCCCGCATCACGTCCAGAACTATGTGGACATTTTCTCCGCCGTGACGGGCCGCGAGGTCACCAAAGAGGATATTATCATCATGTCGGAGCGCGTCTATAACTTCCAGCGCGTGTTCAACATCCGCCTGGGCAAGGGCCTGCGCGAGCACGACTACCCACCCTATCGCGGGATGGGACCGGTGACGGAAGAGGAGTACGAGTCGCGCCAGGAGCGCTACGACGGGCAATTGCGCGAGTGGGGCCACGATCCTGAGACGATGACGCTCCAGGAGAAGATGGCGGCACATCGCAGACACCGGATGGAGCGCTACGAGCAGCTCATGGATGCGGTCTACGAACGGCGCGGCTGGACAAAGAACGGCGTCCCGACGATGGAGAAGCTCCAGGCGTTGGGCATTGATTACCCGGACATGCTCGCGGTAGTCGAAAAGCATCTGTAAGCATCTTAATGTTTTTAGCCACAAATTTGCACGAATTTGACGAATTTTTTGAAAATATGTGAGAATTCGTGGAATTCGTGGCAAAGTAAAACAATGATTACCATTAATAAACGCGAACCATTCAACTGGCATGAGGGGCTGACCGTCGCGGAACTGCTTGCGGCGAAGACCTACACCTACCCGCACATCATCGTCTCCATCAACGGGACGGTGGTGCCGCACGACACCTACGCGGAGACGCTCATCCCTGATGAGGCGGACGTGCGGGTGATTCACCTCATCGCAGGCGGATAGGCTCAACAATCAAAGAGAGGCCCCCGATGCAGTGATACCACCATCGGGGGCCTGGTATTCAGGAAATCCCCGACGCTATCCCCCAACCAACAAGGTGATCGCAGCAATGCTGATCCCCCCGACCGTTAGCGCCGCGATCAATCCCACAACGAAGGGCTTGAAGCCCAGCCCTTTGAAAGCGCTGAAGCGCGTGCTCAAGCCCACCCCGGCCAGCGCCACCGCCAGAAAGTTCACTGCCCACTGGTTAAGCGTGCCGTGCAAACCCCGCCAGGTCACTGCATCCCACAGCCACCAGGCCCTGCCCGTCGCAGCGAGGGCCGCGTCCCCCAACGTGCGCACGGCTGCCAAAGCCAAAAATCCAAGGATAAAGAAGGGTATCAGCTTGCAGACATCCGTCTTGCATGATCCCTCCTCAGAGGTCGTGCGCGCATAGTGCAGCGCCATCAGCGGAACCACGAGAACCAGAAAGACGTTGCGCACCAGCTTCGTCACCGTCGCCACGTCGAGTACCTGCGGCGCGGCGAAAAGATCGGCGTAGACCAATCCTGCACCGGTGACCTGAGAGGTATCGTGAATCGCCGTTCCCAAAAACAACCCCGTCCGCACCGGATCGCCGCCGAACAGCCAATGCGCCAGGTAGGGATAGAGCAGCGTCGCCACGATACCGAAGACTGTGATCACCGCCACGGCATACGCGACCTCTTCCTCCTCCGCGTCAATGGCCGGCGCGGTTGCCAAAATTGCGCTCACCCCGCAGATTGAGCTCCCCACCGCGATCAAAGCGCCCAGACGCGCGGGGAGTTTCAGCCAGCGGGTGGCCGCCGTGGTAAAGAGCAGCGCCCCAACGATACAGGCCACGACAATCGGAAGGCCCTGGCCGCCCAACTGCAAAACCTCGAAAAGGCTCAACCGAATGCCCAGCAGGATGATGCCCACGCGCAGCAACTTCTTCACTGCAAATTTGAGGCCCGGTTTGAGTCGCGCGGGCACGGTGAACAGATTGCCGGCCAACAATCCCAACACAATTGCCATCATCACACTGGAAACAGGCGACTTCTCAAAGCCCATCCAGCGCACCCCAATCACCTCGCTAAGCCAGATACTCAAGATCGCCACCAGCACCGCCAGCAGCAGCCCCGGCCACACCTGCATCCCAATCTGCCACGGTTTGAGCATGACCGCGAGACGTGTCGCTCTTTCCGCCTTGATGCTACGTTCCATTCCCAGCACCTCCTCGATTTTAATCACACTCTAGCACACAAATCGTAAAAAGACAATTTATAAAAGAAGTTGAAAAATTAAATCGCGCATTTCCCATTTGGATATTTAGAAGTACAATTGTGTAGTTACTTCTAATCTGTGAAATCCGTGTCAATCCGTGAGCCGTTTTGGAAGGAGCGCACATGACAACAAAGTACATCTTTGTGACCGGCGGCGTGGTCAGTTCGCTGGGGAAAGGCATCACTGCCGCCTCCCTGGGCCGCTTGCTCAAGGCGCGAGGGTTGCGCGTCTCCATCCAAAAACTCGATCCCTACCTCAACGTGGACCCCGGCACGATGGCCCCCTACCAACACGGCGAGGTCTTCGTCACCGAGGATGGGGCCGAAACGGACCTCGACCTGGGCCACTACGAGCGCTTCATTGACGAGAACCTGGCCCAGCTGAACAACGTGACCTCCGGGCAGGTCTATAGCGACGTGATCGCCAAAGAGCGTCGGGGCGACTACCTCGGCGGCACGATCCAGGTCGTACCGCACGTCACCAACGAAATCAAGCGCCGCATCCTCAAGGCCGCCCAACAGCTCCAGGCCGAGATTGCGCTGGTCGAGATTGGCGGCACGGTGGGCGATATCGAAGGGCAACCCTTCCTGGAGGCCATCCGCCAGCTGCGCAACGATGTCGGGCGCGATAATGTCCTCTACATCCACGTGACGCTGCTCCCCTACCTCAGCGCCAGCGGCGAGCTCAAGACCAAGCCCACCCAGCACAGCGTCCGCGAGCTGCGCGGCCTGGGCATCCAGCCCGACATCATCGGCCTACGCGCCGACCTGCCCATTGACGAGGATATCCGCAACAAAGTCTCCCTCTTCTGCGATGTGGAACCGCGCGCCGTCATCCCCATCACCACCGCCTCCAGTATCTACGAGATTCCGCTCAAGCTGGAGGCCACCGGGCTGGCCGAGCTCGTCATGCAGCGGTTGGGGCTTACCGCCAAGATTGATCCGCCGGAGCTGGACGCCTGGCGCGACGCGGTCGAGCGGCTGCAACAGGAGAAGCCGCGCGTGCGGATTGCATTGGTGGGGAAATACATCGAATTGCAAGATGCTTACATCAGCGTGCGCGAGGCGCTGATCCACGCGGCGCTCCACCACGGCCACGATGTCGAGATTGATTGGCTACATAGCGAGGAGCTGGAACACAATGAGGGCTACGACCGGCTGGCCCAGGCCGACGGCATCGTTGTACCCGGCGGCTTCGGCTACCGGGGCATTGAGGGGAAAATCCTGGCGGCCCGCTACGCCCGCGAGCACCAAGTCCCCTATCTGGGGCTGTGCCTGGGGATGCAAGTGCTCTGCATCGAGTTCGCTCGGCACGTCTTCCAGAGCGACGAACCCAACAGCGAGGAGTTTGCCGCCAAGACCCGCCATCCCGTCATCGCGTTGATGCCCGATCAGCACAGCCTGGCGGAGATGGGCGGCACGATGCGCCTGGGCGTCTATCCCTGCGTGCTCAAACCGGGGAGTAGAGCGCATCTCGCCTACGGCCTCTCGGAGGTGCAGGAACGTCATCGCCACCGCTTCGAGTTCAACAACGCCTACCGGGAGCCTCTGGGCGAAGCTGGGATGGTCTTCAGCGGGCTTTCGCCCAACGAGCGGCTGGTTGAGATCGTGGAGCTGCGCGATCACCCCTGGATGTTGGGAACGCAATTCCACCCGGAGTTCAAGACCCGGCTGCAACGCCCACACCCGCTCTTCTGCGGCTTCATCGCGGCGGCGATTGCCCGGCAAAATTCGGCCTGACGCCCCACTTCGCCAACGTCTCCGCGGAACTTTTACCCAATTGTAACGCGGCGCATTTGACAGCAAAATAAATTTAAGGTAGACTGGTAACATCAGTTTAACCTAACCATCATGCGAAGCAACCGCTATGACCACGGAACCCGCCAAAAAGATCTTCGAAGCGAATGAGATTGACGAGGCCCAAGACCTGCGCAGCACCTTCTACTTTGCCGGGCTGCTGATACTGGGATTGGCCGCGCTGATACTCACCTCCAGCAACCGCATTGCCGCGCTGCAAATTCCGCCCACAGAGCTGGGCCTGATCGTCATCGCAGCACTCGCCATCACCACCTGCGGGCTGATTGCTCTGCAAATGGGCGTCGCGGTGCGCCTCGTCTCATGGTGCAGCCTGACGCTCTACACCATCATCCTCACCTTTGCTGTCCACTACACTGGCGGCCCGCAGACCCCCTTCCCGGCAGTCTATCTCGTGATCGTGCTGGGCGCTTCTTTCTTGCTAGGGCGCAAAGGGGCCACCATGATCGCCCTCCTCAGCGTCCTCTGCTACGCAGCGGTGCTTTATCTTGAGTACAAAGGGATCTTGCCCATGATCCAAATCTGGGGGATGCAGTTCTCACCTCAGGAACGGGGGTCGCTGCTCATCATCAACTGGATCACCCTGAGCATCCCCACCCTCATCACCTCGCAGTTGGCAGGATCATTGGCCGAGCGGCTCCGGCAGACCAACAGCAACCTACGCGAATCGGAGCGCCTCCGCGACAACCTCTCCCACATGATCGTCCACGACCTGCGCAACCCCATCACCGCCCTGATGGGTGGGTTAGACATCCTGCGCATGACGCTGCTTGACAAGATGAACGATGACCAGAAGCAACTACTCGAAAATGCGCGGCGCAGCGGGCACGTTCTCATCGGCCTGGTGGGTGAGATTTTGGACATCAGCAAGATGGAGGCAGGGAAATTCAAACTCAATATTGAGCCGGTCAACCTCTGCAAACTCATCGAAGAGAGCGTTGATGGCAACCGCGCCCTCGCCGAAATCGAGGATATCAGCCTGGAAATCACAACTTGTAGCGCGGCCAACGCCATCCCCTGCGACCGGCAGCTGATCAGCCGCGTCCTTGCCAACCTGATCTCCAACGCCATCAAGCACACCCCCGCTGAAGGCACAATCACCGTCTCCGCCAACCACATCCCCAGCACAGAGCAGGTCATCGTGAGCGTGAGCGATACCGGCGTGGGTATCCCGCCGGAATACCAAAAACTGATCTTCGAGAAGTTTGGGCAGGTACAGCGTCAGGGCGGACGGCAGGGAACCGGTCTGGGACTGACCTTTTGCAAAATGACGGTCGAGGAACATGGCGGGGAAATCTGGGTCGAGAGCCAGGTGGGACAGGGCAGCACCTTCTCCTTCAGCCTGCCGCTGAAGCAACTCGCCAACTAAAGGCAGCTTAACCACGCGCCCCAAGCATGGCTTGAGGCGCGTCTCTTTTGTCTATCGCCCGTCAGCCGCTCAAGCCATAGCGCGCCAACGCAAGCGCCAGAATCTCGTTGATGAGCGTCGCGTGCGAGACGCCCTCCGCGCGCGAGATGATGCACATGTCGCTCACCGCCGGGTTCAGGCCCGGCAGCGTGTTGATCTCGATCAAATAGGGACGCCCCTCCGCATCCAGGCGAAAATCAACCCGCGCTACGTCAAAGGCCTCGAGCGCCTCGAAGGCGGCTATCGCCAACGTCCCCAGCTCCGTCGCCAGGGCGTCGGGGATGTCGGCAGGGCAGAGATAGAGCGGCGCTTCGGGATCGTCCAGCGCAAAGGACTTCGCCAGCGCGTTGTAGACGCCGCCGCTAGCGCCCGCGCTGGCATCCACCTCGAGGACAGGGAAGATGTGATAGCCCTGCGCGTTATAGACGAGCGCGCAGCCCGGCGCAGGGTCCAGACCCGCATTGCCCACCAATCCCACAGTGAACTCGCGCCCCGGCAGGTACGTCTCCACCAGCGCCGCCTGGCGATAGGTCTCGATCACCCAACGCACCTGGGCGCGCAACTCGGCCTCGTCGTGGACGACGGAGCGCGCGTTGATGCCCATGCCGGACCCTTCGCGGACCGGCTTCACAAAGAGCGGGAAGGTAAGTCGCGGGTTCAGCGCCGCTTCGGGGCTGCGAAAACGCTGGAAGGGCGCGGTTGGCAGGCCGGCATCGCGCCAGAGGCCCTTGCAAGCGGCTTTATCGAGCGAGAGCGCGTTGGTAAGCACTTGGGAACCGGTGTAGGGGATCTTCAACAGCTCCAACAGGGCCGGGACGTGCGACTCGCGCGCGTCACCCGTGATCCCCTCGGCGATGTTGAAGCAGATGTCCGGCTGCTCGCGGCGGATGGTATCTAGCAACGTGCTATCCGCCTCCAGGAAGAGCGTCTCGTGGCCGGCGGATTCCAGCGCCGTGCGGATAGCCTGGACGGTCTCCTCGGCGTCATACTCAGCCAGAGCATCCTCCGGCGCGCCGGGCAAGAGTGGTAGACTATGTTTGAGGTTAGCAATGACCGCGACGCGCATCTCAGGCCACCTCCGCCGCCAGATGAGCTGGCGACATCTGGCGCGCGTGTGCCTCACGCCAGCCCTCCGGCGTCACCTCGCGCGCGTGGCCGGAGAGCAGCCCCGCGATACCTGCCGGCGACCCCTCCCCCACCCGCGCCTGACAGTAGGCGCAGGTCGCCGGGTCGTGCCGCGTGTAGGCGTCGGGCTGCGTGTAGGTGCTGATGAAGCCCTCGTAATTGCGCACCACCACCCGGCTATCGGACATGGAGAGCAGGTAGTTCGGCAGCAGCGGAACCTTGCCGCCGCCTTCCGGCGCATCAATGACGTAGGTGGGAATCGCGTAGCCAGAGGTATGCCCCCGCAGCGATTCCATAATCTCCAGCCCCTTGGCTACCGGCGTGCGGAAGTGTCCCGCCCCCGGCACGAGATCGCACTGGTAGAGGTAGTAGGGGCGCACCCGATTCTTGACGAGCTTATGTACCAGCGCCATGATGACGTTGGGGCAATCGTTGATGCCCGCCATGAGCACGCTCTGACTTCCCAGGGGCACACCTGCATCGGCCAACCGCGCCAGCGCGAGCTCCACTTCGGGCGTGATCTCGCGGGGGTGGTTGAAGTGGATGTTCATCCACACGGGATGGTAGGCGCGCAAGACCTCCACCAGTTCGGCGTCAATCCGCTGCGGCAGGAAGACCGGCGTCCGCGAGCCGATGCGGATGACCTCAACGTGGGGAATCTCCCGCAGGCCGCGCAGCAGCTTTTCGAGCACCTTGAGCGGCAGCAGCAGCGGATCGCCGCCGGAGAGCAACACGTCGCGGATTGTGGGCGTGCTGGCGATGTAATCGAGCTGCTGGGCGTAGCTCGCCGCGTTGAACTGCACGTGCGCGTCGCCCACCAGCCGGCTTCGCGTGCAGAAGCGACAGTAGCTGGCGCATTGCGTCGTCACCAGCATCAAGACACGGTCGGGATAGCGATGGACAAGGCCGGGCGCTGGGGAGTGGGCATCCTCGCCAAGCGAGTCCACCAGGGCCGCATCGAAGGGAACGAACTCCTGCGCCGTGGGGACGACCTGCCGCCGAATCGGGCAGTTGGGGTCCTCAGGGTCCATCAGACTGGCGAAATAAGGGGTGACATCAACACGAAAATGCCCCGGTGCGGCCAGTCCTGCCAGTTCATCTGGCGTCAGGCGCAACACCTGGGCAAAGTCCTCGGCGGTGTTCAGGCGATGGGTCAACTGCCAGCGCCAATCCTGCCACTGTTCCCACGGCACCCCATCCCAGGGATGGGGAGGCCGCTCTGCCCCAGGGGGCTCCTCTATATCAGCATGTACATTCACCATTGCTTCTCCCTCCTAGCCGCTCAGGCTCGCAAAGATAAACGCCTGTTGCGCAAACAGGCGCTTGTTAGACGAGGAGACATGATACCTGAAACATGTCCCAAAAGCATCCCAAAGGGCTTGCAATGGCATCGCAAAGCCGGGAAAGTGTGTGGCTTCTAGGACATACCACCCCCTGGGGGGAGGAGCAACAGCGCGGCTTGCGAGCCGCCGGAGTGAAAATCGAGCACCTGCTGCACCTCTGTGAGCGTGCAGCCAAGTAGAAGTTTGAGCTCCACATCACGCTTGACCAGATCCACCGTACACACCAGCGCCGTGAGCCGGCGCTGCGGCAAGCTGCCGATCCAGATGTCAACGCCATCGCCATCTGCGGCAGTCGTCCCGGCGATGTAGCCATAATCCAGGGGATAGATGCGCTCCGGGTAACGGGGATGGGCGGAACCCGCCGGGCGGTCAATCACCCATTCGCCGCTTGCCAGCAGGGTCTCCACGTAGTCCCAGAAATGGGGCGCGGCGAAGTGTCTATCCAAGGCTGACAAAGACTGAAAGCGTTGACTGACGTGACTACGGCGCTACGTACACCGTGAAGTTGTCGAAGGCGACCTCGGCATCACGGTCATCGGCAGCGATAAGCCCCAGGGCAACATCGCCAGAGGAGAGGGAGGTGTCGGTGACATCAAAAAGCATATCGCCGTTGATGGAAAATCGGATATTCGAACCATCGCACTCCAGTTCGACGCGGTTTACCACGTCACGCCCCTGCAAGATGCTGGCCGAGGTCTCCGGTTCCACCAAGAGCGTTAGCTTGTCATTAAAAATCACAAAGGCGGCATAGGAACCATCGGCGCTGAAAGCCGCCGCATAGTAGTTGCTAGGATCGTTATAGCGACAGAGGAAGAGTTGCCAGCTGGAAAGGCTGCCCGCGACCTGCTGTGTGGTCACTTCAAAGCGCGCATCGGAGAAAGATTGTCCGGGCATACTGTAGATAAAGTCAGGCGCATCTGCGTAGTGGAGGATGTAAAGGGCATCGTTCTGATAACTCACTTTGCCGTAGACATCATCTTGTAGCCGCCACCCGCCGCTCGTGTTGGAGAAACTGTCGGAAAAAGCCACTGTGTTGAAACGCCCGGCGGTCATGTTCGACGGCCCGGCAGTCGGAGATCCCCCGCCCTCAAGCCCCAGCAGAAAGAGGCCGCCTATGCTCAGTACCAGGCACAACACCGCTCCCACAGCCAACCCGATCCATAAGCGGGCGGACTTCTTCTTGGCGGGCGGGGCGTACATCCCCTGGGGCGGGCGGGTGGAAGGACGCGGGGGTTGCGTCGAACGGCGCGGCGGCTGGGTGGAGGGGCGTGAGACTGCCACAGGCGGAATAACCTGGGTAGGCGCAATCACCGGCGACGGCGCAGCTTTGACGTTGCGCAGGGCGTTGGCCATCTCCTGGGCGCTCTGATAACGCTGCCCCATCGCCACCGACATGGCCCGCAAGATAACGGCCTCCACGCCGGAGCTGATGCCACTGTTGATCTGTCTCGGCGGCGTGAAGGAGACCGGGTTCGCCATGCGCTGCGTGGCTGTGGGGGGTGTCTTTCCGGTAGCAGCGTGGTAGAGCGTCGCGCCCACGCTGTAGATGTCGGTGCGCGGGTCGGTGTGCCCTAGCCCCATATCATACTGCTCCGGCGGCGCGTACTCCGGCGTCCCCGCGCCGCGCATTACAGTGCGCGTCTGCGGATCGGTAGGGTCCCACAACTTCACCAGCCCGAAATCTACCAGCTTGACCCCGCCCTCCGGCGTGATGATGATATTTTGCGGCTTGATATCGCGGTGCAAGACCCCCCGCTGATGACAATAGGCCAGGCCCGCCAGCAATTGCGCCGCCCACTTGAGGAGGTCCGCCTCTGGTTGCGGGCCTTGCCGCTGGATCCGAGATGCGAGATTTTCCCCCTCCACAAAATCCATCACCAGATATTCGTTGCCTTCCCACTCAAAGTAGTCCGTCACCCGCACCAGATTGATGTGGTTCAACGTAGCCAGAACGCGCGCCTCGGCAGCGAACTGATCCTGCAGGGCCTTGAGCACCTCAGGATCCAAACCGGGCTGCGGGCACATCTCTTTGAGCGCCACGGCCTGATTCAGGCGCGTATCCCAGGCCTGATAGACCGCGCCCATCCCCCCTTTGCCCAGTAGTTTGATGATGCGATAGCGATTGTCAACCAGCTGCGTGCTCTCAAGTACCATTTTGCCCCCTCAATTCAACGCCGATCATCCAAATCGGTCACGTTATTGGAAAATGTATTGTTGCCCAAAGTTGGATTGGCATCCGCTGCTATATAGATACCCCATCTGTTCTCGACGAGCACATTGTCAATCGCCTGGCCGCCGCTTGAGCCAAAGTAAGCAATACCGGCTTCCACATTGACGGTACACGTATTGGCCTCCAACAGCGGGGCGGCTTCGTCGGTGACATGGATCCCGTGAGAGCCATTGCCCAAGAAGGTATTGCCGCGCACGACGCCCCCCGCGTTCCCATAAAAGGAGATACCGCTGTTCGTGTTGTAATTGGAGACATTGTTTTCCAGGGTCGGTTGTGCGGATTCGCGCACACTGATGCCTGATAGCCCATTGCCTGTGCATTCGTTATCCGTCGCTACGGCGATCACCTCACCCGAGAAACGCATCCCCACCTGCTCATTATCCGAACAGATATTGCCCATCACGATGGGATTGGCGTTGTCGTAGAGACCAATGCCATGATAGCCATTCTCCATTGATTGGTTATAGCGCAAAATCCCACCCGCGTTACCAAAGTAGACAATGCCGCTCTGCTCGCTACCCTGCACGGTGTTGCTCTCCACGGTTGGTGTCGCATCGTTGCGGATGATGATGCCCGATAAGCTGTTCTCGATTATTTCGTTCTCGCGCACGGAGCCGGTGGAGTTTCCACTTAAGCGAATGCCCACCTGCCCATTGTTGGCGCTCGTGTTCCCTACGAGGGTCACATTGGCATCGTCGGTGACATCAATGCCATGCAGGCCATTGCGCAAGAACTCATTTTCACGCGCCTCGCCCCCGGCATTATCGCGATAGATGAGGCCATCTTGCTCGTTGTCTGTGACGATGTTCGATTCGATTAGCGGGGCCGCGTTATCATTCACTGCGATGCCGTGCAGGCCGCTGCCTGTCACACGGTTGCCGCGCGCGATGCCCGTGGCGCTGCCCCAATAGCCGATCCCCAACTGGTCATTGTCTGTGATGATGTTATCCACAAAAGTGGGCGTGGCATTGCCGCTGGCCCCCAGGCCCGCCAGGCCATTATTGCGACAGGTGTTTCCCTCCGCCGATCCCTGCGAGGAATCCCTGAAGTTGATGCCGATCTCCACATTTTCAGCGGCGATGTTGTTGCGCAAGGTCACGTTGGCATTGTCCTCCAGGCGGAAGCCATTCACATCGTTGCCGGTCGCCTCGCACTGCTCAACCCTACCCGTCGTGCTGCCGGACATGCGCAGACCGGCGCGCACGGCAACATCATCGGCCCACACTGCGCCGGTGAAGCGACAGCGGGTGAAGCGCACCTCCCCATCAACGATCCAGACCACATCCGCCGGTTGGTCGCCGGTATGCCGGAAGGTGATCCCGTCAGCGGCGAAACGTCCCGTCCCTTCATAGCTCACCACATACCCAGATGCCGCACTGCGGATTTCGGTGAGCTCCATGCCAGCGCCCACCAATGTGAGCGGCTTGTCAATATCTAAGGGCCGCGCGAGCACGTAGTCGCCCGCCGCCAGCCGGATGGTCCCGCCGGGAGCGATGGCCGCCACCGCCGCCGGGAGGTCCGCATACTCGCCCGTACCATCGGCGTTGAGCGCGATCTCCGTAGGCGCGCCCATGGGTGTCGCAGTGGGCGTCTCGGTAATCTGCGCCACGTCGCCATTGGGGGGCATGGGCGTTGGCGTGACTTGCCCCAGCAAGTAGAGCAATCCCCCGCCCCCCACGCCTACCAGCCCACACATGAACAAGCCCGCCACGATCCACACCCACGGCGCGCGCCGCCGTGAAACCGGCGGAGACGCTGCGTCAGGATAGACGGGCATTGGAGAAATAGGCGTCGGAGCGACCGCGCGCGGCGGGCCAGGCGCAACTGCCGTTTGTTCACGTCTGGGCGAAGCGGGTTCGGGCCGCGGCTGCGCCGGCGCGCTGGTCGAGAAGCCCGGCCACGGCGGGCGCAGCGCCAGCGCGAATTGCTCCGCCGTCTGGAAACGGCTGGACATTGAAACCGACATCGCCTTGAGGATGGCGGTCTCCACATCGTCGCTCACCGTCCCCTTGATCTGCCGTGGCGGCGTGAAACTCGCGGGATTGGCGATCCGCTGCGTTGCCGAAGGGGGCGCCTGTCCGGTCAGCGCGTGGTAGAGCGTCGCACCGAGGCTGTAGATGTCACTGCGGGCATCGGTATGCCCCGTCCCCGTGTCGTACTGCTCCGGTGGCGCGTACTCCGGCGTCCCCGCCCCGCGCATCACCGTCTTCGTGTAGGGGTCGGCAGGGTCCCACAGCTTCACCAGCCCAAAATCCACCAGCACCGCGTCCTCATCCGGCGTGATGATGATGTTGTGGGGCTTGATATCACGGTGCAAGATGCCGCGTTTGTGGCAATAGGTCAGCGCGCCGAGCAGTTGCACCGCCCACTGCACGACCAGCTCCTCAGATTGCGCCCCCAGTCGCGCGATGCGCTGGCCCAGGCTCTCCCCTTCGACGAAGTCCATCACCAGGTACTGGCTCTCTTCCCACATAAAGTAATCGGTCACGCGCACCAGATGGGGATGCGCGAAGGTCGCCAGCACCCGCGCCTCTTCCTGGAACTGCTGCCCCAACCCCTCCAGCACCTCCGCGGAGAGTCCCGGCTGCGGCGTCATCTCCTTGAGCGCCACGGGCGTGTTCAAACGCATATCCCACGCGCGATAGACGGCCCCCATCCCCCCACGGCCCAGGAGCTTGACCACGCGGTAACGATTATCAACAATCTGCCCGATCTCCAGCGGCATAACTCCCCCTATATCAAATCCTTACGGCGCAAAACGAACGCAGTGATGGCAACATACAACAGCCCGAAGCCCCCCAACAACGCCCACGTCCCCAGAAGATGGCCCACCGAGCGATCGTAGTTGATCTGGAAGGTCTCCTGAGTCGAGATGTCTAACGGGTCGGGCGTCACGGTGAAGGTCTCCGAAAGCGTCTCAGTGACCGTGACCATGGGATTCTCCGTCACCTGCGGCACCGAGATCGGCACCGTCTGTACCAGCCCTGGCTGGATCGGGATGTCAATCTTCTGCGTCACCGTCACCACCGTCACCGGCTCCCAATCATCGGCGGGCCGCTCCACATCGAAGAAGACCTCTTCCGTGACCGGGTCCGGCTGGAAGCGCGTCCGCGTGAGCGTGTTCAGGTAGTCCACGTCAGTCGTCGCGCCCAGCCCCTCGACCGACCAGCGCATCAGCGTGAGATTCGAGAGCGGCTGCGCCAGACCAGGCAGATCGAAGAGGACGCCCGCAAAGATGAACTGGAAGAAGAGCAACAAGAAGACGATGTAGATGACCGAGTTGACGTTGGGCACAATCGCCGAGACGATCAGGCCCATCGCAATCGCCGCCAGCGTCCCGATGACCAGCGTGATGTAGATCTCTATCGGGCCGGGCAACAACACCCCCTGTCGAGGCAGATCCACCTTCAGACTGATGACCAGCAGCAACAGAAAACACTGGATAAACGCAAAGCCACCCAGCACCAGCATTTTCGAGCCTAAGTAGGGCAAGATGCGCAATGTGACCATCCGCTCCCGCCGGTAGACCGAGCGTTCCTTGACGATTTCATAGACCGAGGCAAACAAGCCCAACAAAATCGAAGCCAGAGACATGGTAAAGAGGAGCACCTGACTTTCATAGACGATGCTATAAGCGGCGCTCGTCCCATCGGCGGCGAGATCCGCTGCCAGCTGGCGCTCGATCTCCGGGATCGTGTTGCCTACCAGCCAGTTCGAGTCAGAGACCAACAGCACCAACGCCCCGATAATCGGCATCACCGCCATTAATACGGTGAGGAGCATCTTATCGCGGAAAACCAGGTCGATGTAACGACGGGTCAAGACCAAGAATTGCCGCAACACGTTGACCTTAGGGCGGGCGCGCTGCGCTTGCGTGGTCTGCGCCTGCTGTTGGATTTGCGGCAATTTCTGTTGGCGGCGGGCCACATATTGCTGATAGTACGACGAGGCGCGAAAACGTTCCTCCCAGTCGCGCGCCTTCTGCTGCGCTATTTGGGGATCGGGATCGTCTAACTTGCCGTAGACATCGGCGAAGTCCCCGCTCGTCACCTCGAAGAAGTCCAACACATCCGTTGGAGGGCCAAAGAAGACCATCCGCCCTTGCGAGAGGAAGCAGACGTGATCGCACTGCACGATGTTCGCCGTGGCGTGCGTCACCAAGACCACCGTGCGCCCGCCATCGGCGAGACGGCGCATCGTCAACATCATCTTCTTTTCCAATCCCGGATCTAACCCCGAAGTCGGCTCATCGAGGAAGAAGAGGTTAGGCTCGGCCAGAAGCTCCACCGCGATGCTCACGCGCTTGCGCTGCCCACCGCTCAAGCTGCTCACCGGCTGATCCTTCTGTGCCACCATCTCCACCTGCTCCAACACGTCATCAACGCGCCGCTCGATCTCGTCCGCGGAGGTGTCGGGCGGCAGGCGCAAGCGCGCTGCGTAACGCAGGGCATTGGCAACGACAAGATCGCGGTGGATGATGTCATCCTGCGGCACGTAGCCGACCATCGTGCGGTAGAGATCGAAGTGCTGGTAGAGATTATCGCCATTGACCAAGACCTGCCCATCGGCGCGGGCAAAGCCATTGAGCGCCATCATCAGCGTGGACTTCCCCGCCCCACTCGTCCCCACCAGGGCGACAAATTCCCGTGGCGTGATGGAGATACTGATATCCTTGAGGATTTGCTTGCGGCGATTGGCCGGGCCAACCTCGCGCACCAGATGGAGACCATCGAGGCGCACGCCACCCGTCGTCGCGTACTGCTGCAACTGCTCGGCGGTGTAGACCAAGGTGAACGGGCCAATTTGCACCACATCCCCCTCCTGCAAGGGCTGGGGCCGCGTCACCCGCTCGCCGTTGACATAGGTGCCATTGGTGCTGCCGAGATCAACCAGCAGCGCCCCGTGATCGCTGCGATCCAGGCGCGCGTGTTGCCACGAGATAATGGGCGCTTGCAGAGGAATGTCACAGCGCGGATCGCGCCCGATGGTCAATGACCTGACCTGACGCAGCGAGGTGGACCCCATCATCACCGTGCCGTAGGCCGCCTCCAACGCGGGCGTCTCGCTTGGCAATTCAAAGGTGATGCTCACCGAATTGCCCTGGAGATCGCCGATGCGCAGGATGTCGTTGTTTTGCAGCACGGCCTGCTTGCCTTTGCGCCCGTTGATGTACGTGCCGTTGGTGCTATCCAAATCCACGTAGTGCCAGGCCCCATCTTTGTACTCCAGCACCCCATGATGGCCGGAGACATACAGCTCGGTCAGCACCACATCATTATCCGGCAAACGACCAATCGTGAAGCGCACACCATCCAGAGGAACGCGCCGCTCAGTCCCCTCCCCAGGCACACGAATGACGAGAGACGGCCTGGCGGATTTGGACTTGGCTGGCTGTTCGGGGCGCGCTTCTGGAGCTAACTCAATTCCACAAACCGGACAAAAACGGTCCTGATCCGTTAATACTTCACCACAACTATGACATCTGCGGGCCATTGGACACCCCCCCTTGATAATCGGATAAGAGGCCACTGCTATGTTTAGTATACCCTCAACTAAGTTCGTGTCAAAGCTTTTATGGATGCGCATCATCGAGGTAATGCAAAACCGCCGGATCATCAAGTCCGGCGGTTCAAAAAGCGTCACAACTCAGCGCTTCAATAGGA
Source organism: Anaerolineae bacterium (assembly GCA_034435555.1). Taxonomy (GTDB): domain Bacteria; phylum Chloroflexota; class Anaerolineae; order B4-G1; family SLSP01; genus DAOTXC01. The sequence continues at coordinate 54,246 of DAOTXC010000120.1, forward strand.
GCAGGATGCCCGCAGCCAGCGCCAACACGCCCCGGACAATGCCTAGCCCAGAGAAAGAGAGCGCCAACAGCATGACCAATCCTTCCAGAATCAGCCAAATGCCAAGCAACAACAGCGCCAGACTGTTCTTAAACTTCAGCCTTGCGCCGCTCAGCAGCAACACACCGGCGGCGAGCGCCAGCAACCCCAACACCACGCCGCTGCCTGTAAAGCTGATGCTCAGCAACGACAACAACGCCGACAGAATCAACCACACGGCCAACAAAACTTCCCCAAGTCGCTTGTCAATCTTCATCTCTATCCCTCCTCGGATTCACGTTCGGACTCTACAATGCGGCAGATTTCAGCGCCGCTGATGACCTCTTTGGTGAACAGAATGCGCGCGATCTCGTGCAACGCACCGAGATTCTCGGTCAAGAGCTCCTCTGCGCGCGCTTCCGCCGCCTCCACGATGCGCCGGGTCTCCTGGTCAATCAGGCGCGCCGTCTCCGGGCTGAGGTCTTGACGCACGCCAGTGACACGCCCCAAATACTCCTCACCCGCCTTGGGTGCATAGCGCAACGGCCCCAACGCCTCCGTCATACCGAACTCCGTGACCATCCGCCGGGCAATGTCGGTGACGCGCTCGAGATCATTGGCCGCGCCGGTGGAACGGTCGTGGAGGACGACCCACTCGGCAGCGCGCCCCCCCAACATCACCGAGAGCTGCTGCTCCAGCTCCTCTTTGCTGAGCAGATAGATGTCCTCTTCGGGCATCTGCATCGTGTAGCCCAGCGCGCCCTTGGCAGTGGGGATAATACTCACCTTATGCACGGGATCGGTCGTCGGGAGAAGCTGCGCCACCAGCGCATGTCCGCCCTCGTGATAGGCCACGCGCTTCTTCAGCTCCGGCTTGAGCGTCATCTTGCGCTGCAAACCCGCGACGACCCGCTCAATCGCCAGATCGAAGTCATCCATCGTGACCCGCTCGCGATCTTCGCGCACGGCCAACAGGGCCGCCTCGTTGACGATGTTCGCCAGATCCGCGCCGGAGAAGCCCGCTGTCACCTGCGCCAGCCGTTCCAAGCGCACATCGGAAGCCAGTGGCACCCCGCGCGTGTGGATTTGCAAAATCTCCCGGCGGCCCGCCTCAGTGGGCAACACGACCTGTATCTGCCGGTCGAAGCGCCCCGGTCGCAACAGCGCAGAATCAAGCACCTCCGGGCGGTTCGTCGCCGCCATGATGATGACGCCATTGTTCGGCTCGAAGCCGTCCATCTGGCTGAGTAACTGGTTGAGCGTCTGTTCTTGCTCGCTGTGACCGCCCATGGTGGTCACGGTAGAGCGCGCCTGCCCGATGGCATCAATTTCGTCAATGAAGATGATACAGGGGGCGCGGCGTTTGGCCTGCTCAAAGAGATCGCGTACGCGGGCCGCTCCCACGCCCACAAACATCTCCACAAAATCGGAGCCGCTGATGGAGAAGAAGGGAGCGCCCGCCTCGCCTGCGGTCGCCTTTGCCAACAAGGTCTTGCCCGTGCCCGGCGGCCCGACCAGCAGCACCCCCTTGGGCAACTTCGCCCCCAGGCGCGTGAATCGGTCGGGATCTTCGAGGAACTCGATAATCTCCTTGAGCTCCACTTCGACCTCATCCATCCCGCCGACATCCTTGAACTTGACGCCCGTCAGCTCGCCCTGGATCTCCTTGGCCTTGCTCTTGCCGATGGACATCACCCCCGCGCCGCCCTGTTGCATCCGCCGAAAGACAAAGAACCAGATGAGGGCGAAGGGCAAGATGGGCAACACCCACGCGAGGATCAGCTCCAGGAAGCCGGTCTCGGAAGGCTCGGCAGAAAAGGTGACGCCGGCATCGGTCAGGCGCGCGATCAGATCGGGATCATCCACGCGCACCACGTTGTACGTCTGGAACAGTCGCTCTTCTTGCTCCTGCACCAGCGTGTAGACAATCCGCGTAGGGCCGAGGTTCACCTCATCAATTTCACCCCGCTCAAGAGTGGTCAGAAACTCGCTGTAAGTCACCTCGGTCTCGCGTATAAACAATGGCTCCAACACCAAATTCTGGAACAACAAGATCAATACCAAGACGATCAAGAAATATCCCAGGGAAAATCCCATGCGCTTTTTTTGATTCTTATCCATGCATGACTCCTTTCGCGGTCAGCCCACTGGTACCATTATCGCACATAAGTGTTAGCAGGACATTAGCGACAATTGACATCTGCACCTTCCACCATAGAATGCTACCGCAAAACTAACCAAACGAGGTGAATGTTGGATCAGACAAAGACAAGCAGCCTGATTCCCTGGGCGCGCCTGGGCGGCTACTACGCCAGCTTCATCATGCTAGGGATGACCGGCGCGGTGCTGGGGCCGACGCTGCCCGCGCTGGCGGAGCACACAGGCGTCACGCTCAACGCGATCGGCCTGCTCTTCACCGCCCGCTCGCTGGGCTTCCTGCTCGGCGCGGTCCAGGCAGGGCGACTCTACGACAGCCAGCCGGGCCATCGCGTCCTCACGCTGGGGCTGCTCATCTCCGCCGGCATGACCGCCCTGACCCCCATCGCGCCGCAGCTCTGGCTGCTGTGGCTGATCTCGTTGGCGGCGGGGGTGGCGCAATCCACCATTGATGTAGGCGGCAACACGATGCTCATCTGGACTTTCCAAGACGACGTCGGCCCCTTCATGAACGGGATGCACTTTTGCTTTGGCGTCGGCTCCCTGCTGGCGCCGCTCATCGTTGCGCGGGCCATCATCGTGACCGGGGATGTGACGTGGGGCTACTGGGTGCTCGCGTTGGCGATTCTGCCGGTGGCGGCATGGTTGGCGCGCCAGCCAAGCCCTCGCCGCGACGCGACCTCCGACGAAGAAAACACCCTCACCCACCCCCAACAACGGCTCATTTTGCTCATTGCCTGCTTCTTCTTCCTTTACGTGGGCGCGGAGATCAGCTTCGGCGGCTGGATCTACACCTATGCACTGACGCTGGGCGTGGCGACCGTGACCACCGCAGCCTACCTCAACTCCGCGTTCTGGGCGGCGCTGACCGCCGGGCGGTTGCTCTCGATCCCCCTGGCGAATCGCCTGCGGCCCAGCCTCCTGTTGCAAATTGCGCTGGCGGGTTCCCTGCTCAGCGGGGGGATCGTCGTGCTGGGCGGAGCGCGGGTGCTCCCCTTGTGGGTGGGAACGGTGGGCATGGGCCTCTCGATGGCGACGGTCTTCCCCACAACGCTGGCCCTGGCCGAGCGCCGCTTGCACATCACCGGCAAAATGATGTCCCAGTTCTTCGTGGGCGCGAGCCTGGGGTCTATGACCTTGCCCTCGCTCATTGGGCAACTCTTCGAGAGCCTGGGCGCGCGGGCTGGAATGATAACCCTCGTCGCAGATTTGGGATTGACCGCTCTGATGCTTTACGCGCTGCTGGCATACAGTCGCACCGCCGCGCCCGTGATCGCGCAGGATCGCGTTTGACAAGTTCGTAAGTTCGCGTATAATGGCCCTTGTGCTTGCCCCAGTGGTGGAATTGGCATACACAGCAGGTTGAGGGCCTGTGCTCGAAAGGGCGTGGAGGTTCGAGTCCTCCCTGGGGCATTCACCCGCAAACATCCCCCGGCATGACCGGGGGATGTTCCATTACCGGCCTGACGGTCAATCCTCACGTCACTTTGACCTCTCCCGATTTTCCCTTATCCTATCTCAGGATGCAAAAAAGCGCCACATCAGCGCGCCCACGGTGTTTGCAAAGGCCCAGGCCCCGCGTGTATGATTGCTTCTCCAAGGAAAGGAGCCTCAGCGCGAAATGCGCTACGGGACGACGTGTGCCTCGCAGCCGGTTGCATCCCTGGCGTTGGTATAGTGTCGGATTTCAACAAACATGAGGAGGAAATATGGCTGAGAAACTATTAACGTTAGGTGTGATTGGTACATCAAGCAAGGAAAATGAGCATCGGCTGCCCATCCATCCAGAGCATCTACCCAGAATCGAACCCCATCTAAGCCCGCAGATTTTCGTGGAAACGGGCTATGGAAACCGTTTCGGCGCAGACGAGGACTATTTGCGCGCCCACACCGGCGGCATCCGCTCGCGCGAGGCGCTCTTCGAGCAGTGCGATATCATCCTGCTGCCCAAACCTACCCCAGAGGACTTTCCCTACTTCCGCGAGGGGCAAATCCTGTGGGGCTGGCCGCACTGCGTGCAGGGCAAGGCCATCACCCAACTGGGCATTGACAAGCGGCTCACGATGATCGCCTGGGAAGCGATGTACGTCTGGCGGAGCGAGCAGACCCCCGGAATGCACACCTTCTACAAGAACAACGAGCTGGCGGGCTACGGCAGCACCCTCCACGCCCTCCAGTTGCAGGGCATCACCGGGCATTACGGCCCCCACAAGCGCGCCGCTGTGATCAGCTTCGGCTCCACCGGACGCGGGGCGGTCTATGCCCTGCGCGGAATGGGCTACACCGACATCACCATCTACACGCAGCGCCCCTCGCACGCGGTACACAACCAGATCCCGGCGTTGGGCTATCGCCGCTACAAGCGCGCTACCCCTAATGGCGCGGATGTGGTCGCCGGGCGGCGCGGCACAAGAACGATGGCCGAGGAGCTGGGCAAATACGACATCATCGTCAACTGTGTGCTGCAGGATACCGACCGCCCGCTGATGTTCATCCGCAACGCCGAACTCGACCACCTGCGGCCCGGCACGCTTATCATTGACGTGAGCTGCGACCACGGCATGGGCTTCGAGTTCGCTCGCCCCACCTCCTTCGAGTCGCCCACCTTCGAGGTCGGCGACCGTGTGTGCTACTACGCGGTTGATCACTCGCCCTCCTACCTGTGGAACGCTGCCACCGACGTCATCAGCGAGTCGGTGCTGCCCTACCTGCCCACCGTGATGGGCGGCCCTGACGCCTGGGCGCAAAACCGCACCATCCGTAAAGCCATCGAAATCCGCGAGGGCGTGACCCAAAACCCCAAGATTCTGCACTTCCAGAAGCGCGCGGAGACCTACCCCCATCCCATCCGCAACGACGCCAAGTGAGATCGCTACACATCATAGGACTTACGCCATCACGCGGCCTCAACATCTTCAACCGCAGAGCGCGCAAAGGACGCAGAGTTTTTTGTTAAAAACCCGCCGACGTTGCTCAAAAAGACGGTTTTTGTTGTGCCAAGATGTTGAGAAAGTACTTTATAAAAATTCTCTTTGCGCTCTCTGCGTACTCTGCGGTTAGGTTCTCGATACTTGCGTAAGTCCTGATCAGAAAAGCCAGGGTTGGAACAGATTCCTGCTTGTTCATGGAACAAATATGCCGGTTCCTACGTCTTTAAGATGTAGGCAAAACAGGAAAACAGAAGGAGGATGTGGAAATGAAAACCCAACTGGTCAGCCTGATATTGGCAGTGTTGGTCATCGTAGTGGCCGGCTGTGCTAGAACGGATAATAGCACCGAGGTGGGGCTACCCAATCCCGCATCGGTCTATTGCGAAGAGCAGGGCGGCAAGCTGGAGATCCGCGAGGGCGAAGACGGCCAATACGGCATCTGCGTCTTCGACGACGGCAGCGAATGTGAGGAATGGGCCTTCTACCGGGGCGAGTGCGCGCCGGGCGTGGGAACGCTCCCCACCAATGGCGAAGCAACGCTCGTTCATGTGGACGAACTGACCCTGAACATCATGGAGTCGTTCCCCGTACAGGTGAACGCGGTGGTTCGCGGCAATCTGGCTGACGGCTGCGTCATTCTCGACGGCATCGAAGCCACCCGCGAGGGCAACATCTTCACTCTGGAGATCAACGCCCGCAGCGAGGGCGAAATATGCACAATGGCGCTCGTTCCCTTCAAGGAGATCGTCAGCCTCGAGGTCGAGGGATTGCCCGCCGGCGTCTACACCGTCGTCATCGAGGATCTAAGCGCGACCTTCACCTTCGACGTGGATAACGGCTGAGCCGCAAAGACAGTTCACCATCAGGCCCCTCAAATGAGGGGTCTTTTTTCGTGCCGGTAGATGTCACGGGCGGGAAGCGTGGTATACTGTGGCAAATACTGACCGGGAAGTGACGCAGATGACCATGACCATCAAAGACGAAGGTGTCTGGCGCGAGGAAATCGTCCGCGTGACGCGGCAATGCACCGCCCAGGGCCTCATCCGCTCCAGCGACGGCAACCTCTCCGTCCGGCTCGCCCCCGACCGCTATCTCATCACGCCCAGCGGCATCTACAAGGCCACGCTCCAGCCCGCCGACCTCCTGCTCATTGACGCTGAAGCCAACGTCATCGCCGGGCCGTCTGGCCTGCGCCCCACCTCCGAGACCCGGCTCCATCTGGAGGTCTACCGCCGCCGCTCCGACGTGCGCGCCGTCCTCCACGCCCATCCGCCCTACGCCACCGCCCTCACCCTCATCGGGGTGACGCTGCCCGTCAACCTGATCCCCGAAGTGCTCCTCACGCTCGGCGATGTGCCCACCGCGCCCTACGCCACGCCCGGCACCGCTGAACTCGCCGCCAGCATCCGCCCCTATATCGCCACCCACGACGCACTCCTGCTGAGCCACCACGGAAGCCTCACCATCGGGCCGGACCTGGAGACCGCGCTCATCGCCCTTGAACGCATCGAACATACCGCGCGCATCTACGCACTGGCCCACGCGCTCGGCACGCCGCAGCCTCTCCCCGCCGCAGAAGTCGCACGGCTGCGCCGTCTGGGACAATAATGACCGCTCTGTTCATCAGCGAGCACCTTCACTACGCCTACCCCACCCCGCGAGGCGAGCCGCGACCGGCGCTGTGCGACCTCTCGTTCACCATCGCGGAGGGCGAATACGTCGCCATCGTCGGGGCGAACGGCTCCGGCAAATCCACGCTGGCCCGACACTTCAACGCACTCCTGCGCCCCACACAGGGCAGCCTGCACGTCGCCGGGATGGACACCCGCGAGGTCAAAGCGCACCGCGACATTCGCCAGCTCGTGGGGATGGTCTTCCAGCGCCCCGAAGATCAACTGGTCGCCTCCATCGTCGCGGATGATGTGGCCTTCGGGTTGGAGAACCTGAGGCTGCCCGCCATGGAGACCCAGCGCCGCGTTTACGAGGCATTGCTCGCGGTAGACCTCTGGGACGAGCGCGACCGTCCCACGCACCTCCTCTCCGCCGGGCAGCTCCAGCGTGCGGCCTTCGCCGGCATCCTCGCCATGCGCCCGCGCTGCATCGTCTGCGACGAAGTCACCGCCATGCTCGACCCGCGCGGGCGCGAGGATGTGCTCGCGCTTCTGCGCCAGCTCCACGCCGACGGGCTGACCATCGTGACCATCACGCACTTCATGACCGAAGCCGCGCAGGCCGACCGGGTGATCGTGCTCGACCACGGGCGGATCGCGCTAGATGGCCCGCCGCAAGAGATTTTCTCCCGCGACCAGGCGACGCTTCAGGCATTGGCCCTCGATCTACCGCCCGCCGCCGCGCTGAATCACCTGCTACGCCCCCACTTCCCCACCCTGCCCACCGGCCTGCTCACCGTGGACGACCTGGCCGCCGCGCTCGATGCGACCGTGCCCCAACCGCAGCGCCCGAAGGTCAGCAGCGCCCCGCCTGTTACGTGGCGCGAAGGCCCGCTGCACATCGAGGTCAACGAACTCGGCCACGTCTACTTGCAAGGGACGCCCCTGGAACGCCGCGCGCTCATCGGCATTGACCTGGAGGTCGTCGCCGGCGCGGCGCACGGCCTGCTCGGCGCGACCGGCTCCGGCAAATCCACGCTGATGCAGCACCTCAATGGGCTGTACCGCCCGCAAGAAGGGCTGGTCCGCGTGGCCGGCTACAATCTCCGCTACGCCGACACCGATGTGCGCGAGGTGCGCCGCCGTGTGGGGCTGGCCTTCCAGCAACCGGAGCTGCAGATTTTCGAGCAATACGTGGGCGACGAGATCGCCTACGGCCCGCGCCTGCAAGACCTCGAGCGCGCCGCGCTGCGCGAGCGGGTGCGTTGGGCGATGTCCCTCGTCGGGCTGGAATTCGAGGCGTTCAAGGATCGGCTCACCTTCACGCTGAGCGGCGGCGAGCGGCGCAAAGTGGCGCTGGCTGCGGTACTCGCACTGCGCCCGGAGATCCTCCTGCTGGATGAGCCAACCGCCGGCCTCGACCCCGCCTCCCGCGCCGACCTCCTCACGCGCTTGCAGGCGCTCCGCGAGAGCGGCATGACCCTGGCTATCTCCTCCCATCAGATGGAAGACCTCGCCCTGTTGACAGAAAAGCTGACCATCCTGAGCGAGGGCGCGGTCGCCATGACCGGCCCCACCCGCGAAGTCTTTGCCCAGGGCGAAGTGTTGCGCCGTCACGGGCTGGCCCTGCCGACGATTTCGACGCTGGTGGCCTTGTTGCGCTCCCGTGGCTGGGCGCTGCCCCCCACACTGATCACCCCCGCCGAGTTCATGGCCGCACTGGGGCTGACATGAGCGACTTCGAGTTCTCGCGCTACGTGACGATTGGGCAACATCTGCCCACCGGCTCTATCATCCACCGGCTCGATCCGCGCGCGCGTTTGCTCAGCGGGCTGGCGCTGCTGGTGGCGATCACCTTTGCGCGGCATCTCCTGGGACTGGGGATCGCGGTGGTAGGGCTGCTGGTGCTGCTACGAATCGCGCGCATTCCGGGCGGTTTTGCGCTCCGCGGGTTGCTCCCGCCGCTGCCGATTTTGCTCCTGCTCGCAGCCTTCCAGGTCTTCTTCGGGCCACAGACGCAGGCGGGCGTCCTGCTCTCTGCGTGGGGGCCGATAAAAATCTCAACAGCGAGCCTGCTCGCGGGCGGCATCCTGCTGCTGCGCTTCGCCGCCCTCATCCTGGCGTTGAGCCTGATCTCGTTCACGCTGGCAACCACCGAGCTCGTGCGCGGTCTGGAGGCGTTACTACGTCCCCTCACCCGGCTGGGACTGCCCACGCAGGACTTCATCCTGTTGATCCAGGTCGCGCTGCGCTTCCAACCGCTGCTGGCCCGCGAGGCCGAGCGGATCGCCAAGGCGCAAGCCTCGCGCGGCGCAGATTGGGGCACCGGGCGCGGCAGCATTCTGCGCCGGGTGCGACAGCTGTTTCCCCTCCTAATCCCGCTCTTTTTGATTGGACTCCAGCGCGCCGAGCAACTGGCGCTGGCAATGGTGGCGCGCGGCTATCAGAGCCGAGGGCAACGCTCTTCGATGGTGGAATTACACTTTACCAGAGCGGATACGCTTGCCGTATTGTTGACAGGCATCCTATCCGGCCTGATTTTGGGGCTGTGAAGCAAGGCGGATGACGCCCTCCGCTTCGAATTCAGTGCAGGCAAGCGGCCAGCCGCCGTTCCATCTCAACAATGTGACGCCGCTTGCCGCCGCCACGGAGGATACGGGCGGCGTTAGTGAAGTACATGTGGTTGCGCAGAAACTGTAACTGATGGGTATACCATTGCGCATCGGTGAAATCCATCCCCAACGCCGCTACCTCAGCGTGTAGAGCCTGGTTGCGTTTCCAAAAATCGCACCGCCCCAACACATCGAGATCGGCATCCGCCACGATTGCCTCTAGCAACGTGCGCGGCTGCTGCGGGATACTCGTCGCCAAAATCATCCCCACGATGAGCGAGACCTGGGTCGCGGTATAGCCAAAATGCGGCAACACCTCTGCGGCCAGCTGCGCGCCCACCGCCTCGTGATCCTGAGGTTGCTGCACAAAGCCAATATCGTGGAAACAGGCCGCGGTGCGCATCAGCTGTAGCGGCTCGCCTGTGACGCCTTCCAGAGCAGCCAGACGCTCCACAGCGGGGAGTACTTCATCGCGGGTATGCACCAGAGAATGGTAGGTCAACTGAGGGGACAACTCGTGAGACAATCGGTCGAGAGCATAAAGATGCGCCCTCTCAAAATCGCGTATCTGCAAAAACGGATATGCCATCAACGGATGCTGTTCCAACCTCAAATCCACCATTTTTCACCTGTCCTGAGTGGCTTTTACAACATACACCATAGTATACTACCTTTTTACACCGAGCAAGGTTCAAAAAAGGGCCTTCCAAAATAACGTAAGACGGGTTGGCAACCCGGCTTACGTTGTCAGCCTTTACATTCTGCAGGGGAATCATAGACACTTATCAGAGCTACCCCCTTGCAAATCAGGCTATAATGGGAGTGAGCGCGTCCCTAAAAGACGACCCGGCGCGATTTCACCATGCGCCAAAAAATCTATTGGAGGCACAAATGCAACCGCATCAGGTACATGAAACCATTGGTAAGTGTATGCTTGCCGACGGGGACCCCCTCGTCGTTGATCTCAAACGCTCTCACGGCTCCTACATCGTGGACGCCGTGACGGGTCGGGAGTATCTCGATTTCTTTGCCTATTTCGGCAGCCTGCCCATCGGACACAACCATCCGCGTATGCACGAACCGGAGTTTTTGGATGAACTCACCACGGCGGCGCGGACCAAGCCATCCAGCTCGGACTTCTACACCCTGCCGATGGCTAATTTTGTAGCGACGTTCGAGCGCGTGGCGCTCCCCGACTACATGCGCCATCTCTTCCTGGTGTGCGGTGGCGCGCTGGCCGTGGAAAACGCCCTCAAGACTGCTTTCGATTGGAAATTCCGCCACAACGTCGAGCGGCTTCAGGCAGCGCAGGATGCCAGCTGGCAATATCAGATTGAAGGCTGGGGCAGCAAAATCATCCACTTCCAACAGGCCTTCCACGGGCGCTCAGGTTACACCCTCTCACTCACCAACACCTCCGACCCGCGCAAATACATGCACTTCCCCAAATTCGATTGGCCCCGCATCATCAATCCCAAACTGCGCTTTCCCCTCACGCCGGAGGGCATCGCCGAAACCCAACGCATCGAAGAGATGGCGATTGACGAGATCGAGCGGGCCGTCAGGCGTTATCCTGGCGACATCGCGGCGCTGATCATCGAGCCGATCCAGGCCGAAGGCGGCGACAACCACTTCCGCCCAGAGTTCATGCGCGAGCTGCGCCGCCTGGCCGATGAGCACGAATTCCTCTTCATCCTCGACGAGGTGCAGACCGGATTGGGCCTCACCGGCAAGATGTGGGCCATTGAGCACACCGATGTGCGGCCTGACATCATCGCCTTTGGGAAGAAGACCCAGGTGTGCGGCATCCTCGCCGGCCCGCGCGTGGATCAGGTTGAAAACAACGTCTTCCAGGAATCGAGCCGCATCAACTCAACGTGGGGCGGCAACCTGGTTGACATGGTACGCAGCGCCCAGTATCTCCGCATCATCGAAGAGGAAAATCTAGTGAAAAACGCCGAGGTAATGGGCGAGCGAATGCTCAACGGCCTGCTCGGCATTGCGGAGCGTTCGCAAGGCGTCGTCACCAACGTGCGCGGCAAGGGCCTGATGATCGCCTTCGATCTGCCAACGCCCGAAAAGCGCACCAAGATGCACCAAACGCTCAAGAGTAACGGCCTCTACGCCCTCATCTGCGGCGACCGTTCCATCCGCTTCCGCCCCACCCTCGACGTGCCCGCCGAGGTGATTGATCAGGCACTCGACATCATCGAGAACAGCCTGGTGGAACTGTAGCTGCCTCTCAAAAGCAAGTACCGCGAACTTCAGAGCGCCAGGGTGCGCACTAAAGTTCGCGGTACAACTTTGTTAAACGGTTTACAACTCCAACCGCTGAAAAAGCGTATCCAAATACCGGGATTTGACCTGCCGGCTAGCTAAGACGCGCTGCAACGGCGTGAGCTGTAACAACGCCCCCAACAGGCTCGCCAACGCCCGCTGGCTCCACAACACCCGATTGTCGAAGATCAAGTCCTGGAGCTTTCCCCGCTCGATGGCCATCATCACGATGCGATGGACCGAGTTCGCCGGCGTGATGACCCGCTCGGCGCGGGGCGTCATCTGCAAGCAACCCGGAGCGCAGGTGCGCACGCATACCCCGCACCCCAGGCACGCCTCCGGATCGAGTTTGATGCGCTTGCGCTGTGGACGCGCGCCATCGTGCGCCGAGACCAACGTCAGCGCCTCAACAGGGCAAGTCGCCACGCATTGCCCGCAGCCCGTGCAATGCTCCACATCCACGGTGACGATGAAGTTGGTCGTGTGGATGGGACGCGCGTAGCCGAAGCGCCGCCCCGCAATCAACGCCTCGCAACAACAGCCGCAACAGTTGCAGATGAAGGTCACGACCTCGCGCGCGTTCTCCCCGAACTGCACCAGCTTGTGATCGTAGGCCAGCTACAACAGATCAAGCCCCTCGGCTACATCCACCTCCCGCGCAAAGCCGTGCTTCGCCAGCGATGCCGCCGCGCCGCCAAAGGTCATGCAGATGTCCTGGGGCGCATCGCAGCCCAACCCCACCCGCTCCGCCTTGGTGCGGCAGTAGCACAGGCTAATCCCACGATGCGTGGCCGTGCGGATCACCTCACTGGCCCGCTCGTAATCCAACACCTGCACCTCCGGCGGGATGACCGGCTCGTTGATGAAGACGCGCCCCATCTGCGTCTCGCCGCCGGAGAAAAGCCCGTACATGAAGTCATCCTCGATGGTGCAATACTGCTGATATAATTCCGCCAACATCTGCTGATCCACATCGTCGCGCAGCCGCATCATCGAAAACTCGAAGAACCCCGCCATCGGCGGCGGCAGCGTATAAGTGAGCTCGCCATCCTTCTCCACATCAATCAACAGCACCCGCGCCGCCAATGCCTCCAGAACTTGACGCGCCTCGGCGAGCTCCATGCCCCAGATGCGCGCCGCCTGCGCCGCTGTGAAGGGCTTGATGGGCAATAAGGCCACCAGACCGGCCTCACGCTCGCTAAAGAGAATCTCCAAAATCTTGTAGAGTGCCTCCGTGGGCGGCGCGCCCTGCGGAAAACGATTCAACCGCGCGACCAAACGTTCATAAGCTGGTGTTGCCATCGGATACCTCCATCGGATAGGTTAATCCCCACTGCGCGCGGATCGCATCCATCGTGCGCATAATTGCCAACGTCTCATCCAGCGGCATGACGGGACTTTCCAGAGCGCCCTCACGAAGACAACGCATCACCTCTGCCGCCTCGTAATTGTAGCCGTTCCCCTCCAGCGGGAAATGCCAGGTCTTACCCGGACGTTTGCGCAAACGCTGCCCCCAACGATCCAGCCCCAGCGCGTATCCCAGGCGCTTGAGCCGCCCCGGAATCCGCACCGAGGGCGGGGGCCAGACGCCCTCGGGATAGAGCGTCAATTTTTGCGGGCGGAAGATGGGGTTGTGAACGCGAATTCGTCCGCGCGTCCCCATCAACTGCGCCTCCGTGGGCAGCGCGATGCGCAGCGAGGCCGAGAGCAACGCCTGCCGTCCCCCCGCGTAGCCGAGGATGATCGCGGCCTGCTCGTCCACGCCGGTCTCGCCCAGATGCGCCTGGCTGGCGATGCGCTCCGGCGGGCCGAAGATCGCCGAGGCCAGGGCGAGCGGATAGATGCCCAAATCGAGCAGCGCGCCGCCGCCCAACGCCGGATCGAAGAGCCGGCTCTCAGGATCAAAAGCGGCGCGGAAGCCGAAGTCCGCCGTCAGCAGGCGCACCTCGCCAATCGCCTCCTCATCCAACAGGGCGCGCAATTTGGCGAAAGCAGGCAGGAAGCGCGTCCACATCGCTTCCATCAAGAACAACCCGCGCGCCCGCGCCACGCGGATCATCTCCGCCGCCTCGAGGGCATTGAGGGCAAAGGGCTTCTCACACAAGACCGCCTTGCCCGCCTCCAGGCAGAGCAGCGTGTTTTCCTTGTGAAAGGGATGCGGCGTGCCGATGTAGATCACGTCTACATCGGGGTCTTGGACGAGCGCCTCATAGCTGCCATGGCGATGCGGCACATCGAACAGCCGCCCGAAACGCTCCGCCGCCTCTTGACTACGCGAACCGACCGCGACCAGACGTGCGTCCGGGAGCGCCCGCAACCCCTCCGCAAAGGCGTGCGCGATCTTCCCGGTGCTCAGAATGCCCCAACGAACAATAGATTGTGATGTCATAGTTTAACCTCAAGTATCCAGCATCAAGCCACAAGCAATAGCTTTTAATGTAAGAGCTCCTGCACGTTCTGGAAAAGCAGGTACAGCCCCGCGACCAACACGCCCAGCACGATCAGCTCCCAGAAGAACTCGAAGAGCAACACCAGGACGGCCACCATCGCCAGTGCGCCGGCCAGACTGCCAATGAGGCGCTCCAGCCAGCGCCGGAAGCCCGCCTCGATGAAGATGAACAGAAAGAGCAGGACGCCCAGGCCGAAGAGCGCGTGTTCCCGTGAAAAAAGCAGCAACCCCACGAAGGCCACCAGCGTCAGGCCGATGCTGAGCGCCGCCCACAGCTCGGCCACGCGGCCCATGCGCAGGTCGGCTTCGGAGAGGGGATGGTGGGCGCGGCGGATGTGCGCCCGGCGCGGCCACCGCCCCCCGGAGACGAGGCGCTCGGCGTACCGCTCCAACGCCAGGGCGAGGGTCTCCTCGGTGGCGGAGGTGGCGCGCAAGGTTTCGAGCTCGGCGGAGAGCGCCTTGAGCGCCTCATTGCGCTTGACGAACTCGCCCTTGAGGTGCGGCTTGCCGCGCAGGGAGGCGAGCTGCATCCCCAACCCCACGAGCTCCGCCTGCTTGTCGGCGATCACGACAGCGCGCTCGGCCTGCGAGGCGCGGAAGGCGGCGCTCTGCTCCCGGATGTGCGGGACGAGCAACGGCGCGGGCAACATCTTATCCAGCCCGGCCCACCCCACCGGATCGTACCAAGAGCGCCGAAGCGCGCCGCCCCGTTCGTAGAGCGGGCCGGCGGGGGCGTTCTCGCCGGAGATCGGATCGCGGGCGTAGAGGCCCCACAGGCCGCGATAGTGCAGCGCCCAATCAGGCAGGGGATCGAGCAGGCCCGGCTCGTCCCAGGGATGCGCCGCGCCCGGCCCGATGGACCGCCCATCGCCGCGCGCGTAATCCACGAAGGGCACGCGGAACAGGCTCAACGGATCGAGCGATTCCAAATCGGGCCGCGCCTCGTCTTCGTAGACCTCTTGCAGGGCGCGACCCAGACGCGCGCGCAAGGTCTTGTTCAGCCGCTTAAAGGGCTTGAGGAAGGGGAGCTCCAGCTCGCCGAGGTACTCGCCCTTGCCGAAGTAGCTGGCGTGCGATCCGGCCCCGACGTAGACGACGGGATGATCGCCCACGCGCTCCAGCTCCGGGTCGTTCCAGTGGCGGCGCAGATCGTCGCCGGAGTAATCGTGCGAGGCGTAGGCCACCCACTCCGGCTGCACCGCGCCGGATTCATCCTCGGAGAGATAAATGAGCACCATCTCCCAATCGGCCTCATGATCGTTGACGCCGGAGAAGCCGGAGCGCCAGTCATTGAAGGCGTAGAAGAAGTAGTACTGGAGCACGCACCAATGCTCCTGTCGGACGACGCGCCCGTAATACTGGTAGCGAGGCTGCGACTCTTGCAAGCGGCGGTAGGCCACACGCGCGGCGGCGGCGGTGTCGCCCGGCACCCGCCCCCGCGCCAGCAGGGTGAGCGAGAAGATCGCATCCACAAAGCGCGAGAGGTAGCCCACGCGGGCCAGGCGGCCCATACCCGCGTAAAATTGCGGTTCCTTATCCTTATCGAGCAGCTCGCGGCGCAGACGTTCGACTTCGTAGGCGGCCAGTTCGGGGATGTTGAACGGTTCGATGAAGCGGAGATAGTGCACCGCGTCGAAGACATCCACGCGCCGCTCCGCCAGGCGCTCCAGGGTGAGCTCACCCTCCGGCACGAGGCAGTGCGGCAGGCGATTGGGGCGCTGCACCCACAGGCTGCACTCGCGCACGTAGCGCTCCACATCCATCGGGAAGAAGTGCTCGCCCTGGGTAAAGCGCAGCACCGGCTCGAAGCGGCGCAACAGTTCGCGGTCGGTGGGGCGGCTCATTCGCACCCTCCTCGCGCGCGACAGGCGGCGGCAGAGGCCAACGCCTGCTGCACATCGCGGGTGTTCAGGTAGACGACCTGGATGACGGCAAAACCCAGCGCCAGGTAGAGGCCGTAGCTGTGCAGCGCGCGCCCGCTGAAATCGTAGACGGGGCTGAAGCGCAACCCCAATCCCAGCGCCAGGGTGAGGCACTGCACCAGGGCGGCGAGCACCCAGGCCGCGCGGCGCAGGAGCAACAGCCCCACCGCCGAGAGCAGGGTCAATAGCGCCAGGATTGCGGCGACCCCGGCCCACAGGTGATGTTCCGGCCAGGCGAGATCGAACCAGGGCAGCGGCAAGGGCCACAGGGGCAGCTCCAGCCCGGCGCACCAGAACGCCACGCCGACGAAGCCGGCGACCTGCACGAAGAGCAGGATCGTCAGGACAATAAGCGCCCAGGGGCGCTGCGCCTTCACCTCGGCGCGAAGTTGGCTTGAGAGGGTCATAGTAGCTCCTTCGAGTCAGCGAATCGGCGAGTCAGCGAGATTGGTGGACGCGCGCATGAAGGAACGAGCAGGGGTAGCATCCTCTCCCAACCTGGCTGATGGGAAAAGTATAACCATTTTGCGCGGTCAGGCAAGCGGCCATGTAGGACAGGTTGGCAACCTGTCCGATGCAAAAAACGGGCCTGACACCTACGTCAGGCCCGTTGTGTGAAGTCCTATCGGTTACTGGACGCGAATTTCGACCAGATCGCGGACCTGCACATTGCTCGCGAAGCCGGGCAGCACGCTCCTGAAGCCGCCGCCATCCACGAAAGCGACGATGCAATCCGCGCAGGCTTGCAACTCATCCAGCGCGACCTTAGCCGTGTAATCATCAGCAGCGACAAAGGTCACGGATGAAGCCCCGCTCACACCCGCCTGCGCCAGCAGCGTGTTGACCGCTACACCGGTGTACGTAGTCGGCTCGCCATCACGGTTGGTATAATCGACCTCGATGGTCTCCAGCGCGCGGACTTGCGCCTCGCTCCAGGCCATCTCCGTGCCGACATTGCCCGTGATGCGGAGCGCGACCTCGCCCTCCGCGACCGGGGCCTCGCCGCCGTTACCGCCGCCACAAGCAGCCAGCGCCATCACCAACACCAAAACCAACGCCAACAGAGTGAAACGCTTCTTCATGAGTATCCTCCTTGAATTAGTTGTTGATTTGCAATTCGATAATTTGGAAAACCCAGCGATTCGCCGGGGTCTCCGGGCAAACTAGACGGATAGGGCCTTTGTCCGGCTCAGCCGTGGTGATCCATTCGCCCTCTTTTTGCAAGGCGATGATCGCATCTTGCAGCTCGTCGCGGCTGATCTCGATGGCGTAGCCGTCGGCGGCGATGGCGGTGATGGAAGCGTAGTCCGTCACGCCCGCCTGCTCCAGGATGAGATCAAGCGAGACGCCACTCCATGAAGTCACCTCATCCTCCCCCAGCGACTTCTGCATCAGAATATCGGTGAGATCGGTCTGCGGCATGGCGACCAGGTCGGCGTAGCTGAGCGCAAGCGGATTGGGCGCCGCGCCGGTGACGTTCACCGTCCATTCAACCTGCGGCGCGCCGCCGCCACAGGCCGTCAACACCAGCGTGAGCACGAGGCTCGTCAGAATAAACCACAACATCGTCCGTTTAACAGTCATTGAACTCCTCCTTGAGAAAATTTGAAAATCAGCGAGTCAGCGAGTCACTACCCCCATACTTCTTACTCCCTTACCCCCTCACCCCCTCACC
>DAOTXC010000121.1:0-39523 GCA_034435555.1 Anaerolineae bacterium
ACACTTGTCACACCCGATCACTGTTCAATTGTTAAGGTCCTCCGGACTCCGACTTGCGTCTGTAGCCCTGGCGTGATGTATATTCTACCATACCCCCGCCCGCTGTCAAGTCCGCTGCGGACAAATCCGCTTGTTAATTCAGGGGACGTTCGCTATTTACGCTGTCCCTGCCTCCTGCATCCGGGATTCTACCACACTCCCCCAACCTGTCAACCCCGAAATTTAGAGTTTCCAAAAACTCGTGGCGAGAAGTCCATTTCATCCCCAGGGATTCCGCAGTAAGTCGAGAGGGTAAAACCAATCCAACTCAAATGGGAGGTCCTGCGGGAGCATTTACCCCTCAGCCCGCGGCGGACCCGCCGCCACCCGCTTCTAGCGCCACTGCGAAAGGTAGGCACCACTTCGGCCACAAGAGCAAGGCCCTCAACGTGGTGGATGATCGCCTGCACATCCAGTGGCCGCTCAACAGCCCCTTCGTCCCCGCCAACCGTAACGATCATCTGTAACCATTCCCGCCTTGCAGGACTTACTGCGATTCTTTCCCGCGATCGCGGGGCTTTACTGCGGAAGCCCTTTTCGCAACAAACTGGACAAAACTCAGAAATCAGGTATACTATTCCTCTGACCGAGGTTAGAGTTTTAGTAGTTTTTGGAGGAACAGCGTGGCAAATACGAAATCTGCCAAGAAACAAGTTCGGAATTCTTATCGGAAGTGGTTGCGCAATCGTTACGTCAAAGGACAAATGCGCGCAGCTGTCAATCAGGTGCGCCGCGCCGTGGATGCGCAGGATTACGAGCGCGCGTTGGCCTTGATGCCCAATGCGTCGAGCGAGCTGGACAGGGCCGCCAAGAAGAATATCATCCACAAAAATAAAGCGGCGCGGCTGAAGTCCCGGCTGATGCAGCAGATCAACGCTCTGCAACAGTAACGATGGCGACGGCGGGCTGGTCCCTGGCGGCCACCTGCCGGTAAAAATAGGCTCAAGCGGCGAGATGACGCCATCTCGCCGCTTTGTGCTGCCACTTGTGAGCCTCAGTTTTGGCGCAACAGCGCAACCGCCGCGTCAATCAGCGGGTCATCCTCCAGGCTGACCTCCTCCCACGTCTGCGGGAAATAGAGATCGGGCGTGAGGCCCTCGCCCTCCCAGTGGTAACCGCTGGTGGTGACAAAGTACTCCTGCGCCAGCCAGAGCCGCGAGCCATCTTCCATATTGTACTGGTAGACGGTCTCGATGTTGCCGGCGGTGGGCGCGCCAATCAACACGGCCCGGCCCATCCCTTGCAGCGCGCCGCTGAACACTTCCGCGTAACTCTCCGTGGAGGGGCCGATCAAAATGACCAGCGGCAGCGTTTGGGTATCTTTGATGGGATTGGCGACCACCACGAGAGATTGGCTGCTGTGGCGCTGTTGAAACTGCCCCACCTCCCCCTCGGTGAAGAGCGAGAGCAGATTGTAGAGCTGTGAATAGGCGCCCCCGCCATTGATGCGCATATCCAGGATCAGCCCTTGCAGCGGGCCATCTGTCAGCAGATCGTTGAGCGCCTCGCGGGTGCGATGGCCGATAGTCTCGTCCCATAGCGAGGGAATCAACAGATAACCGATCTCCCCCTCTGGCGTTTCGATGCGGCGCGTGACCACCGGCAACGCGCTCTGGATGCGCCCGCGCGTTACGGTCACGGTGCGCGGCGGCGCATCGAGCGTCTGCACGGTGATGGTGACAGGGGTCCCCTCCGGCCCCAGCATAAGATCGAGCGTGGCCCCTGTATCGCTGGATTCGCGCAGCCACTCCCCCGCCACCGCGAGGATCTTGTCGTGCGGCTGGATGCCCGCTTGCTCGGCGGGGCTTTCCGGGAAGGTCAGCAACACGATGGCGTACTCCTCGGAATCGTCCGTGGTGAGATAGACGCCGATGCCCACGTAGTCGTGCTGGCCGCTGAAAGATTGATCCTCTTCGGCGGCCTGCTCCGGGGTGAGGTAGGCCGAGTGTTGATCGTCCAGCTGCGCAATCATCTCCTGCATCAGCGCCCAAAAATCCGCATCGTCGGAGATGACCGCCACCCGCGAGTTGTACTCCGTCCAGACAGCATCCCAGTCCACGCCGTTGTAATCCTCATAGACGTAGATCTCATCCACCAGGCTCCAGACCCGTTGGAAGATGCGTTGATAGCGCGCGTTTGGCTCGATGAAAGGCGCTGCTGCGTCGGGCGTTGGTGGGAGTGTGGCGGTCGGTTTGCCTGTGGGGGTAGGCGAGGCGATCTGGCACGCGAGCATCAATCCTAGCAGCAGAATCAGCCACACCCGCCGGTATATGCGCTTCATACAAACAGCCTCCTGGATCAGGCGTCAGGCGGCGCGGCTTGGGCCTGCCACCAGGCGACGATCCGTTTGATGCGGGCGTTCTGGGCGCGCGCCCACTGCTTGGGGCTGAGGATGCGCCAGCGGCGGCGCTCCTCGGTGGGCGTGGGCTGCTCAGTGACGACCCCGTTGGCGACCAATTCCTGGAAATAGGACTGGAAGCGCTCGACGAGCTCCTCTTCGGTGAAGGTCTTGCCCTCTGCGTAGGCCTCTTGCGCCAGCGTCTCGATGTACTGCGCCGTGTGCTCAATCAACACTTCGATGGGTTCGTAGGTCACGCCCCAGGCGTAAAACGGATCCAGCGGCATGGAGCCGAACTCCATGGGCGAAGGCGGGCGCGGGGCCGTGTCGGTCGTTTTGTCGGTCATTCTCCCTCCGGGCTTAAATCGAACATCATTTGCAAAAATTCCGCCCGCTCCGCTTCGGTCATCGGACGGGGACGGCCATATTCTTCCAACAGGGCCGTGCGCAGATCAATGCTGTGCAGCGCGCCGGCGTAGAAGGTGTAGCGGACGATGAACATCTGCCGCGTCCCCAGGCTCCACATCTGATCGAAGAAGAAGTTGCCCGGCCCGTAGTGGATGAAAGAATCGTTGCGGAACTCAATAGTCTGTGCCTGGTGCGCCTGGCTGCCGTGAACGATGGCCGCGCCGGCCCGCGCAAAGTCGCGGAAGTCCCAAATCTGATTGGCGGTGGGGAAGTATTCGTAGGTCTCCAGATATTGCAGGGTGACGATGGGCACGTAGCCCGCCTCGCGCAGCGCGGCGACCTCTTCCTTCATGCGGGCGTAATCGCAGGGAGCGGAGCCGGGCCGGGTCTCGGTCGCCTGGCCGTAGGCCGGGCCGATGGGGTTGCAGCCGATGAAGGCGATACGGTTGCCGTTGTGCGTGATCGTGAGTGGCCGAGTGGCGTCGGCCAGATCATAGCCGCCGCCGAACCATTGCCACCCGCGCTCCTGGTACATATCCAGCGAGTGGGTGATCCACTCGTGGCCCTTATCGGCCAGATGGTTGCCCGTGAGCTCGACGATGTTGACATTGATTTCCTCCAGCAGCGCGATGTAGCTATCGTGGGAGCAGAAGGACATCGTGCCGCTAGGCTCGGCCATACAGTCGGGGCGGAAGGAGACCTCGTTGCTGATGTGGACGAAGTCGGCATCCTCGAACCAGGGACGGATGTCGCGGGCCGGGTAAGTGACGCCCATCCGATCCATCAATTCCGCCGTGGCGCGGGACATCGCCGTGACGCCCGTCATCGCCAGGATCGTCATGGCGTCCTCATCGCGGTTGACGAAGGTGGCGGCCTCGAGCGGCAGCAGCGCAAGCGCGTCCGCGCGGGTCTCGCTGTGCAGATAGAGCGGCACGGTGAGCGGATAGCCGCTCAGGTCGTGGCCCTTCTCCAGCAGCGAGAGGCCGTCCACGCGCAGCACCTTCCAGCGCGGGTGCAGCGCCTCGAAGGGGACGAGCGCCCAACCGTCGAGCGCCTCGGCGGTGGCGTAGAGCGCCTCGGCCTCCACCGTGCGGACGGCCTCCGACGCGGGCGGCCCCCAGACCGTCACCAGCGCGCGCAGCGTGTCGGTCGTCGCCAGCAGCGGATGCAGCGTGAAGGGGCCGCTGGGCGCGCCGTTCCAGGTCGCCCGCAGCGCCTCGGAGCTGACCTCATCAGCCACGGTATAGAAAGGCGCTGCCACCGCGTAAGTCCACTGTCCGCTGGGCGCGCTATCGGGTGCGCCTTCGGTGCTCAGCGTGATCTGCGCGAGCGCGTCCGCATCCACCCAGCGGAAGTACTCCGGCGCGGCGGCGACGCTCGCTTGCAGGCGGGCGCACGCGCCGGCGGGCGTCTGTGGCGCGCAGCCGACCGTGACGGGGAAGGCGGGCGTCGGCGTGGGGGCCGGGGTGAGCGTCGCCGTCGGCGTGGGCGTCTCCGTGGGGCGCGGCGTGCGGGTGGGCGTGGGCGTCGGGCCGGGTGCCTGGGGCGCGATGCAGCCCGTGACCAGCAACAGCCCCAACAACAACCAGATATGTGCGTGTTTGTGCAATCGTTTGACCATAATTACCTCTTTCCTGGGGCATTGTGGCCGATGTGGGGATTTTGTCAAGGGCGCGTTTGTCCTCGTGGGCGCTAGTGCTAAACTTAACATGTGAGCACGTTATTCCGAAGGCGTCATCATGTTCCTTCGGCACACCACCGAGGACAAAAATGTAAGACAGGTTGCCAACCTGTCTTACGACTACTATTTCCGAAGGGGTCTCTATGTGGGATTCCACACCAACGAGGACGAAAATCGCAGCAAGAGAGCGAACTGAAGTTCGCGCTACAAGGGCTACGCTTTTTCATTTCTAATCCGTGGAATCCGTGTCAATCCGTGAGCCATTTTTAGAGGAGACACCAGTGCTGGCGCACACCACCGAGGACAAAAATGTAGGACAGGTTGGCAACCTGTCCTACGCTCAGGCTATTTTCTAGGGGGTTTCCATGTTGGGCCACATCAACGCTGATGAAAATGTAGCGCAAACTGTTTAGTTCGCGCGCAAAGCAGATGAAGGAGGTACGACGATGAAGATCAGGCTAGTGCAGATTGTTCTCCTGGCGGTGCTGATGGTCGCCTGCCGCCCTGGGCCGGTTGCGCCGCGGCCTGGAGCAGGATGCCCTGCGTGAGGCGCCCGCCATCTTCCTCTTCACGGCGGTCTATGCGCGCACCTCGGAGCGCTATGGCGATCGAGCGCCGTGCTACGTCCACATGGAGATCGGCCACGCCGCGCAGAACCTCTCGTTGCAGGCGACGGCGTTGGGCCTGGGCAGCGTGCCCATCGGCGCGATGCACGATACGCGCCTCCAGACGGCGCTCGACCTGCCCGACGATCACGCCCCCCTCTACTTCCTGCCTGTGGGGTATCCCGCGCCGTAGTAAAGGCGGAAACTCGCTGCCGCTTGAAACTTAAACCTTGAGGCTACCATGAACCTGTTACACATTCTCGTCGCGTTGACGCCGGTGCTGACCGTCTTCATCTTCCTCGTGCTGCTGCGGCTGCCGGCGGTGAAGGCGATGCCGCTGAGCTTCGTCCTCACGGTCCTCGTCTCCTGGCTGGTCTGGCGGGTGCCTGCCCGCCAAATCGTCGCCGCCTCGCTGGAGGGGCTGTTCGTCGCCCTCTCGATCCTGTGGATCGTCTTCGGGGCGGTGCTGCTGCTCAACACCCTGCGCGAGAGCGGGGCGCTCAACGCCATCCGCGATGGCTTCACGCAGATCACGCCCGACCGCCGCGCGCAGATGATCATCATTGCCTGGCTCTTCGGCGCGTTCATCGAGGGGGCGGCGGGCTTCGGGACGCCGGCGGCCATCGGCGCGCCGCTGCTCGTGGCGCTCGGTTTCCCGCCGCTGGCGGCGGTCGTCGTTGCCCTCATCGCCGATAGCAGCCCGGTCTCCTTTGGGGCTGTGGGCACGCCGCTCCTCATCGGCGTGGCGCAGGGCCTGCAGGAGGGCGGCGCGGTCGCCCCCGCCGTCAACGCGCACCTGGCGGGGCGGCCCCTCGCGGCGCTCCTGCAAGAGATCGCGGTTCAGGCCACGCAGTTCGATTTATTGATCGGCACGCTACTGCCGCTGATTATGGTGATGATCCTGACCCGTTTCTTCGGGGAGCGGCGCAGCTGGCGCGAGGGGCTGGCAGCGTGGAAGTTCGCCCTCGTCGCCGGGCTGAGCTTCACCCTGCCCGCCTTCGTCTTTGCGGCCCTCTTCGGCCCGGAGTTCCCCGCGCTGCTGGGCGGGCTGGTGGGGCTGGCGATCGTCGTTCCGCTGGCGCGGAAGGGGTGGCTGCTACCGAAAGAGCCGTGGGATTTCGGCGACGCTCCCGCGCTGGAAGCGGCGGAGCGGCCCATGTCGCTGCTGCGGGCGTGGACGCCCTATCTGCTGGTGGCGCTCTTCCTCGTGCTGACCCGGCTGGACGCGCTGCCCCTTAAGGGCTGGCTGCAAGGCGTCGTCATCTCCTGGGACAACATCCTCGGCGCGGAGATCAGCGCCTCGCTCACACCGCTCTACCTGCCCGGCTCGATCTTCGTGCTCGTCGTCCTCATCACTTTCGTGGTGCAGCGGATGACGCCCGCACAAGCGGGGCGGGCGCTGCAAACCTCAGCGCGCACGCTCGCGCAGACCGTCATCACGCTGGGGACGGCGGTGCCGATGGTGCGGATCTTCATCAACTCCGGGGTGAATGCGGCGGGATTGGCCTCGATGCCGCTGGAGCTGGCGGCGCTCGTCGCGGAGGCGCTGGGGACGGCGTGGCCGCTGGCCGCGCCCCTCATCGGCGCGCTCGGCTCCTTCATCTCAGGGAGCTCCACCTTCAGCAATATGATGTTCGCGCTCTTCCAGTTCAGCGTGGCCCAACAAACGGGCCTCGTGCCGCGCGTCATCCTGGCGTTGCAGGTGTTGGGGGCCAACGCGGGGAACATGGTCTGCGTCGTCAACGTCGTCGCCGCGGCCTCCGTCGTCGGCCTGCACGGGAAGGAGGGCGACATCATCCGCTTCACCCTGCCGCCGATGCTTTACTACGCGCTCTTTGCGGGATTGTTAGGGCTGCTGGTGTTGCGCTGAGGCGCTTGCTTGCCGCTCTGTTGCACGAGAATGACGCCGCCGAGCATCGTGATCATCCCCACGATTTGAAGGCCCTGCAACTGCTCCGCCAATAGCAGCCAGGCCAGCAGCGCCGTGCCTAGGGGCGCGAGATTGAGCAGCATGTTCATCTCCAGCGCCGGGAGCGTCTGGAGCGCATGGTTGTAGAGCAGGTAGGCCAGGGCGGTGTTCACCAGCGCCAGCCACCCCACGATGGCCCCTCCGGTCAGGGTGAAGGTCGGACAGCCTTCGATGAAGAAGGCGATGAGCAACAGTAACCCGCCGCCAATCGCGAGCGGGATGGTGGTTCGAGAGAGCGTATCGAGCGCGGTATCGCGTGCCAGGGCGCGCCCCAATACCGCAAACAGTGTGAACCCCGCCATAGCAATCACGATGATGAAGAAGCCCCGCCATTCATCGGCCTGGGGCCTTTGGGAGAAGAACAACACGCTGCCCCCCACGCTGATGAGCACGCCCAGCATTTGCCCTAGCGAGGGGATTTCCTTCAGCCAAAGCGCGCCCAACACCAGAATCAGCACGGGCAAGAGGCTCATGAGCAGCGAGACGGTCGTCGCGGGCAGGTATTGGAGGCTCCAGAAGAGCGCGCCGTTGCCCACGGTGTAGGCGCTCACCCCGATGAGGCTCAGCTGTATCCAGGCGGCGCGCGAGAGCGAGGGCGCGGCTTTGTGATTGTGGAGGAAGAGGGGGAATAGCAGGAGCGCCCCGCCCCAGTAGCGCAATCCTGCGATGGTCAGCGGCCCCAAGTGGAGCAGCGCCTTTTTGACCAAGATGAATGACGAGGCCCAAATGAGGGTGACGAGGAGGCACTCGGCTATGGCGACGGTGCGTCGCGGGGGCGTCGCCAGGGACATGGCGGGCTGTACTTAGTCGTCGAACGCGGGGGGCGTGCCGGGATAGTCAGCCCCCAGGATGATCGTGATATCGTAAGGCGCGGCGGGATTGTCGCCGTTGACGACCGCCGACTGCGGCAGCCCCAGCAGATTAACCAGGCGCAGCGCCGTCGCCGGCCGGTTACGGTTGAGGATGATCAGCGAATTCACGTAATCCGCACGGTCGGCGTTGGCGTATTCCTCCACGTTCAGCCCGTAGGATTCCAGATAGGCGCCGGCCTGTCCAGCCAGGCCCGCGATGCCTGCGCCGTTGAGCACCGCGATGGTGGTATCGTCCTCCTCAAGCGGCCCGTTGATCGCCTGCGTCACGCCGAAGACGTAATCGCGCACCTCGCGGATTTCGTTCCGCAGCGGCAGGAGGATCTGGTACCCTTCAGGGGTCACCCGGAAGAGGGTGCAGCTCTCGTCAATGACGCCAAAGCGGATTTCGTCACGATCCACCTGCGTGGCGAGCACGGCCAGCGCGATGATTTCGTCCAGCTGCAGCTGGGCGTCAATCGTGACCGAATCGGCCACGGCGCTGTAGATCGCCGGCGCGCGCGCCGCCAGGCGGGGCAGACTGCCGGTGCGGGTGACTTTGTCCAGAATCGCCAGGATGACCTGCTGCTGCCGCCGGGCGCGCCCGAAGTCGCCGCTGGCGGAGTAGCGCGTGCGCGCATACTTCAGCGCCAGATCGCCGTTGAAGTGGTGCAGCCCTTCTTCGATGATCAGCCGCTCCACGCCGTAGTCGGCGGTGGGGTACTGCGGGTCATCAATCCGCTCTTCCACGTAGATGTCAATCCCGCCGATTTCATCCACCAGCCGGATGAAGCCGTCGAAGTTCACGCGGACGAAGTAGTCAATCTCCACGCCCAGGTTGTAGCGGAGGGTCTCGATAGTCAGGGCCGGTCCGCCGCCGGGGTGGTTATAGGCATCGCCGAGGAAGTGGGCGGTGTTGATGCGGTTCTCGGTGTAGCCGGGGATATGCACCCAGAGGTCGCGCGGGATCGAAAGCACACCGGCCTGAAGCGTGACCGGATCGAGCGTCACCAGTATGATCGTGTCGGTGCGGAAGGGGCCTTCCTCCTGCTCGCGCTCGTCAATGCCCAAGAGCAGCACCGTCACGCGCTCGGTGCCGGTCCAGGTGGGCAAGGGTTGCCCCTCCTGATAGCTGACGTTAGGGCTGTCCTGCGATTCCACCACCGTGAAGGTGGGCAGCAGCGCCGAGGCGGAGACGAGGGAGCGCACATGGGAGAAGAGCATCAGACTGGCGGTCGCCGTCACAATCAGATAAATCAACGCGATCCCCACACGGATCAGCTTTTGGGTTGTCTCTCGATTCATAGCTTTGTCAGGCGCCTCCCTTGCCTTGCGCGCGTCATTATACCATAAACTCGGTGGCAACTCACGGTGTGCTGGGCGGCCCCGGATAATCGGCGCCCAGGATGATGGTGATGTCATAGGCAGCGTTGGGATCGGTTCCGCGAATCAACGCGGAGGGCGGCAGCCCCAGAAGTGTCAACAGCCGCTCGGCAGTCTGCGGCTTGTCGTGGTTGAGGATGATGAGGGTCTGGGCATAATCCTGCCGGTCGGCGTTATCGTAGCGGCTGATCGCCAGTCCCTGGCTTTGGAGATAGTCGCTGGTGCTTCGCGCCAGTCCCACACGGTCCGTGCCATTCAAGATGGCGAGGGTGGCGACTTCCGGTGTAGCGGTGGGGGCGGCGACGCCCGTCTCGCCGGGGACAGGGCTGCCAAAGATGTAATCGCGCACTTCGCGGATGCACTCGCGGATGGGAATCAACACCTGCCCGCCCTGGGGTGTGGTCCAGTTTTGGGTACAGCTGCCATCAATCACGCCGAAGCGGATTTGGCCGCGGTCCACATCGTTTGCCAGGGCCGCCAACGCGAGCGCCTGATCGGGGGCCAGATCGGTTTGGATGGAGGTGCGCAGCGTTTCGTAGATCTCCGGTGTGCGCGTGGCGAGCTGCGGCAGCAGCTCCAGGCTGGTGACGCGCTCCAAAATTGCGAGGAGCACCTGCTGTTGACGGCGCGCGCGGGCGAAGTCGCTGCTGCCGTGGCGCGTGCGGGCGTACTTGAGCGCCAGCTCCCCATCAAAGTGATGCCAACCCGCCTCAATATAGAGCGGATCGTAGCCGTAGTTGTGATCCGGGTAGTCTGGATCGTGGATGGCCTGCTCCACGTAGATGTCAATGCCGCCGATCAGATTGACCACATCAATAAAGCCCTGGAAGTTGAGGCGCACGTAATAATCAATGGGGATGCCGAAATTGTGCTCGACGGTTTCGACCGCCAGCGCCGGCCCCCCGCCGGGGTGGTTGTAGAGATCGCCGAGGAAGTGCGCGGTGTTGATGCGGTTATCGGTGTAGCCAGGGATGGGAACCCACAGGTCACGCGGGATCGAGAGGACGCCGGCTTGCAACGTTGTCGGGTCGAGCGTGACGAGCATCATCGTATCGGTGCGCCAGGGGCCTTGCTCCTCGCCGCGCTGGTCAATTCCCAGCAGCAGCACGGTCACGCGCCGGGCGCCGGTCCACTGGGGGACAGGGTTGCCGAAGCGGTATGAGACATTCTCGCTGGTCTCCCCGCTGCCGATGCTCGCCAGCCCCCCAGGACTGAGGAGCATGCGCCCCGTCTGGCTGAAGAGAAAGAGGCTCGCGATTGCCCCAATCAACAGTAGCAGCACGGTCAGTAACCCCACTGTGATCTGGATAAGGGTGTTTTTTCGTCCGCGTCGTCCTGCCATTGTATCCTTTATGCTACCTCACCATAGATGTAGGACAGGTTGGCAACCTGTCTTACGACTGCTATTTTCTAGCGAGCAGCCCCTCCAGCGCCTGTTCCCAGCGCGCCAGCGCCGCCTCGCTGTCGTAATGCTCCTGAATAAAGAGACGTCCTGCCGCGCCCAATTGTTCCCGCAGCGCGGGGTCTGCCAGCAGCGCGTTGACTGCTGCCGCAAAGTCCATAGCGCTGTCGGCGATGCACAGGTGCTCCCCATCCGTCGCGCCGACGCCGTGGTTGCTGACGCTCGTGGCGACAACCGGGACACCCATCGCCAGCGCATCAATGACCTTCTGCAACAGCCCGCCCGCCACCCGCAGCGGCGAGATGAAGACTGCCGCCGCTTGATACCAGGCCGCCAGGTCTTTCACAAAGCCTGTGACGAAGATGCGTTGCCCGTCCTCGCGGGCGCGCAACGCCTCCGGAGGATGGCTCCCCACGATGTAGCAGCACGCGGTGGGGTGTTGGGCGTTGATGAGGGGCCAGACCTCATCGAGGAACCAGGCGACGCCCTCCACGTTGTAGCTGCGCGCCATCGCGCCCACGAAGAGGACGTTGGGGCCGGGCGGGACCGCCGGCTCGCGGTGCGGATCGGGATGGCAGGCCGGGGCCAGCGGGAGCAGCAACAGGGGCCGCTGACCGCACAGCGGCGCGAGCAGCCGCCGGTCGCCCTCGGAGATGGCGAGGACGAGCTGTTGGCGGCGACAGAGCCAGCCCTCACAGTGGCGGGCCAGCCGTGCGCTCCACCGGGTGAGCCGCTGGCGCAGCCCCGTTTGTTGGGCGGCGCGCTGCTCCAACAGCAGCCAGTTGAGGTCCTGCGTGCGGTAGGAGGTGGGCGGACGACGCAATCCCAGCACGGCGACCGCCGTCTGCGTGGTCTCGACGTGGACGAGGTCAGGCTGTTGGGTGCGCAACGCGCGCCGGGCAGCGCGGCGCAGCGCCACGTAGCTCCGCGCAAAGGCCAGCCAGCGTGGGCCGGGCAAGCCGCGATGGTGGGGAACGGTCGTCACCTGAGTGCAAATTGCTTCCAATGCGCCCAGGTGCGCACGCTCGCTTTCCTGAATGCGGGCCACCACCGAAATCTCATGGCCGCGCCGGTGGAGCGCGGCCAACAAATGATAAAGTGACTCGCCGCCGGCATGTCCGACTGCGGGGGCCGGGAATTGCTTGTAGATGCACAGTATCCGGGCCATAACGCTACGGCTTCGGTTCAGGTTTTGGCGCTGAGGATCGAAATCAGGATTTCGGGGCGATTTCTGGCTTGTTGGTAGAAGAAGTCCGCGAGCGCCTTATGCAGCGTCTTTTCCAGGTCTTTCGAGCTGGTGCCGGGTTTGGCGTTCTGCACCGTCTGTTCGACGACGCGCATCGCCTTGCTGGTCAGGGGATCGGCAATGTCGGCGATGGCGAAGCCGCGTGTTTGCAGCTGCGGCTCTCCCACCAGCTTGCCGAACGCCTGGTCATATTGCAGCGCCACGGTGCAGACACCCGCTGCCGCGAGGTCTTCCCGCTCCTCGATGATGGCGGGGATGACGGCGTCGCCCACCCAGTTGCCATCCACGAAGATGTAGCCGCCGGGGATGCGCTCCCCGATTTCCAGATTATCGGCGGAAATCCGCAGCACGTGGCCGTTTTCCACAACGGCGATGTGCTCATCGGGGATGCCCATCTGTCGGGCCAACGTGGCGTGGTGATGCAGATGGCGCAGCTCCCCGTGGATGGGGATGAAGAACTTGGGGCGCAGGATGTTAAGCAGCGCCTTTTGCTCCTCCTGGCTGGCGTGCCCGGAGACGTGGACGGGGGCGACGGGATGATAGAAGACGTGCGCGCCCTTCTGGAAGAGCCGGTTGATGACGCGATGCACGGTCTCTTCGTTGCCGGGGATGGTGTGAGAGGAGAGGATGACGGTGTCGCCGGGGGTGATGCGCAGCGAGGGATGTCGTCCCAGCGCCAGCCGTCCCAAAATCGAACGCGGCTCCCCTTGCGAGCCGGTCGCCAGGATGGCGACCTGGTGCGGGGGCAGGCGATTGATCTCTTGCAGCGACATGACGAGGTCGTCGGGCACATCCAGATAACCTAACCGCCGCGCCATCTTCACGTTCTCGGTCATCGAGGTGCCGGCGATAGCGACCTTGCGCCCGAAGCGCATCGCTACCTCCATTACCTGCTGTAACCGCGAGATGAGCGAGGCGAAGGTCGCCACTATGACGCGCCCCTTGGCCTGCCGGAAGACATCTTCCAGTGCCGGGGTGAGCGTGCGCTCAGAGGCGGTCGTGCCGGCGTGATCGGAGTTCGTGCTATCGGAGAGCAGGGCCAGCACACCGCGCTGGTTGAATTCGGCCAGCTTGGCGATATCGGTGGGCCAGCCGTCCACCGGCGTATGATCGAGCTTGAAGTCGCCGCTGTGGACGATCAAGCCCACCGGCGTTTCGATGCCAAAGCCCACCGCGTCGGGAATGCTGTGGCAGACGTGATAGGGTTCGATCTTGAAAGGGCCGAGATTGATCACGTCACCCGGCGCAAAGGTATTGAGTTTGACCTGCTTGATCATACCGCCGGAGCGCAATTTGACCTCGATGAGGCCCCGCGTCAGCTTGGTGGCGTAGATGGGCGCGTTAAAGTCGCGCAGCAAGTGCGGCAGCGCGCCGATGTGATCTTCGTGGCCGTGGGTGATGATGATCCCTCGAATGCGGTCGCCCTTGCCGTTCAGGTAGGCGTAGTCGGGGATGATATAATCCACCCCCGGCATATCGCTTTCGGGAAACATGATCCCGGCGTCAATGAGGAGGATATTGCGACCGTACTCCAGAGCGAGCATGTTCTTGCCCACTTCCCCCAGGCCGCCGAGGGGGATAATTTGTAATTTTTCCATAGATCTTTCTATACTTGTGTAAAATGATGATTGTACATTCGATCATCGTTAGCCTTTTGTAACTTCTATTCCAGAGGATATGGTAACATAAGGTAGGAGGAAGTCAAATAAATTCAAGCGGGGGGGCTATTTAATGCTCAAAGCCCCGTCTCGGGAGATAAAACCAACCCAACTCAAAATCCGCCTGCAACCCACAAAAAACGATACCTCCTATAAAATTGTCATCTATCCCAAACTGTGTTATACTAATGCTCGTTGCAGTAAACAATCTGAATAATCCTTCGGGGCAGGGTGCGGCGAATGCCAATTCCCGACCGGCGGTGAAGGGGAGCTCCCCAAGCCCGCGAGTCCTCCGGTAAACCGGGGGATTGATCCGGTGTAATTCCGGAGCCGACGGTAGAGTCCGGATGAGAGAAGGAACCCGCGTCATCACACACAGCCCCGAGCGCAGCTTGGGGCTGTTTTTTGTTAGTGGGAGAAGAACGATAATGAGCGAACAACACCACCACCACACCGGCACGGGTCGTCGCTGGCACGCTTTGCCTATCTATCTGTTAACGCTCCTGTTGGTTTTGCTTCTTTGGGAGCTCGGCGTGCAGTTCGTCGCCGATACCCCGCGCCGCTTTCTCTTCCCCACCCCCCAGGCTGTCATCGCCCGCGCGGGGCAGCTCTTGCGCGACGGGACTCTGCTCCGCCACACCCGCGTCACCCTGCTGGAAATGGGGCTGGGCCTGTTGCTCGGCACCAGCACCGCTTTGTTGCTCGGTTATACCGTCGCCCACAGCGAATTCCTCGCCCACCTGCTACAACCTGTCATCGTGACCTCGCAGGCGGTGCCGATTGTCGCGCTGGCCCCGCTGCTCACCGTCTGGTTCGGGCCGGGCCTCATCTCCAAAATCTTCGTCTGCGCCCTCATCGTCTTCTTCCCCATCCTCGTCAACATCGTCGCCGGCCTCACCACCATTGATCCCCGCCTACACGATCTCTTCCGCCTGCTGGAGGCCTCGCGTCGCCAGGAACTCTTCCACCTGGAGATCCCCGCCGCCCTCCCCGCCTTCCTCACCGGCCTGCGCGTGGGCGGGACGTTGGCCGGGATGGGCGCGGTGGTGGGTGAATTCGTCGCCTCCAGCGAGGGACTCGGCTATCTGGTCAAACAGGGGCAGAACCTCTACGACCTGCCGCTGATGTTCGTCGCCATCCTCACCCTCACCTTCATCACCCTGACCGTCTACGGCCTGTTGGGTCTAGTGGAACGCACAGTGCTTGCCTGGCGGCAGCGCGACGACACCGCGTCGCAAACATAAAACGCCTGAAGCTTGCGCCTTGCGACTTGAGGCTTGAAACTTACACAAAGGAGATTACCATGCGATTAAAACACTTACTGAGCTTGTTGATCCTCTCACTCTTGCTAATTGGCTGCGGCGGCAAGGCCGAGTCAGACCTCACGCGAGTGAACCTGCCGATGGGCTACGTCGCCAATGTCCAATTCAGCCCCTTCTACCTGGCCGCCGAACGCGGTTACTTCACCGAGGCCGGCTTCGACGTCAACTTCGATTACCGCTGGGAGACGGATGGCATCAGCCTGCTGGCTGCGGATACGATCCCCTTCGCCATCGCCAGCGGCGATCAGGTCATCCAGGCGCGCAGCCAGGGCCTGCCCGTTGTCGCTGTGGCCGCGTGGTACCAGCGTTTCCCGGTCGCCATCGTCAGCCTGGAAACATTGCCGCTCGACAGCCCCACTGACCTCGCGGGCCTGCGCATCGGCATCCCCGAAACCTTCGGCGCATCGTATATCGGGCTGCGCGCGCTACTCACCGAGGCTGGATTGACCGAGGCCGACATTGACCTGCGCGTCATCGGCTACACCCAACTCGCCGCCCTGACCTCCGAAAGCGTGGATGCGGTTGTCGTCTACACGAACAACGCGCCCGCCATCCTCGAGCAAGAGGGGATCGCCTACAACATTCTCTACGTCGCCGATTACGCCAACATGGTCTCCGCCGTCCTCGTGACCAGCGATATGCAGATCGAGCGCGACCCGGAGCAAGTCCGGGCCTTCGTGGGGGCCTTCCTTCACGGCCTCGCCGATGTCCTGGCCGATCCCGATGCCGCCTTCGAGATCAGCCATCGCTACATTGAGGGGTTGGCCGAAAATGCCGCTGCGCAACGCGCCGTGCTCGAGGCCAGTATCGCGCTCTGGGAAGCGCCGGAGCCGGGACGTCTCAACGCCGACCTGTGGGCCGAGGCCCAACAGGTGATGTTTGAGGCCGGGTTGATCCAACAGACCGTGCCGGTAGAGACACTCTTCACCAACGACTTCCTGCCCTGATGCACGCTGAGACTGAGTTTCTCGTCCTGCGGGAGCTCTCGGCGAGCTTTCGGGGGCAACAGGGCAACCTCGACGCACTGGACACGCTCTCGCTGACCCTGCGCCGAGGGGAATTCGTCTGCCTGATCGGCCCCTCCGGCTGCGGGAAGTCCACGTTGTTGCGCATCGTCGCCGGACTGCTGCCCCCTTCGAGCGGAGAGATTCTGCTCGAAGGGGCGCCGCTCACCGCGCCGGGCCGCCGCGTCGGGCTGATCTTTCAGCAGCCCACCCTGTTGCCGTGGCGCACCGTCGCGGGCAACATCGCCCTGCCGCTCGAGCTGGCAAATCGCCCCGCTGCGGAAATCCAGGCGCGCGTCACCGACCTCATCGAGTTGGTGGGATTAGCCGGCTTCGAGGACGAGCACCCGCTCCGTCTCTCCGGCGGGATGGCCCAGCGTGCCGCGCTCGCGCGAGCCTTGGCGCAGAACCCAGAGGTGCTGCTACTGGATGAACCCTTCGCCTCGCTCGACGCGCTCACCCGCGAGCGCATGGCCGCCGAGCTCCTGCGCATCTGGCAACAGTACCGCCGCACCGTGCTCATGGTCACGCACAATGTCGAGGAAGCTGCGCTGCTGGCCGACCGCGTGGTCGTCCTGAGCGCACGTCCTGGACGCATCGTGCGCGTGGTGTCAGTAGCGCTGCCGCGCCCGCGCGATCCGGCCCTGTTGACCGATCCGCGCTTGCAACGGATTGCGGCGCAGCTGCGCCAGGCACTCTGCGAAGGGGATCCCAACGCGCCCCAATGTGCGACGCGCGCGGAAGAAGTTCAGCTGCGAGGATAGTACAGTTCTAAGACGCCCGCACGGTTGAGATGACAGGCCACCGCCCACACCCCCCGCGCCACCGCGCGGATGGCCGATTCCGGCAGCGCCTCACTGTTGAGCGTGGCGGATTCGGGGCGAGCGGGCAGGGCGACCCAGACCTCCCCTTCGGCCACGCGGCCCAACTCCAGGCGCAGAGTCAATTGACCCGGACCGGATTGAAAGTCACTGATCTCCGCTCCCTGGGAGATGTGGAAGGTCGTGGCGACGAGGTGCGGGGCCGGCTTCACCGGGCGGATGCCTAACAGCACCGCCCCGTGGGGCAGCAGCTCAAAGACGGGCGGGAAGGCCCCCGAATCGAGCCGGAAATAGCGCCGCTCCCAAAAATCAACGACATGATAGTCGCGCAGCAGATCGAAGTCGGGTAGGTCACGGGGCAGCGAGACGGTAGCCGGGGCATCATCCCAATTAAAAAGCCCCAACAGCCGCCAGCGGCTCCAGGGGCGCGTCACCGGCACACTCACCACCTCCGGCATCTCCTGCTGGAAGAGATCGAGCGTGTCCATGCCCTCCAACAGCGGCGGCGTCAACACCTCCACCAGCGCCCGCGATGCCGCCGAAAGGTCGGGCAGGCGGTCGGAGAGCATCAGCAGCCCCCCGCTCAAGCCGATCAGCGTGGCTTGCGCGATGATTTCATCCTGGGTGAGCGCAGTCTCGGTCGTGCGCGCCATCAGCGCATCGGGATCGTTGAGCC
Organism: Anaerolineae bacterium; assembly: GCA_034435555.1. GTDB lineage: Bacteria > Chloroflexota > Anaerolineae > B4-G1 > SLSP01 > DAOTXC01. The sequence goes on from DAOTXC010000121.1 coordinate 17,401, forward strand.
ACCAGCGCCCGTGTATCCACGCGCGAGAGAGACCCTCGTGCAGACTGTTGCGCAGGCTGGGCGCGGAGGGATTGTTCTTGAGCAGAAAGCGCAGACCGCGCCAGTTAGGCGCCCACTCGGCGGCAGTATCCGGCCCGATGCGCATCCCATCCACCAGCCCCACCGCCGGCCCCAGCGGCGCGCCGCATCCCAACAGGAAAATCTCGTCGCCGGCGGCCTCGCGGATGATTTGCAAAGCGCGCCGGAGCGCCTGCGCGCGCGTGAGCCGGGGATCGTGGCGGCAGCCCGGCAGCGCGCCCGCGTACAGGAAATCGAGCTTGAGGTAACGATAGCCCCACTCGTGGACCGCGGTAGCGATCAGCTCGTGCAAGTAGGCCGCGACCTCAGGATGGGTGGGGTCGAGGGCGCGGCTGATGAAGTGTGAGATCAGCCCGGCGCTGACCGGGCGCCCTCGGCGGTTGCGGAGCAGCCACTCAGGATGGTCGCGGGCCAAGGCGGATCTCGGATGGGCGGTCAGCGGGGCCAGCCACAGCCCCGGCGTGAAGCCCGACCCGGCGATCCGCTCCGCCAGCCAGGGCAGTCCGTGCGGGAAGCGCTCGTTGCAGGCGGTCCAGTCGCCCCATTGCGGCTCGAAGCCCTGATCCAGCTGGATGATCTCCAACGGCAAAGTATCGGCCAATAGCGCCGCAGAGGCCAGATTCTCCACCACATCGGCCTCGGCGACCTTCTCCCAATAGAAGTACCAGGAGCACCAGCCCAGGGGCGCGGGCGGGAGCGGCCCCACATCCATCTGCCGCGCGACGGCGTAGGCATACTGCGCCAGCGGATCGGGCTGGGGCATCGGCACCCACTCGATGTAGAACCACTCCGATGTCGCGGTCTCCCCCGGAGCGAGCGGGATCCCATCCGCCTGAGATTGCAACCGCAGCCCCGTGCGCCCGGCCCGCAGATCGCCAACCACCTGCACGAACTGATCGGCCAGGGAGGCCCCGCCCACGACGAGCGCCTCGCGCGCGGAGATGAGCGCGGCCACCGTCTCGCTGACGAAGCGCCCGGCGCGGTGTTCCCAGGGTGTGCGCCCGTTGTGGATGCCCGGCCCTTGCAGTTTGCAGATGGGCCACCAGGGGCGATATTGTCCGGCATCCGCCGGGAGGAAGCCCGCCGTGGACCAGGATTGCCAGCCGTGGCAATAGCTGCCGGTGAAGGCGTCCAATGATTTGAGGCCGGCGGGCGGCGTGCGCAAGAAAAAGCGCTCCAGCGTCACCGGCTCAGGGGTGCGGTTCTCCACACGCACTTGTAACAGGACGAAGGGGCGCGCCGGGTAACATTGCGCCTGGAGTTGGAGGGAGAGTCCCTGCTGCTCCTTGAAGTAGAGCGTCAGCGCCGCGCCATTGCCGTGCTCATCGTTGAGGGGCTGTTGCTCGACGCGTTCAAAGGCCACATCGGCGGTGGTGAGCTGCAAGAGCCGCCTTTCGCGGCGCAACTCCACGCCGCCCACCAGCAGCACCGTGCGCCCTGGACTTTCCAGGCGCAGCGCCCCACGGCGCGGTTCCCAGTGCAAATCGAAGGCGGGGGTTTGCAGCAACAAGGTCATCGCAGCGATGGCCCTCAAGTCTCGCGGTTCACCGCGTCCAGCAACTCCTGGCGGCGCATCCGGTAAGCGGCGATGGGCCGGTCGCCCTGCGCCAGATTTTCGCCGATGCGTAAGCCGCTGGGCCGGGGGCGTTGCGTCACCACGACGCGCCGATCCTGGTGCGCGATGATGCGGTTGTAGGGCATCGCCAGCCAGGCGACCACCTTCCCCAGCAGCGGGACCGGCAGGAAGCGCTGATAGAAGCGGAGGTAGAGCAGCGTGTGCGCCTCGTCCACGGGGACGAAGGCCGCCACGACGCGGACATCATCGCTGATGCGATTCTGCCACAGGTTGGGCATCTCCAGCTCCAGACAGAAGCCGTTGGGGTTGGGGATGGGAACCTCTTCCGGTTTGCGCGGGGGCGTACCATCATCCAGGCGGTTGTAGACGTAAACGCGCATCCGGTTCTCATCGGCCCACTCCACGCCAGGGCCATCCACCAGGGTGCGGTTGCCCCGCCCGATGGTGTTGTGATGTACGAAAGGTAGGTGCATCACATCCAACTGGTTCTCCAGTACGCGCGAGTAGTGCGTGGCCCAGGGATCGTAAACGGTGGCGTAGTAGAAGGTGGCGTCAATATCCTCAAAGAAGCGCGGCGGGGCCAGATCAGCGGGCGCGGCATCGCCCCACCAGATCCAGATGAAGCCGTGGGCCTCGTGCGTGGGATAAGCGTGGACTTTGAAGCGTTCCGGGACCGCTGCGGCGCGCCCGTTGGCCGGGATGAGGGTGCATTGCCCGGAAGCGTCGTATTGAAAGCCGTGGAAGGGGCAGCGGATTTCACCTTCGACAACATCGCCGATGCTCAAGGCGACACCGCGATGGGCGCAGCGGTCGCGCAGGCAGTGGACGTGATCGGCCTGGTCGCGCCAGAAGACCAGCTTCTCGCCCATGCGGGTCACGCCCACGGGTTTACGCCCCACCTGTTTGGATTCCAGCACCACGTACCACTGATTGCGAATCATGCCCCTCGTGCTCCTCGTTGCGTTTGAAGACTCCAACCTTTAGTATAAGCAAATCGCGGTGAAGTCAAGAAAAGCGGAAGCCCTCAACGGAGCCTCCGCGGAATTCGCTGTGATGGCGATGTGCTATCAGGGAGTTACACCTCATCCTCGGCGAGGCGCAGATGCAACTCCCGCAGCTGGCGCTCCGAGACGGGCGCCGGCGCATCAGCCATGAGGTCGGCGGCCTGCGTGGTCTTGGGGAAGGCGATCACCTCGCGGATATTGTTCTCGCCCGCCAGCAGCATGACCAGGCGATCAATGCCCGGCGCGATGCCGCCATGGGGCGGCGCGCCAAACGAGAAGGCTTCCATCATGTGGCCGAAGCGCGCCTGGGCCTCATCCTCCGGGTAGCCCAACATGCGGAAAATATCCATCTGGACGCGCGGATCGTGGACGCGGATGCTGCCGGAGGCCAGTTCGTAGCCGTTGCACACCAGATCGTAGGCGTCAGAGAGGACCGCGAGGGGATCGGCCAACATCTCTTCGTAGGTCTGAGGGCGCGGCAGGGTGAAGGGGTGATGCGCAGCATCCCAGCGCCCCTCCTCCTCGTTCCACTCGAACATGGGGAAGTCGAGCACCCAGACGAAGGCCAGCTGGTCAGGATTGACGAGATTTAGCCGATCGCGGAAGCTGATGCGCAGCGCCGAAAGCGCCACCGCCACAATCTCCGGCGCATCGGCCACGATGCAGACAAGGTCGCCCTCGCCCGCGCCGACCAGCGCCGCAATGGCCGCGATTTCGTCCTCGCTCAGGAACTTCGCGGCCGGCCCTTTGACGCCATCGGATTTGAAGGCCAGCGTCACCAGCCCCTTCGCGCCCTGTCCCTTGGCGAGCTCGGCAAGCTCATCCAGCTCGCGGCGGGTGTAGTCCGCGCAGCCGGGCGCGACCAGCCCCTTGATCCGCCCGCCGGTCTCCCCAATCTGACGGAAAACGCGGAAGTCGCTGGTTTGCAGGCGCTCGGTCAAATCAACCAGTTCCATTCCAAAGCGCATATCGGGCTTGTCGGCGCCGAAGCGCTCCAGGGCCTCGACGTGGCTGAGGCGGGGGAAGGGCGTGGGCAGCTCTTTTTCTGGCGTGAGCGTGCGCACCAACGCGATGAAGAGGCCCTCGATCAAGTCCAGAATATCATCGCGCTCGACAAAGGACATCTCCAGATCGAGCTGCGTGAACTCCGGTTGGCGGTCGCCGCGCAGGTCCTCGTCGCGGAAGCAGCGCACGATTTGGAAGTACCGCTCGAAACCGGCGACCATCAACAATTGCTTAAGTTGCTGCGGCGATTGGGGCAGCGCGTAGAATTTGCCGGGATGGATGCGGCTGGGAACGAGGTAGTCGCGCGCGCCCTCCGGCGTGGATTTGAAGAGGAAGGGCGTCTCAATCTCCAGAAAGTCGCGTTCGTGCAGGTAATTGCGAATGAAATGCACCACCTGATGGCGCAGGATGATGTTGCGCTGCATCCGCGCGCGGCGCAGGTCGAGATAGCGGTAGCGCAGGCGCAGGGCCTCATCCACCGCCGAGTCTTCGTAGATGTAGAAGGGCGGCGTCTGCGCCGGGTTGAGGATGCGCATGGCATGGGCTTCGATCTCGATCTCTCCGGTGGGCCAGTCGGGGTTGACTTGATCCTCTGGCCGCCGGCGCACGACCCCCTGCACCTGGAGGACGTATTCGCCCCGGGCCTCAGAGGCAACCGCGTGGGCCTCCGGCGCGATTTCGGGGCTGGATACCACCTGTACCAATCCTCCCCGGTCGCGCAGCACGATAAAGGCCAGCCCGCCGTGATCGCGCCGGCGATTGACCCACCCGGCCAGCGTCACTTCTTGTCCCACATGCTCGGCGTTGAGCGCGCCGCAATGATGCGTCTTCAACATAGGTAGCCTCCTGGAGTAAGCGCCTCTCGGAAAACTGCTCTGCCCCCCGTCCTTGGGGGGGAAAACGCCCCAAGACAGGGCCTGGAGCAGATTTTCGGATAGATTCTAAGCAAAATCAAGTGGTACTATACCACAGTCAAAGCCAAGAGCAAACATCGGCGACGTATTTGAACGGCACATTGTCACCAAAGGCATCAAGTTGCAACAGGATTTAAAATAGGTTATAATCATATTTAAGATGGAAGCGCTAGCGGGATTGCTACCACCGTGGCTATATGAATGGCTACAAGTCTACGCAATGCCCTTTCTCAAGGTAGAAGCGCCCAAGCTCATCGGGTTTATTGGGCGAGGCATCCTGGATGTCCTGCTCTTTATCGGTGTGCCGCTTTCCCTTAGTCTGGGCAGTCAGGCGATCTGGAATACCCGGTATCATCTCACACCGCAACAACAGCAACAGGTGGAGCGGTGGGCCGGGATAGCCAGTATGATCGCCTACATCGAAGACGTGCCGCCCGTGGTACCTTTGGTGTTGTGGTACAAAGAGGGTGGCTTGCAAGCGCGAAATCCTAACAATTGCGAGGGAATCATGGGACTGTACACCGCGATCCAGACCGGTGAGCTGCCCTGTTTCCCTCCAGGGGAAATCGGAACCTGGGAGGTTGCTTATCAATTACAGCTGGGGGCGCGCATCTTCAAGAGTTACTGTCCGGAGATACGCTATACAACGACCGATCCGGCGCTTATCCGGCGCTGTTATCTCTACTACAACGCCGGGCCGCAGAGTCGTGCCAATCCCGACACCGCAGGGTATGTGATGAACGGCTACGACATCCATCACCAGAACATGCCGCACACTGACATCGAGGGGCGTACCTATAGTCTGCAAGTGTTGGGCGCCTGGCCTGTGCATCTCGCCATCCAGACACAACTGGCCCAGCGCAGCGATCCCCCCGTGCCGCCGGTGCTGCTCTCGCCGCTGTTGTTGTTGCAAGAGGGGTTAGATCGGATCTGGGTCAGCCGCACAAACGTCAATGTTGAGGGGATGACGACCACGGAGATTGCCGAGAGCTGTGTGCTGCCCGCTACAACCCCCTGCCTCAGCCCGCCACGCGCCAGCGGCGACACCGACCTGCGGCCTAACGTCGCGCCCCTACTCCTCGCCCCCATCAGCGGGAGTGTGAGCTGTGGCCCGCTGCCCGGCATCACGTTGACGCCGCCAGAGGCCTCGCTCGTATTGGCCCCCGCCGCCGGCACCCTCACCCGCTACACCGATGAGTGGGGACATCTAGCCCTGCAAATCGAAAATGCCGAGTGGAGCATCTGGCTCACCGGCCTGCGTTCCTACACCGCCCCAGAGGGAGAGGTCGTCGCGGGGCAACCCGTCGGCGCGGTGGGGGGCAGTGGTAGCGCCATGCCCGCTTTACATTACGCAATTTATGATAAAATTATGAATGAATTTGTAGAGTCGTGGCGATTTCTACCCGTTACAATGTGTCCGTTGACAGAATAAGTCCAGATTCAAGGAGGAAGTGATCATGGATCTCATGGCATTGGTTCCCATTCTGTTAGTTGCTCTAGGTGTCACCTGGGCATTGTGGTTGATCTTCAAACGCGACCTACTCTCTCAAAGTCTGGTCAAGCTGATCTCCTACTTCATTGGGGTTGTCATCACCTTCATCGTTATCGGCTGGCTGATTGATACCTTTATCCCCCAATGGCTGGCGACCCGCTTGACCACGGCGCAGAACTCGCAAGATGTCGAGACTATCGAGATAGTAGGGCGTCAGATTTGGGAGGAGGCTATCGGCGGGGCGCGCCCCGCTCCCACGGTGGTCATTAGCACGCCTGTGCCGCCAGGACAACCGCCGGGACAACCGCCCGCCCCCACCCCGACCCAAAGTCCTATCACCACCCCCGATGCCGGTGCTGCGATCCAATCGGCAGGGGAACAAAATTACACGGTGGTTTCGGGAGATACGCTCTACAGCATCGCGCGGCGTCACGGCGTCACCGTCGCGGACATCCAACAACGCAATGGCCTGGCCGCATCCACCGACATTCGACCTGGACAGGTATTGATCATCCCAGCGCAGTGAACACACCTAACGCGCCAGAGTCGGGCGAACCACTCCCGCTGCCTCCCGACCTACAAGGGGACTTCAAGGGCCTCTTGATCCGGTTGCGAGAGAGCATCATCCCCGAGATACATTATCTCGATGATGAAGAGGTGCAGCTCGTCATTCGTATGGCCGATTACCGCCAGAAGGTCCCTTTGAACATAGTGCGTATCGGGGCCATGCTGTTCATTTTCGCTGCGACAATCTTCCTACTGACCCGCTGGTTCTTGCCCCTTCCTTCCAACGTCGCCAACAACGTCCAGATGATTACCGGCGTGCTTGGCATCGTGCTGCTCTTCCTCATCTTCAACGAAGTGCAGGACCTGCTGTTGTATGAGCAATGGCAATTTATCCTGACCGACAAGCGCATCATCTTGATCACACCAGAACCGGATCGGCACGGCTTTGCCGATGCGATCTACCTCAAGCGCGACAAAATCCAGGTGTTGGATACGAACTGGTCTAGCAGTCCGCTCTGGGGCGCTTTTCAAGCATTCAAAGGCACGCGCGATGTAATGCTCAGTCTCAGCGGTTACGAATTCCAAGAGGAAGGCGCAAAGGTCAAAGGTGGGCTGCGTTTCCCTGACGTTAGCCCAGAGGACATCCGCCGTTTGGAAATCCTGATCTTCAACTAAGTATGCACTCAAACCGAGCGCCGGGAGATGATCCCGCCGCTCGTGAGTTATGTCCCAGCAAGGTTCAGGGCAACAAGAGCAAAACCCCCACGCTGGTCACGGCGACCAATTCCCACAACAGATCAACCCGCTGCAAGCGCACCTCGGCGCGCGCTGCCCGTGCGGGATGGTAGCCCCGCGCCTCCGCCGCCGCCGTGATCTCATCCGCGCGACGCAGCCCGTTGGCCAACACCGTCACCAGCAGACGTTGGAGCGTTTGCCAACGCCGGCGGCGCAACCCGCCGCGCATTCGCAGCGCCGCCCAGGTGTTGCGCAGCGATTCCAGCAACAGCGGTAACATATTGAGCGCCACCCCCAGCGCAAATCCCAACCCCTGCACGCCCAGACGTTCCAGCAACAGCGCCAGCTCGCCCAGCCCCACCGATTGCACGTAGAAGGATAGCAGCAGCACGATGGTCAGGCCCCGCAATAACACCCAGCCGCTCAACAGCTCATCTGTTGGCTGCAATATCGGGCGCAACAGCCACACGCTCCCCCCGACCAGCGCGAACATGAACCACATCCGCCAGGAACGCAACGGGGCCAACGCCGTCGGTTGTAGCCAGAGGATCAGCGCGACCGTGGCGCACAAGATTCCGGCGCTGCGCCATCCCTGCGCGAGCACCGCCCCGATCAGCAGGGTAAACACGACGAGCGTGTATCCCAGCGACCCCATCCGACGCATGGCGCGCTCAGTCCTCCTCGGCGGGATGCAAACGCTGCTCCACAATCCCCCCAACTTCCCAAGAGAGCCAGCCCCCTAACGCGCCCACCGCCAGATTGATCAGCGCAACCAATGCCAGCACCACTATCACAGAATCGGGCGACATCCCCAGCGTACGCGCGCCGCGCTCTACGGTCACGACGAACATCTCCACCGCACCAGCGCCCAGCAATAGCCCCGAAATCAGCACCGGATGGAAGAGCGTCCACAGCGTAGCCAGCGCATCGGCCAGGAGCCAGGTGGCGCGGCGCGGCGGCAGCAGATTCACCACCGCCTCCGCAATCGTCCCTTCGATCACAATCGAGATGAAGACGCGCAGCACACTCATCCCGCTAGGGCTGAGGAACTTGAGTAGGCCCGCCACCAACGCGATCATAAAGACGCTGCCCCGCTTGGGGATGAAGCGCCGCCCCACCAACGCGATGGCAATCCCCAGCGCCGTCAGCACCGTGCCGGAGAAGGGCAACCGTATCGCGTGCAACACATCGCCCAATGTCATCTCCATCGCGCCCCACAACGCGCCAAAGAGGCCGATATATACTAAGTCACGAACCGTCCAACGTAGCGTTTGCTTTTCCATCAATCCACATCCTTTCCTGTAAGATCATAGCGGTAACCGCCGACGCAACGTCGGCATTGCGAACAAGAGGGCCAGCGGCAACAACGCGGGCAGGGGAAAGCAGCCCCGTGGCTCGCTGGGCGAAGCACCTTCAACCGGGTGACGCGGCCAGAGCGTCGGCGTGGGGGGCGGCCCCAGGCCATCCCAGCCGCCATTCTCACGGGAAGGCGTCGGCGTGAAGTCCGGCGTGCCCGGACCTGGCGTGGCGACCGGGGCCGCCGTCGCCGGGGACGTCGGCGTGGGGATCCAATAGGGCGTGGCGGTCGGGGTGAGCGTCGGCGTGGGTGTGCCGATGGGCGTAGGCGTGGGCAAGGTCTCGGTCAGCGTCGGCGTGGGGATGGGCAGCGTCGCCGTCGGCGTGATTACCGGCGTCGCGGTTGGCTCCTCCGGTGCAGGCGGCGTGGGCGTCGGCGTCAACAACGAGTAGAGATAATCCGCAACGAGCTCCGCCGTCAAATCGAGGTAAAACTCGCCATACGTCCCGCCCGGCTCCAACTGCGTCCCCGATAGCCAGGTGTTGAAGCTGTCAATCACCACCCAATCCGGCTCACTGGCGAGCGCCGCCGACCACGTCGTCCGATAGTAGCTCCCGTTGGCCCTGGCCCGCACCAGTGCATTTCCTGCGCCCACCACGGCGCTGTCATCGTATCCGGGCACGACCAGCGCCACCCAATAGCGCGGCTGTCCCTGTGCAGCAGCCCAATTGCGCACGGCCTGTCCCCGCGAGGTCAACAATGTCGTCGGGTTCGCCTGGCGGGCCACCTCCTCGCCCAACGGGTAGAGGCCATCGAAGGCTTCCAAATACGCCGTGGAGGCCCCGCCCGCGAACCACAACCGCGTCCGCCCAGGGTCCACCTGATTGCGCAAAGCCAGCCAACTCGCGGCGGAATAGTCCTCCACGCCAACGAAGAAGATCACCGGACGCCCGCCCACGCGCCAGTAGGCCGCGTTCGTCAAGTGCTGGGAGTCCAAATCTTGCAATGCCAGAACAATCGCATCGGTGTCATTCAGCGCCGGACTGTCGAGATCAACCAGGACTGCTGCATGTAGTCCTCTCGTGGAGACCGTCCGCAACAACTGGCGGAAGTTCGTATCGGCCACCACGCCGCTGCTCCCCTCCCAACGCTGCACCAACACGTCAATTTGCGCCTGTTGCGCCTGCCGAACGTGGCGGGCAATCGTCACCGGGTCTGCCGAGAGATAGGGGGATTCCGGCTGAGCGGGCAGCGGCTGCGTCCACGTGTCCCAATCGTAATCGGCGCAATAGAAGGCCAGTAGCGCCGGCGAATCCGGGGCCTGCGCCGCGCTATAGGTGCTCAACGCGCCAAGAAGCACGCCCAGCACAATGATAAGGATAGTCCAACGTCGCATCACGCCTCCAATCACAGTATAACCCAGCCGAACGCAAAGACAAGTATCCCTTGCAACGCCCAAAGTGACATTTATCACCCGCGAGGATTGGCTGCTTTGGATTTGACACCACATCGAAAATTAGATAGAATGGGTACTGTAGGGTAGGATGGGCTTACCTGCCAATCAACTGCAACGGCGACAAGAAGAACCGTTGCACCATATCCCCGGCCTCTCTTCATGCTACTACATCTCCGGGATACAGTTAATGAAATAAGCATTTCCACGGCTACCCAGAGGCCCCGCTATGGTAGCGGGGCCTTTGCTATGGCGCCTGCGCACTCCCAACTCTGGACACCGCTAAATCATCGGGTATAATCAAAGTAAGCAGGAGGCAATAGATACATATGACTATCTTGACAAATATTGGCGAGGGACTGGGAATGTTCCTCTCGTTTCTCTTGGCCCTGGTGCCGTTGATTATCGCCCACGAGCTCGGCCACATGCTGATGGCGAAGCTCAACGGCGTCTGGGTGCGGGAGTTCGGCATCGGCTTCCCCCCCCGGATCGCCAAGCTCTTCCGCTGGGCCGAGACCGAATTCACGCTGAACTGGATACCGTTGGGCGGTTTCGTGCGCCTGGAGGGCGAGGAGATGTTCGCGCCAGAGCCGGAACTGGACGAGACCGGCCAACCCATCGTGCCGGAAAAAACTGTGGAGGAATTGGCAGAGGCGGAGGCAGCCAGAGCGCACAGCCTCTACGCCCAACCGCCCTGGCGCCGCATCCTCATCTTCCTCGGCGGCCCGCTCACCAATCTTTTCCTCGCCTGGGCCTTGGCGATCTTCATCTTCGCCTACGGGCTACCCCAGGCCAACATCCTCCTGACGGAGATCGCGCCTGGTTCACCCGCAGCCCAGGCCGGCCTGCAGCCCGGCGACGCCATCATCGCCGTTGATGGCACTCCCGTGAATGGCTACCCCATGGACGGCGGCATCGAGGGCCTCATCGCCTACATCCGCGAGCGTGTCGGCGACCCCATCGCGTTCACCATCGAGCGCGACGGCGCACAGCAGACGCTCAACGTCACCCCGCGCGTCAATCCCCCTGAGGGCGAAGGGGCGCTCGGCGTGGCCCTCACCCTCGAGTTGACGGTCCTCATTCACGAAGTCGAGAGCGATTCGCCCGCCGAGGCCGCCGGGCTGGAAGCCGGCGATCAAATCCTTGCCATGGGAGAACAACCGGTGCGCAACGGACAGGATGTGATTGACTACGCCGCCGCGCACGCGGGCGAGGAGCTCGCCATCACCGTGTTACGCGACGGAGAAACGCGCACCCTTCCCCTGACCCCGCGCGAGACCGCCACGCCAGAGCAAGGCCATCTCGGCATCGTGATGAGCCTGCGCACCGACACAGAGGCCCGCTACCCGCTAGGTCAGGCCCTCGCACGCGGCACGCGCTACCTCTCCTTCTTCGTCGGCAACACGCTCATGCTCCCCATCAACCTGCTGCGAGGCTTCATCACCCCGCAAGAGGCGCGGCCCGCCGGCCCGGTGGGCATCAGCCAGATTGCCTATGCCACCGTGCAGGAAAGCATCGCTACCAGCACCCTCTTCCCCATCCTCAACGTGCTCACCCTCATCAGCATCAGCCTGGCGCTCTTCAACCTCCTCCCTATCCCCGCGCTGGATGGGGGCCGCATCCTCTTCTCCGTGCTGGAAGGCGTTGGACGTCCCGTTCCGCCGGAAAAAGAAGAACGCACGCACATGATCGCCTTGTTCATCATGCTGCTGCTCTTTGTTGTGATCACTATATTCGATCTGTTATATCCTGTGATATCCTGAGGCATAACGAGCGATAAAACCATGACCATCGAGAACAAAGTCAAATCCGCCACCTGGGACGCGCTGGAAAAGGAGCAACGCCCCCTCACCCTTAAGGAGCTCCACCAGCTCTCCGGCCTGCTAGAAGCCGACCAGACGCGCTTCCACGCCGCCTGGCCCGGACTGCCCACCGCAGTGCGCCAGCAAGTGCTCCACATGATGGTCAAGCAGGCCGAAGCCGACTTCGAGCTCGATTTTGGCTTTCCCTTCCGCATCGCGCTCGAAGACCCTGAGCCGGCAATCCGGGCACTCGCCATCGAAGGGCTGTGGGAAGATGAGGACATCCGCCTCGTGCCGCGCTTGATCGCCCTGCTCACCCAAGACCCCGACAGCGCCGTGCGCGCCGCTGCCGCGCAGACGCTAGGGCACTTCATCCTGCTCGGCGAACTTAAAAAGCTGCTCCCCTCCATCTTCGAAAAGGCCTACCAGGCCCTCCACACCGTCTATCACACCCCCACGGAGGCGCTCGAAGTACGTCGCCGCGCACTAGAGGCCATCGCCTACACCGACAACAGCGCCGTCATCGCCATGATCGAGGAGAGCTACCAAGACCCGGAAGCTGCCATGCGACAAAGCGCCGTCTTTGCGATGGGTCGCAGCGCCGACAAACGCTGGACCGAGATCGTCATGCACGAGCTGCAAAGCGTCACCCCGGCCATGCGCTACGAAGCCACCCGCGCCTGCGGCGAGCTCGAACTGCGCGCCGCCGTACCCGCCCTCACCGAACTCGTCGAAGATGTCGCCCCCGAAGTGCAACAGATGGCGCTCTGGGCGCTAGGACAAATCGGCGGGAGAGAGGCGCGCAAATTGCTCAAGCGCTACCTCAACTCCGATGACGAGGCGCTCCGCACCACCGCCGAGGAGGCCCTGGACACCCTCGAATTTTACCACGGGGATCTCAAATCCTTCTTTGGCCCCCCGGCGGAGTTCGAGAGCTACCAGGATGAGGCCGAAGCGTGGCGCATTGGCCCCATCACGCTCGATGACGACGATCAGGACGAGGACGCACTACTCGACGACCTCGACCTCGACTGGGATGATGAGGACGACAACTTGGACGATCTTCTGGATGACGAGGATGAGGACGACGACGATCTATGGTACACCTGAACGAGCCACGAGCGCGCCCCCGTAGGCCGGGTCGTTACGTCCCGGCCCTGGTCGTGCTCCTGCTGCTCGTTCAGCTGATCCCCGGCGCGCGCGCCCAAGCGCCTGTGGAACTGACCCACACCTACACCTTCGGGCAGATAGCAACCTTTACTCTGAGCGCCGACACCGCGACTGCCGCCCGGCTCTACCTGCGCTACTCCTTCGCGGGCGCGCCCACCACCGAAGTCATTGCCGTGCCCGCCGAGAGGCCGCTCACCTACGAGCGCAATCTGCGCGAGCAGCCGCTCCCCCCTTTCGCCACCATCACCTACTGGTGGGAGTACACCGACGCCCAGGGGCGCGCCCAGCGCACCGCCGAGGCCGTCCTCCACTACGAGGACAACCGCTTCGCCTGGCAAACCCTCACCGAACCGCCGCTCACCCTCCACTGGGTCGCCGGCGACGTAGCCCAAATGACCGCCGTCATGGACATCGCCCAGGCCGCGCTCGACGATCTGGAGGCGATCTTCCCCAGCGCGACCAGCGATCCGCTCACCATCTACATCTATCCCGGCCTGCCCGACCTGCAGACCGCGCTGCGGCTCTCCGGGCGGGACTGGATCGGCGGCGAGGCGCAACCCGAGCTGGGCGTGGCCCTGGTCGCCATGCCCCCCACCGCCAACGCCCTGCTGGAGATGGAGCGCGTCGTCCCGCACGAACTCGCGCACCTCAGTCTCTACCGCTACACCGGCCCCGCCGGATACGATAACCTCCCCACCTGGCTGATTGAAGGGATAGCGACCCACTTTGAGCGCCGCCCTTCGGTGAGCTACGCGCTGGCGCTCGAAAATGCCCTGGAAACCGGGCAACTGCTCCCGCTGGAGAGCCTCTGCGGCCCGTTCCCCATGGAAGAAAACGCCGTCCGCCTCGCCTATGCCCAAAGCGCCAGCGTCGTCAGCTACCTGCGCCGCACCTACGGCTGGTCGGGCATCCGCGCCCTCATCGCCGCCTACACGGACGGGCTGAGCTGTGAGGCCGGCCTGCGCCGCGCCCTCTCGCTCAACTTCATCGCGCTGGAACGCGAATGGCGCGCAGCCCAGGCCCAAACCGGCGAGGCCATCACCGGCCCTACCTTCTGGATACTCTTCACACTCGCATTGCGCGAGCTCGCCCCCTGGCTCATCCTGCTGGGCGTCCTCATCCTGCCCGGCGTGCTCGCCATCTTGTTGCGGACGCGCTGATTGACCAGAAGTAACGATAAACATTTATCAACGGATTGAGCGCTTTCTATAGCGCTTTCAACTGAAATGAACCGAACCCAAATCAGTGTCAATCCGTGAGTCATTTTTGGAGGAGCCTCTATGCACCGCGACCACTTTCCCATCCTGATCCTCAACGCCCGGCCCGGCGCCGGCAAGAGCGAAATCATTGACTATCTGCAACGCATCCCGCTGGAAGAGCGCCGCCGCCGCTTTCACATCGGCGAATTGGATATCATTGACGATTTCCCCATGCTGTGGACCTGGTTCGAGGAGGACGAAATCCTCAGCAGGATGGGTAAGCCGCGCCTGCACACCGATACGCACAACTACTTCAAGTATCCCTATCTCTGGCATGTGCTGATTGAGCGGCTGGGCCTGGAATACGCCAAACGGCGGCGCGACCATCCCGACTACCACACGCGCACCACCACCCTCATCGAGTTCTCACGCGGCGCCGAGCACGGCGGCTACCGCGAAGCCTATCAGCACCTCACGCCAGAGATCGTGGCCGAGGCGTGCATCGTCTACGTCCACGTGACCTACGAGGAATCCCTGCGCAAGAACCGCGCGCGCTTCAATCCCGACCGCCCGGACAGCATCCTGGAGCACGGCCTCGATGACAAGAAGCTCGAGCGCCTCTACCGCCACGACGATTGGCAGGCGCTCACCGCCGCTGACCCGCACTACCTCACGCTGCAAGGGCAGCGCGTCCCCTACACCGTCTTCGATAACCTCGATGATGTTACCACCTCGCGCGGCCCCGAACTCGGCCAACGGCTCGAGGAGACGCTTGACCGCCTGTGGCGGCTGTATCAGCAACGGTGAGCTCCCAAGATATAAACGGGGGCGACTGTAACCGTCGCCCCCGTTGCACATCACACAAACGCCTTACGCGTTCAAGAATCGAGCGGCGCCTCTTCTGTTGAGAGCGGCAGCGCGACAAAGAAAGTGCTCCCCGTGTCCAGCTGGCTTTCGACCCAGACGCGCCCGCCGTGCCGCTCCACGATGGATTTGACCAGCGCCAGCCCCAGCCCCGTCCCGGAAACCTGTCCCGTCTCGCGGCGCTTCACGCGATAGAATTTCTCGAAGAGCCGGGGCTGATCCTCCGGCGCGATGCCGACGCCATCGTCGGCGATGTAGACCACCACCTCCTGATCGGAGTTGCTCAGCTGCAACCCCACACGCACCTCGCCGCCCACCGACGTATACTTGATGGCGTTATCCACCAGATTGCCAAGCGCCTGCCGCAATAACGTCCGGTCGCCCGTGACTTCGGGCGCGCCCTCCGTCGGGTCGAGGCGCAACGAAATGCCCTTCGATGTGGCGCGCGCGCGCATCGTATCCACCGCCTCGACCAGAATCAGGCCCAACGGGCAGAGCTCCTGGCGGATGCCCACCCCGGCCTCGATGCGGCGCAGGTTGAGCAGATCGCTGATCAACGCGCTCATCTGCTCGATGCCCTCCAAAATTCGCTCCAGATAGTCGTGCTGCTTCTCGTTGAGCTCCCCCACCATCATCAACATCGTCGCGTACCCTCGGATGAAGGTCAACGGCGCGCGCAGGTCGTGCGACACCGTGGCGACGAAGTCGGACTTCATCTCGTCCAGCTCCTTGAAGTGCGTGATGTCCCGCATCACGGCCACCCGCCCGATCATCTGCCCCGCACCAATCTTGATCGGCGCCAGGCTGGCGTAGAAGGTCCGGCCATCGGCCAGTGGAATCTCCACCGAGGCGGGCGTGTGCGAATCCTCCACCGGACGCCGCCAGGCATCCGAGAGCGCCTCCGGCAAGCCGAGCTCGACGAGCGCACGTCCGTAGGCCAGGGCGTCCAGCCCCAACACCTCCTGCGCCGCCGGGTTGATGAGCAATAACCGCTCCTCCTGATCTGTCACCAGGATCGCATCGGCAGTGCTCGCCAGGATGGCCGCCAGCCGCTGACGCCCGCCCTCGGCGGCCTCGAACAGCCGCGAGTTCTCCACCAGCACCGCGGCCTGCGTCGTCAGCGTGATGAGGAAGTTGACGCGCGCCTCATCGAACGCCTCAGCCTCGCGCGCGCCCACCCACAACGAGGCCACCGTCCGGTTCTGCATCCGCACCGGGAAGGCCGCCACACTGCGCAGCGGGCCAGCCTGCGGCGCACCGCCCCGCGCCTGCCACAAATCCTGGTTGATGAGCGGCTCATCGCGGCGAGCCAGCGCTGCCGCAAAGGCGCGATCCAGCGCGGGGAAGGCCGCGTCCGTCATCCCCACCGAAAAGACCCGCTGCGACCGCTCGCTGCTGCCCAGTAACACGAACCGCGCAACCGCTGCGCCCGTCTCCTCCAAGGCCCCTTCCAGGATATGCGGCACGCCTTCCTCCAGGTTGAGCGTGGCCGAGACCCGCTCCGAGACGCGCAAGAGCAGCGAGAGGTCGTTCAGGCGATCCTGCAGCCGCACCCGCATCTGCTCGAAAGCGCCGCCCAACTGCGCCACCTCATCCTCGCCAGAGATGCGCACCGGCATCCCCAGATTCCCCTGCGCGATCTGATAGGCCGCGTTCGCCAGGGTGTGCAAGGGCCGCGTGACCCGTTCCGCCAGCAACGGCACCACCAGCAGCAGCACCAATCCCGAAAGCAACTGCGTCACCAGCAGCGGGCTGGAAATCGTAGCCGCCGACTGCAAGACCGCCGAGAAGGGCAATTGCAACACCACCGTGAACGGCGTCCCCACCACCTGGCGGTTGTAGGTCAACACCCGGTAGCCCTCCTGCGCCACATCCTCATAGGCGCTTCCGACGGGGTCGTCCAAATCGTAAAACGTCGCCTCCAAATTGGGCAACCAGGGGCGCAGCACCACGGAGGGATCGTAGTGCAGAACAATCATCCCCCGATTATCCACGATGAAACCCGAACCGCCGCGCGTCAATTGCAATGCCTCAAAAGCCCGCCGCATGTTGGGGTTGATGTCCAGCTGGACGCGCCCCAACAATACCGCCTGCGGTTCGAGCAGCTCCGCGTCGAGGATCGGCGTCACAAAGGTCAGCCGGTACTCGCCCGATGGCAAAAGCGTGAAATAGGTGACCTGCGAGATGCCAAAGTCGGCGGCTTCCTGCACAAATTGCAATTCCTGGCGCGTCAGCTGAAGATCACGCAAGTCTGCCGGGACATAGCTGAGCACCGTCCCCTCCAGATCCGTCACCAAAAACTCCTGGAAGAAAGGCACCACCTGCCGATTGGTCTCCAGCACCGCAGTGCGTAGCTCTGGATCCAAAAGATTGGGATCGGTGGCGAAGGTTGCCAGCAGATTGGGGCCAGTGTAATAGAAGTTGGCGATCCCATCCCCCGCGTTGATGGCGCTGCGCTGCATCTCCTCAAGCGACTGCGTGCGCGCCAGCGTCACCGCCCGCGACATCACCGCCAGCACCGAGATGATGATCGTGAGGACCAACAGCGGCATCAACACGAAGACGAAACGCGCCCGCAGCGAGCGGTTGTAGGCCGGGATCACCTCCGCGCTGTGCGCGGGTCGCCAGGACGGCTTGAGAAACAATAACTGGAAGAGCACCCCCAAGCCCAGGCCGCCCAACATCCACAGCATCAGTTCGCTGCGCACCAATGAGAGCGCATAATCCGCCATCAACAGGGTGGAGGTTGCGCTGGTCGGGCTGATTGAGACCAGCCGGTTCAGCGCCAGGAGCAACACCGGCACTAACGCCGCCGTGAGCAGGCCCACCACCGGCTGTCGCAACAGCGAGAAGAGCCGTCCGTGATAGGGTTGTCGCAAGAGATACCCCGCCGTCAGCCCCCATGCAGCCAGAGCGAAGATGTCATTCAAGACCATGGGATGGAACCAGGCGCGCATCACCCCGGCGACCAGCCCCAGCACCAGGCCAGGGCCTGGCCCCAACCAGGTCCCCACAGCGGCCAATATCAGGAGCAAGACCAGGGGAATGGCAAAGGAGGAGGAGAGAATCACCACCGGCGAAGCCGGTAGCGCATTAGGTTGCGCGCTGGTGAGGGTCAGCACGCCCTGCGCGGGATAGAGACAGAGCAAGGCCACCAGCATCGCCGCCCACCCTTTGCGTCCCAAAGCCACAAAGTCCGCGCGGTGATTCCACAATAGCCACGCAAAGACCAACAAGTAGAGAACTGAAAACGCTATATCCGCCGGATTCTGGAAAAGTTCCAGAGAAAAAGCAGCGGGCGCGCGCCACAGTTCTAAGTCTGGTTGCATTCCATCCGTCCCTTGCAGAAGATTGGCTTCCTTATGGCTTCAATGATACTCCAATGGTCAGAAAGGGCAAATACCCCCTCAACAAAAAACGGCCCGCGAGATACCCCGCCAGGCCGCTCGACACGCCCCGCACCAGACTCAGCGCCGCTGCACCCGACGATACACGGCCACGCACGCCACTTGCACCTGCCCCAACATTGGCGACCCGCCCCGCGTCCACTGCGCGATGAGCAGCTCATTCTCGCCCTGCGGATCGAGCAGCCCCTGCGGTAGCCAGAAACGATCCTGCGGGCCGCGCGCCTCCCAGGTGCGCCCGATCAAACAGCCGTTGAGGAAGAGCAATGCCTTCGCCGGCATCTGTGAGAGCTGCAGGGCGTACACCGCCTCGACATCGGGGGGCGTGGCGAGCATGAAGCACCCGCGATGCCACTGCACGTGCGTCGCGCCCTGCTCCGGCAGCCGCGACCACGCCGCAAAGCCGCGCATCCCCTGCACCTGATATTCGCCGGTTAGCCCGCCCCGCACCGCCCAACGCAGCGGCGCGCCGCTATCCACCGTGCAGGATAACAAACCGTGGGAGCGCAACGCCTCCGGCCATGCTTCGGTGTGTCCCTGACACTCGACCAGCGCCAGCAATAGATTCTCCTCCCGCAGCAGGCGTTGCGGCAACGGAATTCGCTTGGGTGCAGGCTCCGCCGCTATGACCGGCGTCTCCAACGCAGCGATGTGCTCGCCATTGAGGAAGAGATCGCACGCATCGCGGCAGGTCACCGTTACCATGGTCGCCGGCCCTGTAAACTCGCCCCGATACCAGGCATAGCCCGTGTGCAAGCCCTGGGCCTCCATCGCCAGGGAGTCGCCGGCAGGAATGCGCTGCCAATCCCACGCAGCGACCAGATCGGAGAGCTCCGGCGCGCCGGGCCGCGTCTCCCAGGGCTGCCAGATCGCCTCCGGCAGCGACGGCGGCGACGGCCAGCTCAGCGGCGAGAGCCACGTGTGCGGATCGCTGCCGCGCCACGGCCCCCAACGGTAGCCCAATCCCGCCTCGCGCACCCAGAACTCGTAGCCACCCGTCGCATCCGGCAGCACCAGTTCCGGCCCGATGATCAGGCCACGCGCCGGTTCCTCTGGATCAGGCGACCAGGCCGGCGGATAAGAGGGCGTCGTGCGCCAGGCATCGTCCAGCGGCCAGACACGGCTCGCCAAATGCGGCTCCAACGCGAGCAGCTGCAACGGCCCCTCCGGGCCATCCAGCAACAGCGAGCTCAGCCGCCCCGCCTCGAAGGTCACGCGCAAGCCACCCTCCTCCCGCGAAGCCTGCACCGCCCCGCGCGCGTGACGCGGGCGAAAGTCAGCAGAGAGCGAAAGTGCGCCGCCCTCCTCGTTGGTCACGATGAGCAAGGCGCGCCCCGCCACGACGGTGTACAGCACCGGCTCCAGCGTCGTGCTGCGCAACAGCCCGCCCGCCAGCGGCCAGTTGAGGGGCAACACTCGCAGCGCCTCATCCAGCAGGAAAAAGGGCGCGGTGGCGACCATTTCATCGCCGGCGGGCACAGAGACCGCGACCTCTTCGGCGGGCAGGTTGCGCGAGTGCAGAAAGACGACCGTGGTCGCGCCATCGGTGCGCGCGCCGCACAGATAGCGCGCATCCGAGGGATAAACGTGCTGCGCTGCACTCGCAGCCGCCAGCACGCGCCCCAGCGTCTCCGCTGTGAGCGCCAACCGCCGCAATTCGTAATAGCGCGGCGAGAGCGCCAGCCCCGGCCCTAACGGCGCGCCCACACCGTGAACCGCGCGCGCCTCCGATGTGCCCCAGTACCCCCACGTCGCGCCGGCAGTGAAGGGCGTGAGCGCGTACCCCTGCGCGCCGTGCGCGAGCAGCGCGCCCACCACCAGCCGGGGATGCTCGTCGCCCAGCGCAGCCGCCGTTTTGTCGGGATCGGGGCCGCCCCAGACGGGCAGCGGGGCGCTGCGGCAGATCGCCCCCGGCGCAGATTCCGCCTCAGCCCACGCGGTCAGCTCGGCCCAGGGGAAGGCCCCCTCGCGCCACGCCGCGCCCAGATACGGGGCGAAGTTCGCCGCCGGGAGCACCGGGGTCGCGCCAGCCAGGGAGCGCGCCAGCGCCAGCCACTTCGGCAACGCTTCCGCCTCGGCGTCCGTCACCAGAGACAGCAGCAGATTCTCCCGCGCGCCCAGGTGCGCAAAGAGTTGCCCCCACCACTCGCGCAAAGGCGACCACAGCGCCGGTTGCGCCTCAAGCGCGGCATCCGCCTGCAACCGGGGCAGCAGCCAACCGGGCAAGCCGCCCGCGTCCAGATCCGCACCCACCTGCGGCCCCAGGTGCGGGATCAGCCACAACCCCGCCGCCTGGATCGCGTCCAGCAGCCCGGGCAGATCGCGGGGGCCGGTGAAGTCATAGAAACCGGGGGCCGGGCTGTGATAGGCCCAGGGGAGCGGCAGCCACACCGCGTTGAGGCCGGCCATCCGCATCCGCTGCAATGCGGGCGTCCAGAGATCAGGATGCGGCAGCCGAAAGTAGTGCAACGCGCCCGCCTGGATGAGGGCCGGGCGGCCCTCAATGTAGAGGCGCGCGCCTTGTAATTGCAGGTGAGGCAAGCGCTACCTCGTCAAGCCAGCGCGCAGGCGATCTGCGCCGCGATGCGCGCGTTGTTGAGCAACAGGCTTCCGTTGGCCCGCTGCGTGCGCGCCCCACTGAGCGCCACCATCCGCGCTAGAATGTAGGGGGTCAACGCCTTGCCCGCGATGCCCTGCACGTCGGCCTCGCGGACAGCCTGCTCGATGAGCGGATCAATCTCCGCCGCCGGGATCTCATCCGCTGCGGGGACGGAGGCTGTGACCAGCAAGCCCTGCGGCAAGCGCAGCGCGCGCTGGACGCGGTAGACCTCCGCCACCTCTTCCGCTCCGGCAACCTGTTGATCAACGGGCAGCCCGGAATCGCGGCTGTAAAAGGCGGGGAAGATGGGGGTCTGCCACCCCAACACCGGCACACCGTAGGTCTCCAGCACCTCCAGCGTGCGCGACAGATCGAGGATGGACTTAGCGCCCGCGCAAGTGACGATGAGCGGCGTGGCGGCGAGCGTGGGCAAATCGGCGGAGACATCCTCAGGATGGCCGCGATGCACGCCACCGATGCCGCCGGTAGCGAAGACGCGCAGCCCGGCCAGATGCGCCAACACCATCGTGGCCGCCACCGTAGTGCCGCCGTGCATCCCACGCACGCCCATCAGAGGCAAATCCCGCGTGCTGACCTTGCTCGCCGCGCCCGTCTCGCCCAGCGCAGCAATCTGCGCCTGGCTCAACCCCACCACCGGCTCTCCTTGCCAGATTCCAATGACGGCGGGCAAAGCGCCCTCCGCCTCGATGACGGCGATCATCTGCTGAGTGATCTCGATGTTGGCCGGGTACGCGAATCCGTGCGTAATCAACGCCGACTCCAACGCCACAAGCGGTCGCCCGGCGGCGACCGCTTCCGATACTGATGGATGAACGTGGATCAAGTGCATGTGTTGCCCTCCCTAGAAAATAGCCTGAGCGTAAGGCAGGTTGCCAACCTGTCTTACGACTGCTATTTTCTAGGAGACACCGGTGCTGGCGCACACCATCCAGCACGAAAATGCTTATCAGCAGATTGAGCGGATTTAGCAGATTTTTGTTTGGCTATTCGCCATTCACCATTC
>DAOTXC010000122.1:0-9229 GCA_034435555.1 Anaerolineae bacterium
TCTCCCCGCCGTTACCGAATTGTAACCACCCTGCAACCCCCAAGCGCGCGCACCTGTGCTACACTGGAAACGTATCCAATCCAAGCGTGTGGCAAAACGAGAAACGATGCAGACCCAAACACAACACCGCTCTCGGCCAGCTCTCTGGCTCCTGATAGCCCTGTGCCTGCTGCTGCCAGCGGCCCGCCCCGGCGCGGCGCAAAGCCCCGCCAGCGGCCCGCGCCACACCGATTGGCATCTCACCGCCGCCGATTTCGTCGCCGGCGACCGCGAGGGCGCGCGCGGCGTCTACACCAGCCCGCCCCATCAGGCCCCCTACCCCTTCACCGCAATCGCCGCGCACTGGCAGGCCACCGACCCCGTCACGGTCGCTATCCGCCTCAGCAGCGACGCGCTCGCCTGGTCGCCCTGGTACACCGTCACCGCCGAGCTCGAGGACGGGCGCTGGTACGCCGAAAATCTCATTGTGCATCAGGGTGCGCGCTGGATGCAGGCCCGGCTCACCCTCGGCGACGCGGCCCAGCTCAGCGCGCTCACCCTCACCGCCATTGATGTTGGCCCCGGCCCCGCCCTCGCCGCCGCGCAGAGCCAAACCCTCGTCCCCCAGGCCCTCGGCGACCTGCCGCAGCCGCCCATCATCTCCCGCGCCGGCTGGGGCGCTGATGAGAGCCTCCTCGATTGGCCGCCCGCCTATGCCGCCCCCCGCAAAATCATCCTCCACCACACCGTCAGCGGCGGCAGCGACGATCCCCCCGCCGAAGTCCGTGCCATCTACTACTACCACGCCGTCGTGCGCGGCTGGGGTGACATCGGCTACAACTATCTGGTGGATAAATATGGCAACATCTACGAAGGCCGCGCGGGCGGCCCTGGCGTCGTCGCCGGGCACACCTACGGCTACAACACCGGCAGCGTCGGCATCGGCAACCTGGGGACCTACACCGCTACCGCCCCCACCGCCGAGATGCTCGCCGCCAACACCGCGCTCATCGCCTGGCTCGGCAGCGCCCACGCGATCCATCCCGATAGCACGAGCGTCTTCAACGGGCTGGTCGGCCCCAACGTGACCGGCCACCGCCATTACGCCCCCACGCAATGCCCCGGCGATGCCTTCATCGAGACCTTGCCCACCCTCCGCGCCGCAGCCTGGAGCCAGCTCCGCGCCGCGCTCCCGGACTACCGTGCCGAGTACCTCAGCCACAACACGCCCGCCACCCTGCTGGTCGGGCAGACCGTGGCCGTAAGCCACACCCTGCGCAACACCGGCGCGCTCACCTGGTATCATCAGGCCGACCCCATCTACGGGACGCCTTTCCATCTGGGCTACCATTGGTACACCCGCGAGGGCGCCCCCTACGTCCAGCCGCCGGAGGAGGATCATCGCACGCCGCTTCTCGCCGATGTACCCTACGGCAGCAGTATCACCCTGCCCGCCGCGCTGCTCACCGCCCCTCACGAACCGGGCGACTACACGCTCCGTTGGGATATGGTTCACGAGCTCGTCACCTGGTTTGCAGACCGGGGCAGCCCGCCGCTGGAGGTCTCCGTCGCTGTGACCCACCCCGTCACCCTCACCGCGCGCCTCCTGGATAATCGCGGCGCGCTCGTATCCGGCGGCGGCGTGCGGCTCAACGACGGCCCGCTGCTGCACAGCGACGACGGCCACTATACCTTCACCCAACAGCTGCCCGGCGCGCACCGGCTCCGGGCCTACGACCCCGGCGGACAGCACCTCCCCAACGGCGATCCGCTTACGCGCACGCTCTCCGGCGGGGAGCAGGCCGCCGTGGAGCTGGTACTCGTCCCCTTCGATAACGTGGTGCGCAACTGGGGCTTCGAGGCTGGGCTGCAACACTGGCAGGCCCGGCACGCCGAGCAGAGCACCAACGCGCACAGCGGCGTCGCCGGGCTGGCGCTCCAGGCCACCCCAGGCCAGAGCGCCGCCATCACCCAGGTCGTCCGCCTCGCGCCGGGGACGCAGACCTCGACGCTCTCCTTCCGCTACACCTACGCGACACCCGCGCCCGGCGCGCAGCTGATTGCAGAGGCGCAGAGCGCGGCCCACGTCACGCGCTACGTTCTGGCGCTCACCACACCCGCGCCCACCTGGGCGCACGCCTGGACCGATATCCTGGCCTCGGCGGGTGAGCCGGTGACGGTCAGCCTGCACCTGCACAGCCCCACACCCCTCACCGTCCACCTGGATGAGCTCACCCTGGGCAGCGGCGGGAGCGCCGGTTGGCGCTATCACACGGCCTACCTGCCGCTCATCGCCAGCCGCCACGCGATCACCGCGACCCCGCCCGTCATCACCTGCACCGAGTGGCTGCACAACAGCGGCTTCGAGGCGCGCACCGGCTGGCAGATCCTCGAGACGCCCTACCCCGCCGCCTACACCACCGCGCCCACCCACAGCGGCAGTTGGGCGATGCGCGCCGGCATCGCCACGCCCCAAGATAATCGCTATGCCTTCAGCTCCTTCGAGCAGACCTTCACCCTCCCCACGGAGGCCATCAGCGCCACGCTGACCTACTGGACTTATCCTGTCACCACCGATTCGCAGAACGACCTGCACTACGTCCTGCTGCTGGATGCCGCCAACGAGATCGCCGCCATCCTGGATTGGGGCCGCCACGACACCCGCCAATGGGAGGCGGCCACCCATGACCTGCGGCCCTTCGCCGGACAGACGCTCACCTTACGCTTCGGCGCTTACAACGACGGCCTCGACGGCATCACCGCGCTCTACGTGGACGACGTACACCTGCGCGTCTGTCACCCTAATTTGCCCCCTTAAAATAGTGGACACACACCTCCCACTATTGATGGCTCCTCCGACGCGCCACCCGCCCCCCAAAAGCTCGGAGGAGCCATCGCTTTTGCAAGTTGTATCCATTCAACTTTGTGCTACACTAGAAATATGAATAATGACGTGTGAACGTATGCACGTGCGCACGTTCACACGCTGAAACTAGCGCTACATTCTTTAACACACATGATTTTTTAGATTTGCAGATTTTGAAGGAGCGCCTATGAGCACACTGCTGATCAAGAATGCCACACTTATCGCCACGATGGACGACCACCGCACGCGCATCCCCCAGGGCGGCCTCTTCGTGCGCGATAACGTCATCGAAGCCGTCGGCCCCACCGCCGCGCTTCCCCCCACCGCCGACCGCGTCGTCAACGCCGAAGGGCTGCTCATCATGCCCGGACTCGTCAACACCCACCACCACCTCTACCAGACACTCACCCGCGCCGTCCCCGACGCCCAAGATGCCGTCCTCTTCAAGTGGCTCAAAACACTCTATCCGATTTGGGCCAATATGGACAGCGAGGCCGTCTACGTGAGCGCCAAGCTGGGCATCGCCGAGCTGCTGCTCTCCGGGTGTACCACCGCCGCCGATCACCTCTACATCTTCCCCAACGATGTCACACTCGATGACGAGATCCGCGCCGCGCGCGAGATGGGCATCCGCTTCCACGCCACCCGTGGCTCGATGAGCCGGGGCGAGAGCGATGGCGGCCTCCCGCCCGACCGCGTCGTCGAAGACGAGGATTTCATCCTCCAGGATACCCGCCGCGTCATCGAGACCTACCACGACGCCGCGCCTTACGCCATGTTGCGCATTGATGTGGCCCCCTGCTCGCCCTTCTCCGTCACCGAGGACTTGATGCGCGAATCGGCCAAGCTGGCCCGCGCCTACGGCGTGCAGATGCACACCCATCTGGCTGAAACCGCCGACGAGGAGGCCTACTGCGAGGCCACCTCCGGCAAGCGCCCGGTCGCCTACGCCGAATCGCTGGGCTGGCTCGGCGACGATGTCTGGTTCGCGCACGGCGTCCACCTCAACGCCGAGGAGGTGCAGCGCCTGGCGGAGACCCGCACGGGCGTCGCGCATTGCCCCTCCAGCAACATGCGGCTCGCCTCCGGTATCGCGCCCGTCCGCGAGTACCTGGATAGCGGCGTCCCTATCGGCATCGCGGTGGACGGCTCCGCCAGCAACGATAGCTCGCACCTGCTGATGGAAGCGCGCATGGCGCTGCTGCTCCAGCGCGTGCGTGGGAACCCCGCCGGCCTCACCGCCGAGGAGGCGCTATGGATCGCCACGCGCGGCGGCGCTGAGGTGCTTGGCCGCGACGACATCGGACAGCTCGCCCCCGGCAAGGCCGCCGACTTCATCGGCTTCAGGCTCGATACGCTGCCGCTGGCGGGCGGCGCCGTCCACGATCCGCTGGCCGCGCTGCTCTTCTGCCAACCGCCCCAGGTCGCGCTCTCCGTCATCAACGGGCGGACGGTCATCGAGGAAGGGCAACTTCTCACGGCGACGCTGCCGCAACTGGTAGAGCAACACAATCACATCGCCCACCAGCTCGTTCGAGGGGAGAGATGAGCTTCTCACCACGGTTGGAGTAACCGAAAGCAGTAAACGATGAAATTCAGGCACTGGCGCTGGGTCTTTGCACTGCTTATCCTCACCGCGCTCGCCGGGGGCATCCTCGGCACACGCGAGGCCTACCGCCACGCCCAAGAGGATCACCAACTGCTTGTTGCCGAGCACGCCCGCCAGGCCGAGATGCTCATGGACGCTTACCTCGCCCAACAGCTCGAAAGCGGCAGGGCGTTGCGGGCGCTCATCCTCAACTACGAACCCTGCGCGCTGGATGCGGCGCTCTTCCAACGCTTTGTGGAGACGTACCAGGCCGCCCATCCCCAACAGTTGGCTTTTCGCTGCCTTGACGCGGAGGGCAACGTCTGCAACAGCTATCCCCCCGCCAGCGCCGCGCTTTTCGACCGCGCCCCCACCCTGGCGCAGGATAGCGCATCGCGCCCTCAACTGAGCGAACCTTTCACGCTCAACGATAGCACGCCGGGCCTGCTCATCCAGACGCCTGTCAACCGCGCCAATGCCGCCGGGGAGCGCATCCAGACGGTGCTACAACTCACACCTGCACTGCAAGAGGGTGTGGCGCTGCTGGAATCCTCGCTGACGCTGCAATGGGTTGACAGCCGGGGCCATCCCTTTTGGGGAGACCCTGCCCCTCACGGCCCTACCGCCGAGCGCACACTCGAACGCCACAACCTGCGCTGGCAGGTCCTCGTCGGCTGGACAACGCCGCCGCCCCAACCCTGGCCCTATCCGCTGCTCTACATCTGGATCGCCACTGGAGGATTGTTAATCGGCGCGTTGCTGCTGAGCTGGCAGAGTCATCTACAAGCGCGCGAGCTCACCGAGTTGGTCGCGGAACGCACCGAGGCCCTGCAAGCATCGGAGGCGCACTTCCGCACGCTCATCGAAACGCTGCCCATCGGCGTCTTCATCCACGATGGGAGCACCTATCTCTTCGCCAACCCCACCATGGCCGAGATTTGGCAATTGCCCGACCCGCAAAGCGCCAGCGGCTACCCGGTGCTGCAATTCGTCCAGCCGGAAGAACACGCAGTTGTGCAGGAACGCATCCGTAAGACCATCACCGAGCAACAGCCGACGCCCCCGCTGCGCGAGAAGCTGCGCCGCATCCATGGCGATCCCTTCATCGGCGAAGTGACAACCGCGCCCACCCGCTACAACGGCCAGCCCGCCGTGCTCGGCATCATCCGCGATGTCACCGCCTGGGCCGCCGCCGAGGGGCAACTGCACCAGCTCAATCAACGCCTGCGCGCGCTCACCAACGTCAACCAGACGATTCTGCACGTCCGCGAAAAAGACAAGCTCCTGCAGGCCGTGTGCGAAATCCTGATGGAGGAACGCCAGTACGACAGCGTGTGGATCGGCAGCCTCGACAGGCACAGCACGCGCATCCAACCCCGCAGTTGGGCCGGGAACTATAAACCGGTTGTGCAAATCCTGGAAGCGGACGACATGCCGGTCCACAGCCAATCCCCCCAAAAGATCGCGATCCGCATCAAGAAACCGGTCGTCTTCAGCCGCCCCTTGACGGAGGAGGAGCCGTTACCGGTGTCCGATGCAGCCGCCAAGCGCGTGGTGCATTGGGTCATGGCCGCGCCCATCCAGGTGCATGGACAGGTCACACACATCCTCAACCTGCAGGCCGATGATCCGGCGCTCTTCAACAAGGATGAGACGCTACTGCTGCAGGAGATGGCGGGCGATATTGGCTTCGCCCTGGAGCGGATGGAGATTGACGCGCGCCAACGCGAAACAGAAATTGCCCTGCGCAGCTCCGAAGAGCGCTTCCGCACGCTGGCTGAATACTCGCAAGTGGGCATCATCCTCATCCAGGAGAACCTGATCCACTACGCCAACCCCGCTTTGGCGCGGATGTTCGGCTATGACAGTCCCCGCGACCTGGCAGGCAAGGTACCGACGCTGGAATTGATCGCCCCTGAGAGCCGCGAAGAAATCAGCCGCGATATCAGAGATCAGCTCGAAAACCACATCCGCGCCACCCGCAAAACCTTCGTGGGGATGCGACAGAATGGCGCGCGCTTCGACGCCGAGATCCATGGCGCGCGCATCACACACGCGAACGCCCCGGCCATCATCGCCACCGTGGTGGATGTGACGGAGCGCCAACTGGCGTGGCAGCGGTTGGAGACGCTCTCCCGCGCCGGGCTGAGCCTCTCGCGCGTGCGCCGCTCCGAAGAGGCCCTGCAACAAGCCGTCCACCAGGCGCTGCGCATCGTGCCCGGCGATGCCGCCAACATCTATTTGGTCGAAGATCAGAAATTGCAGCTGGTCGCTTACGAGGGCTACGAACAGCTCGACATCAACGTCTACATCCTGAGCCAGATCAACGCCGACATCTCCTCCATCCCCACCTTCAAATACATGCTACAAAACCGCGAAGCCCTCCTCATACCCGACACGCACAACTCCGACCTGTGGACAGCGCATCCAGAAGCGGACGTGTTGCGCTGCTACCTGGGAACGCCGCTCATTGTGCGCGGGCGGATCATCGGCTTCCTGAGTGTGGACGGGCAACGCGCCGGGCAGATGAACACCCAGGACGCCTGGAACTTGCGCCTCTTTGCGGATTACGTCGCGGCCACGTTGGAACACCTGCGGCTCGTCACCTCATTGGAAGAAGAACACCATCGCCTGACCCTGCTCTACAGGCTCACCCACACCCTCAACGAGACGCTGGAACCGCATGAGGTCGCCACACGCGCGCTCATCCACATCGGCGAAGCCATGCAGGTGCGGCGCGGCCTCATCTATCTGTGGGAGGAAGCGACCGGACACATCATTGTGCTGGCCGCCCAGGGAATTGATGCGGATGCTTTCCCCGCCCTCGAGGACATGATGAACGCCGAGGCCCAGCAGGGCTTGCTTAACTGGGTGCTGACGCACCGCGAGGCCGCACTCGTGCCGGATGTCCACCAAGACCCGCGCTGGCTCTTCGTGCCGGGGGTGGATGAATGGGTCAACTCCGCGCTCAATATTCCGTTGGAGGCCCAGGGACAGCTCCTCGGCTGCCTCAGCCTGTTGAGCAACCGCTTACACGGCTTTGGAGAGGCAGATCTGCAGCTGCTCCAGGCGCTCAGCGTCCCCGTCGCCCTGGCGCTGCAAAATGCCCGGTTCTACCAGGAGGTCGAGACCCGCGCTCTGCAGATGTCGGAGGCCCTCCAACGCAAAGAAGAGCTCGACCGCATGAAGAATGAACTGATCCAGAACATCTCCCACGAGCTGCGCACCCCGCTGGCGCTGATTCTGGGCTACGCGGAGCTGCTCGCCAATGGGGAGCTGGGCGTGCTGGCCCCTGAGCAGATTAACGCCGTCGAGATCATCACCCGCCGCAGCCGGATGCTCAAGAGCCTGGTCGAGGGCATCACCCTCCTCTGGCAGATTGACCAGATCGAAAGCCAGCGGCAACTCCCGGAAGATACCACGCCCATCGAGCTGACGCCCCTCACCCAAAGCATCGTCTCTGAGTTCCAAACAGAGGCCACAGCCAATCAGATCACCCTGGAATGCCACGCCCACGATGGCCCACTGCGCATCAACGGCAAATTGGCGCAGATTCGCCGCATCTTCGACAATCTCATCGGCAACGCGCTCAAATTCACGCCGACAGGGGGCGTGATCACCGTCAGCCTGGGACAACACCAGAACTGCGCCGAGATTCGCGTCTCCGATACCGGCATCGGCATCCCCGCCGACAAGCTCAATAAGATCTTCGAGCGTTTCTACCAGGTAGATGGTAGCCCCAAGCGGCGTTACGGCGGCGTGGGACTGGGACTGGCGCTCGTCCGCGCCATCGCCGAGGCCCACGGCGGTACCATCTGGGCCGAAAGTCCCATCCACGACGACCCCGACCATCCCGGCGCCTGCATGATCGTCCAGCTCCCCCTGGCCCCCGATTAACCGTCTCCTTCTTGGCAAGCCCTCCAAATTGTAGTACAATCGAGGCGGTGGTTCAAGCGCGTTGAGATTGTAATGCGTATTGCGTATTGCGTATTGCGTATTGCGTATTTAGCTCATCAATATTCGGAACCACTCGCCGATTCGCTGACTAGCTGACTCGTTTTAGGAGGCTACCATGAACACCGGAAAAATTATCGGTACACTTTTGATCGCAGGCGGTGTCCTGCTCTGCGTCATCGCGGCCCTTTGGGTAGGCGCTGGCGCGCTCAACGAAGGCGGCCTGACCGCCACCGCTGCCATCCTGGGCCTGGGGCTAGCCTTCATCGTGTGCGCGCCCCTCATCGGCGCGGGGGCCTTTATGCTACTGCGCGGCAGAGGCGAGGCCGAACAGCTGGCCCACGCCCAACAACAGCGCAAGCTGCTCGGCATGGTGCAGGCCCAGGGACAGATTGACATCGCCCAGGCCGCCTTCGAGCTCGACGTAAGCCGCGACGACCTCAAGGCGATGCTCTACGACCTGGTCAACAAGGGCTTCTTCTCCGGCTACATCAACTGGCAGGAGCAGATGCTCTACTCCACCGACGCCTCCCAACTGCGCGAGGGCAGCACTTGCCCCAACTGCAATGGACAACTCGAACTCGCCGGCAAGGGCGTCATTCGCTGTCCCTACTGCGGCACCGATATCTTCCTCAGCTGCCCCGCAACGACGTGGGAACGTGCGCACGTGGGAACGAATGCACCAACTGGAGGATCTAAAATGACTCGTGTCCGCAGGTTGCTCTTGCTGGTTGTCATGCTCGCTGTGTGGAGCGGCTGCACGGCGGCGACGCCTGAGGCGACCCAGGAGCCGACACCACAGCCGGCCACGCCCCAACCCACGCCGACCGCAACCGCAACCC